>NZ_QKRS01000004.1:0-379018 GCF_024261405.1 Pseudomonas sp. FBF18 | reverse complement strand
GTGGGCTGAAAGTTTCCTGCAAGGCGGGCATAAAAAAACCACCTTGGGAGGTGGTTTTCAGACATGTCACTGTCAGCTCAGTCGCCGTAATACTCGCAGCCACTGGTGCAGGTCTCATGGATACGCACCTTGCTCAGTTCTGGCAGCAACGGCTTGACCTGGACCCAGATCCATTTGGCAATCACTTCGCTGGTCGGGTTCTCCAGGCCAGGGATGTCATTGAGGTAGTTGTGGTCTAGCTGCTCGTACAGCGGCTTGAAAATCGCCTTGATCTCCGAGAAGTCGCGAATCCAGCCGGTATGCGGATCCAGCTGGCCGGTCAGGTGCAAGGCAACCTTGAAGGAGTGGCCGTGCAGGCGCCCGCATTTGTGCCCGGCGGGCACATTCGGCAAGCGGTGGGCCGATTCGAAGGTGAACTCTTTGAAAATTTCCACGGTATCTTAGAACTCTGAAAACCAATGCTGACCGGCAGTTTAACAGCAAGCCTACTTCAACGGTTGCAGATGCTGGTGCAGCTTGCCGGTTTCCACCAGTTCCAGGAACTCGTCGCCCAGCCGCTGGCTTTCGCTCATGGCGGTACGCCAGTAACGTTGGCGGCTACCGGCATCGCCCATGAAGCGCTTGAAGTCGCTGCGATCCGGCAGCTTGCCGTAGGGCAGGCGGGCCAGGTACTGCGGCGAGGGTGCCAGCAACAGCACGTTCTGCAGGTACTGCGCATTGCTGCGCCGCCAGGGCAGGGCCTTGTCGAACCACCCCGGCACCACCTTGTGGGTGAAGTGAGGGTAAAGCACGATGTCCTCGCCGCTGTAGGGCAGGTCGAGGTGATAGTCGAGCAAGCCACCATCCCGGTAGGTGCCCGCCCCGACCCCCGGAATGTCCCGCACGCCTTCCATCACCATGGGAATGGAGCCTGAAGCGAGCAGGGCATGACGCAGGTTGTCGACCGCCAGCGGCAGGCAGCGCGAAGGGAAGTCCGTGAGGGGGTTCAACGGCGGTGCGCAGCGTGCGTCATGCAGGATCACGCGTTCGAAGTGCCGGGCCAGCCGCGAACGGCTCACGAGGTTGTCGGCAATCACCGACGACAGGCCTACGCCCAGTCGGCCTCGATGATCGTGCTGAAGCAGGCCGTGGCTTCTGACCAGCATGATGTTGAGCCGATAGTGGGGGTTGTCGAGAATGCGAGCATCCTGGCCATCCAGCAGGTCATCGAGCATGCGACGACAGCTCTGGCTGACCTGGGCCTGGGTCACGCCCTTGGCGAAATCCTGCTCGGTATACAGATGGCCCAGGCGCAGCAGGGCCTGGGCGGGGTCGGGCAGGCAGGCACTGGCGAAGCGCCAGGAGCCGATCGATGCCCCGATCAGCGAGCGCGCGCGCGGTGCTGTGGGCAGCCACTGGCCGAACAGCGCCAGGTCGATACCCTGGATACCCAGCGCCTTGGGGCCGCCTGCAGCGCCCGGTAGCACCCCCACGTCTGCAGCCTGCAGACCGCGTTCGCGTACATGGGCAAACGCCCGCGTGCCGGCCTTGAGTGTCAGCGCTGGAAACTTGATCTGGATTGAGCTCATAAGGGCCTCGTTGTCCTGGATCAACGATTATAGAGAAGCGTGGACGGAACAGGGGCGCGCCTGAGCTATCATGGCGCCAGTTGTTTTCAGTTTCAGTTAAGTTCGGTTCGGTATTCTGAACCCGTAAGCAAGATTGATCCTAAATGGAGAGACACGATGAAAACATTGACTGCCCTGTTCGCCACCGCCGCCCTTGCCCTGAGCGCCAACGTTGCGCTGGCTAAAGACATCCCCACCAATGAAGTCGTGCAGCTGGTCCAGGCCAAGACCATCCTGTCGCTGGATGACCTCAACGCAAAAGCGCTGGCCAAGCATCCGGGTGCCACCATCAAGGACTCCGAGCTCGAGGACGTGTACGGCCGTTATGTGTACAAGGTCGAACTGCGTGACGCGCAGAACGTCGAATGGGACGTGGACCTTGATGCCAAGACCGGTGAAGTACTCAAGGACGCCAAGGACACCTGATGACTGCACGCAAGCGAACGGCACCGTGGCTGTTCCTCGCATTGCTGGTCTTCTGTACGCCGGCCCTGGCCCGCGACCTCGATCAGGATGAAGCCCTGGAGCTACGTCAGAAGGGCATCATCCTGCCGCTGGAGCAACTGTTGAACTCCGCCCTGGGGCGTTACCCCGGGGCGAAGTTGCTTGAGGCGGAGCTGGAAGAGAAGCACAACCGCTACGAGTACGAAGTCGAGCTGGTCACCCCGCAAGGGGTCGTGCGTGAAATCAAGTTCGATGCACGCACGGGTGTGCTGATCAAAGATGAGGAAGATGACTGATGCGCCTGTTACTGGTCGAGGACAACGTCCCGCTGGCCGATGAACTCACCCAGAGCCTGCAGCGCCAGGGCTACGCCATCGACTGGCTGGCCGACGGCCGAGATGCGGTGTACCAGGGTAGCAGCGAGCCCTATGACCTGATTATCCTGGACCTGGGGCTGCCCGGCCTGCCCGGCCTCGAGGTGCTGGCCCAATGGCGCGCCGGCGGGCTGTCGACCCCGGTGCTGATCCTGACCGCACGGGGTTCCTGGGCCGAGCGCATCGAGGGCCTCAAGGCCGGTGCCGACGATTACCTGAGCAAACCCTTTCACCCCGAAGAGCTGCAACTGCGCATCCAGTCGCTGCTGCGCCGCGCCCGTGGCCTGGCCAACCAGCCGACCCTGCAGGCCGCCGGCCTGCACCTGGACGAAGGCCGCCAGTGCGTGAGCCGCGACGGGCAGGACGTGCAACTGACCGCCGCCGAGTTTCGCCTGCTGCGCTACTTCATGTTGCACCCGCAGCAGATCCTTTCCAAAAGCCACCTGGCCGAGCACCTCTACAACGGCGAAACCGAGCGCGACTCGAATGTGCTCGAAGTACACGTCAACCACCTGCGCCGCAAGCTGGGGCGCAGCGTGATCGAAACCCATCGCGGCCAGGGCTATCGCTTTGGCGGAGTGGTCGAGTGAAGTCGATCCAGGCGCGCCTGAGCCTGGGGCTGGTCGGTGTACTGGTGGTGGTCGGCCTGGCCCTGGCACAGATCAGCCTGTGGCTGTTCGAGGTCGGGTTGCAGCGCTACCTGGAGACGGGGCTGCGCAAGGAAAGCGAAAACCTGCTGGTGGCGCTGGTGCGCGGCCACAGCGGCCTCGAACTGGACGAGCGACGCCTGTCGTCGGCGTACCAGCGGCCGTTTTCCGGCTACTACTTCCGTATCGATTTCGAAGGGGGCAGTTGGCGTTCCCGCTCGCTCTGGGACATGGACATGCCCCGTCCGCCAACTCCCGGCCTGCACGCGGGCCTGGAGCTGGGCCCGGCTGGCCAGCAACTGCTGGTGTTGCGTGCCGACTACCGGCGCCTGGGCCAGGCGATCTCGATCAGCGTGGCGCAGGACTATACCCCCGTGCGCGACGGCTTCCGGCGCATGCAGCAGCTTGGCCTTGGCCTGGGGCTGGTGGCGCTGCTGTTGATTCTGGTGCTGCAACGCATCACGGTCACACGCTCCCTGCGCCCACTGGAACGCACGCGCGAACAGATCGCCCAACTGCAGCAGGGCAAGCGCTCGCAGCTCGACAGTGAGGTGCCTGTCGAACTCGAGCCCCTGGTGGCGCAGATCAACCACCTGCTGGCACACACCGAAGACAGCCTCAGGCGTTCACGCAACGCGCTGGGTAACCTGGGGCATGCCCTGAAGACTCCCCTGGCGGTGCTGATGAGCCTGGCGTCGAGCGAGCGCCTGAACGACCTGCCCGAGGTTCGCGCCCAGTTGCAGGCTCAGCTGGAGCAGATCCAGCAACGCCTGAGCCGCGAACTCAATCGCGCCCGTCTGGCCGGCGATGCCCTGCCGGGGGCGCATTTCGATTGCGCCACCGAACTGCCGGGCCTGCTATCGACCCTGGGCATGATTCACGGCGATCACCTGCTCATCCGCCATCAGGTGCCCGATGGGCTGTCCTTGCCCTGGGACCGCGAAGACCTGCTCGAGCTGCTGGGCAACCTGCTGGACAACGCCTGCAAGTGGGCCGACAGCGAGGTCTGCCTGAGCATCGAGCAAGAGGGCGGGGTGTATCGCCTGTGGGTGGACGATGATGGCCCGGGCATCCCCGAAAATGCCAGGGCGGGGGTGCTGGAGCGCGGTGCGCGGCTCGACGAACAGGTCGATGGCCATGGGCTTGGCCTGGGCATCGTTCGCGATATCGCCGAAGCCTGGGGTGGGCAGATGAGGTTGCTGGAAAGCCCACTGGGCGGGCTGCGGGTGAGCATCGAGCTACCCCGCAGGGCAGCCCGATAACACCATCAGACGCGGAACTGGTCCATCAGCCCCTGCTGCTGGTTGGCCAGGCTGTTCAGCGACTGGCTGACCCGCGCCGACTCATTGGCCTGCTCCGAGAGTGACTCGGTCACATCGCGAATGGTCGCCACGTTGTTGTTGATTTCCTCGGCCACCGCGCTCTGCTCTTCGGCGGCACTGGCAATCTGCAGGTTCATGTCGCTGATCACGGTGACGGCCTCGCCGATCTGGCGCAGCGCAGTCACGGCCTGACCGACCTGGTCGACGCTACCCTGGGCCTGGCGGTGGCTGCTGTCCATGGCGCCCACCACCTCGCGGGTGCCGGCCTGCAGTTGCTCGATCACCTGACGGGTCTCCTCCACCGACTCCTGGGTGCGTCGGGCCAGGTTGCGCACCTCGTCGGCCACCACCGCAAAGCCGCGCCCGGCTTCCCCGGCACGGGCCGCCTCGATGGCGGCATTGAGCGCCAGCAGGTTGGTCTGCTCGGCGATGGAGCGGATCACTTCCAGTACCGAACCGATCTTCTCGCTGTTGTCGGCAAGGCCTTCGACCTGGGCCATGGCGGTGTTCATGTCGGCTGCCAGGGTATCGATGCTGGTGGTGGTGCGGTCGATCACCGCCAGGCCCTGACGGGTCGCCTGGTCGGCGTCACGCGCCGCCTGGGCCGCTTGCGCAGCACTGCGCGCCACATCCTGGGCGGTGGCGCTCATTTCGTGGGACGCCGTGGCCACCTGGTCGACCTGACGGTACTGCTGCTCCATGCCGGCGCTGGTCTGCGAGGCAATCGCCGAAGACTGGTCGGCAGTGTCGCGCGCCGCCTGCACCGAGCGTTTGACCTCGGCGATGATCGGCTGCAGCTTGTCGAGGAAGCGGTTGAACCAGCCGGCCAGTTCCCCCAGCTCGTCGCGCTTGTCGTAGTTCAGGCGGCGGGTCAGGTCGCCTTCGCCGCTGGCGATGTCCTTGAGCATGGCGGCCACGCCCAGGATGGGGCGGGTCACACTGCGCGCCATCACCCAGATCAGCAGCAGCCCCACGATCGCGGCCAGCACACCCAGGCCCAGCTCGATCAGGGTGCCACTGGTATTGCGCTGGTCGAGCTCGTTCTTGAGGGTCTCGGCCGGGCCGGTCAGGGCGCTTTGCGGCACATCCAGCAGCACGCCCCAGGGCTTGCCCCCCGGTATCGGTGCAAACGATGCCAGCACCTTCAGGCGCTCGTCCTTGTGGAGGCTCTGCAGGGGCGTGCCGCTGCTCAGCAGGCCTATCAGCTCCTTGCCGCTGGTGCTGTCGACCTGGTCGAAGCGTTGCGCCAGCTTGCCCGCATCCGGGCTGTAGCCGGCCAGCAGGCCGACCGGGCTGATGATGCCGATGCGGGTCTGGCCCTGGTACAGGTTCTGGCTGGCCTGCTGGCTCAGCGCCTGCAGGCTGTTCAGGTTGATGTCGATCGACAGGGTGGCGACCACCTTGTCGGCCACGATCAGCGGGAACACGATGCTGGTCATCAGCACCCGCTGACCGGCGATGTCATAGAAGTAGGGTTCGATCACGCAGGTCTTGCGCGTGGTACGCGGACACACCGACCAGGTGTTGGCTGGCTCGCCGCTGGGGCCGATGCTGGTGTCGGTCATGTCCTTTTCGGGCAGCGCCATCGAGGTCAGCTTGCCGGGCGTGGGCTGCGACCAGTACAGGGCAAAGCGGCCGGCCTCGTTGCTGCCCAGCTCGGCCTGGTTGGCGAACAGGGCATCCTTGTTGTCCAGGGCGTTGGGCTCGAACACCAGCGACAGCCCCAGCAGGTCGGGGTTGGCCTGCAGCGCGGCGCGCACCTGGCGGGTCATGTCCTCGCGCAGGTCGAAGGCGTCCAGAAAGCGCTTTTCGGCCTGCTCGCGCAAAAACAGCACCTGGCGCGCAAAGCCTGCCCCGTATTGGTAGGCATCCATGAACTGGCGGCGGATGCTCAAGGCCTGGACTTCGCCCTGGGACTCGATACGCGACTGGGCCGCTTCGGTCAGCATCTGCATGCTGCTGGCCTTGACCAGCTCGGAGTTGTGCTCCATGCGGTACAGCGAAAGGCCCACCAGCAGCGTAACGATGCTGGCCAGGCAGAGCCCGGCCAGCAGGGTGATTTTCCACTGGATGGAAAGTTGTCTCGACGACATGACGAAGTCCTTTGATCCAAAAAAAGATTGAGGCTGACGACTGTAACGGCCAGGCGCAGTTTTTCTTTATTCAAACGTTCAATTGAAATGCGTCGTTTTCAGTCATGCATGCGACCCGCGTGCAGCCGTCTAGCCCCGTACTTTGACAAGTGGCGGGTGCTGCTTCAGAGTGTGCGCCCTCCCATAAAAACACCTGTCGTTCGGCCACTGCGCTCGCAGTCTGTCGCCGCAGCGCAAGCTTTGTCTGGTTTCTAGAGGTCATGAAATGAATGCAGTAATTGCCGCGGTCGGCATCATGCTGATATTGAGCCTGGCCCGTGTGCACGTGGTCATCGCCCTCATCATCGGCGCGCTCGCCGGCGGCCTGGTGGGCGGCCTGGGTATCGAAGGCACGCTCAAGGCGTTCAACGGCGGCCTGGGTGGCGGCGCCACGGTGGCATTGTCGTATGCGCTGCTGGGCGCATTCGCCGTGGCCATCGCCAAGTCCGGGCTGGCCCATGCGCTGGCCGATCGCGCCCTGTCGATGTTCCATGGTCAGCGCAATGCCGAAGGCGGCAAGATAAAGTGGCTGCTGATCGGCCTGTTGCTGGTGGTGGCGATCTCGTCGCAGAACATCCTGCCCATTCATATCGCCTTCATTCCGCTGCTGGTGCCGCCGCTGCTGTACGTGCTGACTCGCCTGCAGATCGATCGGCGCCTGGTGGCCTGTGTGATGACTTTCGGCCTGATCACCCCCTACATGTTCCTGCCAGTGGGGTTCGGCAACATCTTCCTCAATCAGATCCTGCTGGCCAACGTCAGCCGTAGCGGGGTGGACGTCAGCGGCGTCAACGTGACCCAGGCCATGGCGATACCGGCGGCGGGCATGCTGTTCGGGTTGCTGCTGGCGGTGTTCTTCAGCTACCGCAAAAAGCGCGTGTACGACGTGGCAAAGATCGAGCAGGTCGAGCAGGTGGCCGTCAGCTACAACCCATTGACGCTGATGGTGGCCGGCTGTGCGATCGCCGCGGCGTTCATCATCCAGCTGTGGCTGGACTCGATGATCATCGGTGCGATGGCGGGCTTTCTGATCTTCTCGCTGTCGGGCATCGTGCGCTGGAAGGACACCGATGACCTGTTCACCGAAGGCATGAAGATGATGGCCATGATCGGCTTCATCATGATTGCCGCGTCCGGCTTTGCCGAGGTCATGAAGGCCACCGGCGAAGTGAAGACCCTGGTGGAGGCCTCGGCCGGCTGGATCGACCACAGCAAGGCGGTCGGGGCGCTGCTGATGCTGCTGGTGGGCCTGCTGGTGACCATGGGTATCGGTTCGTCGTTCTCCACGGTGCCGATCCTGGCGGCGATCTTCGTGCCGCTGTGCGTGCAACTGGGCTTCGACCCGCTGGCCACCGTGTGCATCGTCGGCACTGCCGGCGCGTTGGGTGATGCCGGCTCACCGGCGTCGGACTCGACCCTGGGCCCGACCTCGGGCCTGAACGTCGACGGCCAGCACCATCACATCTGGGACACGGTGGTGCCGACCTTCCTGCATTACAACCTGCCGTTGCTGGCGTTCGGCTGGGTAGCGGCGATGGTGCTGTAGCGCGCCAGGGCGCAGGAGCTGGGCGCGAGGCTCAGCTTTTTCGCGGGGGCGGCGAGATGCGGTTGAGCACCGTATCGCCGTTCTTGTTGCGCGTCAGGTACACCGGCAGCACCTTGGGCATGTTGCTCACCAGGCGATTGACCTCGGTGGTGTTGTAGATGCCGCTGATGCGGATGCTGCCGGTACTGGCGTCCGCCAGCAGCAACGGCGTTTCCAGGTAGCGGTTGATCAGCGGCAGGGCCTGGTCCAGTGGCAGATTGTCGAGGATCAGCTTGCCGCCGCGCCAGGCCAGGCTGGTGTCGTGGGCATAGGTCTGGCTGAGGGCCGGCTCGTAGTCGCCGCGACGGTAGCTGGCCTGCATGCCGGGGCCCAGGCGATAGCCGCTGTCCGGGTCGCTGCTGTTGCTGCTGACCAGCACCGAACCTTCCACCAGGGTGACCTTCACCTGGTCCTGGTACTTCCACACGTTGAACTGGGTACCGGTCACCCGGGTCTGGCCCTTGCCGGCACGCACCACGAACGGGTGCTGGGTATCGTGCTGCACCTTGAAGAAGGCCTCGCCGTTGACCAGCGTCACCCGTCGTTCGTCCTTGTAGTTGGCGTAGCGCAGGGTGGTGTTGAGGTTCAACTCCACCTCGCTGCCATCCGGCAGCACTGCGCGGGCGATGGCATTGCCGCTTTCAACGCGCTCATAGCTGTTGGGCAGCCAGCCCTGTTCCCAGCCCACCCAGGCGCCAATCGGCAGTGCCACCAGCGCCACGGCCGCAGCCGAGGCCAGCCGACGCAAGGCGCGCCCGCGGGGCCTGGCTGACAGGGTGATTACCGGGGCAGCAGGGCGGGGCAGGTGGTCGGCGGTCTGCCAGATCTCCTGCATGGCCTGGAATTCCTGCTCGTGCAGTGGGTCGGCTGCGCGCCATTGCGCGCAGGCGGCACGTTCCTGTTCACTGCAGTCCTCAGCATGCAGGCGCATGCACCAGTGCGCAGCGGCATCGGTGATGGCATCAAGTTCGGCTGCGCTGAGGCTGGTTTGGTTCATTGATACTCCCGGTTTTGGCCATTCTACCCTTGGCAGGTGGCCAACGAGAACCGAGTTCATCGTGAATGACTATCAGTTGTAAGAAATATTTGAACGAAAAACCACGCAAATGCGTGGTTTTTATCGTTTAAGCACCCGCCTGGAGCGTTGCGCGGCTCAGAAAAGCTCGGCTGGCAACTGGTACAGCGGCGCACTGCCTGCGCGGATGCTGGCCTGCAACGACAGTACCCTGGGCAGCAGACGCTCGACGTAGAAGGTAGCCGTGGCCAGCTTGGCCTCGTAGAACGCCGGCTCCTGCTCGCGCCGTTCGCGGGCAGTGGCCGCCATGCGCGACCACATGTAGGCGTAGGCCACATAGCCGAACAGGTGCAGGTACTCCACCGACGCCGCGCCCACCGCGTTGGCATCACCGGTGGCCTGCTCGCGTACCCACTGGCTCACGCTTTCCAGCTGCGCCAGGGCATGCAGCAGCGGTTCGCACAGGGGCGGACGGGTTTCACAGAAGCTGCGGATCTCGTTGGCGAACAGCGCCAGCGACTGTCCGCCATCGGCCACCACCTTGCGCCCCAGCAGGTCCAGCGCCTGGATGCCGTTGGTGCCTTCGTAGATCTGCGCGATGCGAACATCGCGCACCAGCTGTTCCTGGCCCCATTCGCGAATGTAGCCATGCCCGCCGAACACCTGCTGGCCCAGTACGCAGCTTTCCAGGCCCATGTCGGTGAAAAACGCCTTGGCCACCGGTGTCAGCAAGGCCACCAGGCGCTGCGCGGCCTCGCGCTCCTCCGGCTGCTCGGCGTACTTGGCGATATCCAGCTGCAGGCCGACATAGGTGGCGAACGCCCGGCCGCCTTCGGTCAGGGCGCGCATGCTCAGCAGCATGCGCCGTACATCGGCATGCACGATGATCGGGTCGGCCACCTTGTCGCTGGCCAGCGGCCCGGTGGCGGCGCGGCTTTGCAGGCGGTCCCGGGCGTAGCGTGCGGCGTTCTGGTACGACGCCTCGGCGCAGCCGATGCCCTGGATGCCGATGGACAGGCGCTCGTAGTTCATCATGGTGAACATCGCCGCCAGGCCGCGGTTGGGTTCGCCCACCAGGTAGCCCACGGCGCCATCGAAGTTCATCACGCAGGTGGCCGAGGCCTTGATGCCCATCTTGTGCTCGATCGATCCACAGCTCACCGCGTTGGTTTCACCCAGGCTGCCGTCCTCGCCCACCAGGCGCTTGGGCACCAGAAACAGCGAGATGCCCTTGGGCCCGGCCGGCGCGTCGGGCAGCTTGGCCAGCACCAGGTGCACGATGTTCTCGGTCAGGTCCTGGTCGCCGCCGGTGATGAAGATCTTGGTGCCGCTGACCCGGTAGCTGCCATCGGCCTGGGGTTCGGCCTTGCTGCGGATGATCCCCAGGTCGGTACCTGCATGCGGTTCGGTCAGGCACATGGTGCCGGCCCACTGCCCGCTGTACAGCGCCGGCAGGTAGGTGGCCTTCAATGCATCGCTGGCGTGCGCGTCGATGGCCAGGCAGCAGCCGGCGCTCAGCGCCGAATA
Source organism: Pseudomonas sp. FBF18 (assembly GCF_024261405.1). NCBI lineage: Bacteria > Pseudomonadati > Pseudomonadota > Gammaproteobacteria > Pseudomonadales > Pseudomonadaceae > Pseudomonas > Pseudomonas sp. FBF18. Next base: position 368,365 of record NZ_QKRS01000004.1, on the reverse strand, counting down.
CAGGCTGAAGCTGCAGTTGGCGGCGTAGAGCATCTCCTCGAACTGCACCGCGAGCATCTTGGGCATACCCAGGCCGCCGTACTCGGGGTTGCCCGCCAGCCCGACCCAGCCGCCTTCGCGGTAGGTCTGCCAGGCCTGCACGAACCCCTGCGCAGTGGTGACCCGACCCTGCGCGAAGTGCACGCCTTCCTCATCGCCGCTGCGGTTGAGCGGGGCGATCAGCTGGCCGGTGATCTTGGCCGCCTCTTCCAGTATCGCATCGGCGGTATCGCCGTCGACGCTGGCCGCCAGCGCCGGCAGGCGTGCCCACAGGGCCGGGCCCTGGAACACTTCGTGAAGAACAAAACGCATGTCGCGCAGCGGTGCATTGAACTCAGGCATAACGGTTTCCGAATAAAGGTGAAAAAAGGTCAGAGCGCCTTGGCCCAGTCGCGCAACAGGTACTTCTGGATCTTGCCCGTGGAGGTTTTCGGCAGTTCGCTGAACACCACGGTCTTGGGCAGCTTGAAGCCGGCCAGATGCTCGCGGCAGAAGGCGATGATGTCCGCCTCGCGGGTACCTTCGAAACCGGCCTTGAGGGTGACGTAGGCACAGGGGGTTTCGCCCCATTTTTCATCCGGGCGGGCGACCACCGCAGCCTCGAGCACGGCCGGGTGGCGGTACAGCGTGTCTTCGACCTCGATGGTCGAGATGTTCTCGCCTCCGGAAATGATGATGTCCTTGAGCCGGTCCTTGATCTCCACATAGCCGTCGGCATGCCACACTGCCAGGTCGCCGGTATGGAACCAGCCGCCTCGGAAGGCTTCGGCGGTGGCCTCGGGGTTCTTCAGGTAGCCCTTCATCACGGTGTTGCCGCGCATGAAGATCTCGCCCAGCGTGTTGCCGTCGCGGGCCACCGGCTCAAGCGTTTGCGGGTCGGCCACCATCAGCCCTTCGAGGGTAGGGTAGCGCACGCCCTGGCGCGACTTGATGCGGGCCCGCTCCTCCAGCGGCTGCGCGTCCCATTCGGCATGCCAGGCACACACCGTCACCGGGCCGTAGACCTCGGTCAGGCCGTAGACGTGGGTCACCTTGATGCCCATTTCCTCCACCGCGCCGATCACCTTGGCGGGTGGCGCCGCCCCGGCCACCATCGCGTTCACGGGGTGGTCGATGGCGGCCTTGGCCGAATCGGGCATGTTGATCAGCGCATTGAGCACGATCGGTGCGCCGCACAGGTGGGTGACCTGGTGCTCGCGAATCAGGGTCAGGATCTTCTGCGGGTCGACCCGGCGCAGGAACACATGGGTGCCGGCCAGGGCCGTCACGGTCCACGGGTAGCACCAGCCATTGCAGTGGAACATCGGCAGGGTCCACAGGTACACCGGGTGGTTGCCCATGGCCCAGGTCATCTGGTTGCCCAGTGCATTCAGGTAGGCGCCGCGGTGGTGGTAGACCACCCCCTTGGGGTTGCCGGTGGTGCCGGAGGTGTAGCTCAACGAGATCGCCTGCCACTCGTCCTCGGGCCAGTGCCACACGAACTCGGGGTCGCCCTCGGCCAGGAAGGCTTCGTAATCCAGGTCGCTGACGGCGCGGCCCTCGCCGTACTCCGGGTCGTCCACATCGATCACCAGCGGCGGGTGGGCCATCAGGCCCAGCGCTGCTTCGATCACCTTGTGGAACTCGCGGTCGGTGATCAGCACCTTGGCTTCACCGTGCTCGAGCATGAACGCGATGGCTTCGGCATCCAGGCGCACGTTCAGGGCGTTGAGCACCGCACCGATCATCGGCACACCGAAATGCGCCTCGAGCATGGCCGGAATGTTGGGCAGCATCACCGCCACCGTATCGCCCAGCCCGATACCACGGCCGGCCAGGGCGCTGGCCAGGCGGCGGGAGCGCTGGTAGGTTTCCTGCCAGTTGCGGCGGATGGCACCATGGATCACCGCCGGGTAATCGCCATAGACCGCAGCCGTGCGTTCGATGAAACTCAGCGGGGAAAGGGCGACATGGTTGACGGGGGCGGGCTGCAGGCCCTGGGAGAAGATCGACATGAACGGTTCCTGTGCAGGAGGCAGCCGCGATCAGGCGCTGGCTGAAACCTCCGATGGCTGATTGTTAGCTCTGATCAGGTTTCTGGAAGGCGGTACGCAGACCGACTTCGGTGTTTCATTTTTACGCTGTTCTCCATATTACTTGGAAGATAGACTATAGCAATATGGTATATGTACTATAAAAAGCCGGAGCCCCAAGTGACCTTTCCTCCCTCGGCCTTGCTCGACAAGGACCCGCAACCCACCGTGCTGCTCGATGCCGCCGCCCAGGTGGTGGCCGCCAACCCGGCGGTGCAGGCGTTGTTCGACACCTGGCCCAAGCCGCCCGTGGGCAGCCTGCTGCCCGCCAACTACAAGGCGCTGGTGAGCGCCTGCCTGCACCAGCAGCGGGCGATTGCCGAGGTCGAGGCCCTGGTGCAACAGCGTATCCTGTTGTGGACCTTCGTTCCGCTGGAGGGCGGCCTGCAGGTGCTGGCCCGCTGCCGCGACGCCACGGTGGAGCGCCTGGCCGAGCGCGAGGCCAGCCAGGCACGTCGGTTGTACCGCCTGATCACCGAAAACACCACCGACCTGATCTCGCGCCATACCCCCGACGGGTGTTTCCTGGATGCTTCGCCGGCCTCCTATCGCCTGCTGGGCTACTGGCCGGAAGAGCTGCGCGGGGTGGCGGTGCAGTCGCTGTTTCACCCCCAGAACCGCCAGCAATCGCTGCTGCAGGCCTCCCAGGCGCTGGAGCAGGACGGCTACCAGACCATGACCTGCCGCGTGCGCCACCGCGATGGCCGCGACCTGTGGTTCGAGATCGCCAGCCGCGCCATCCGCGAAACCTACACCGGTGCGGTGGTCGAGATCGTCAGCGTGTCACGCGACATCACCGTGCGCATCGAAGCCCAGGAAAACCGCCGGCGCCTGGCCGAGGTGGTCGAGGCCAACACCGACCTGGTGCTGTTCACCGACCCCGCCGGCCAGCTCACCTACCTCAACCGTTCCGCCCGGCGTGCACTGGGCCTGCTGGAGGTGCAGGCCGTGCCGCCCCTGCGCGAGCTGCTGGACGAAGAAGCCCTGCAACGCCTCGACGAAGAGGGCTGGGCCTGCGCCGAGCGTGAAGGGGTGTGGCAATGCGAGGCGCGGCTGGCGCCCTACAACGGCTCGGCGCCGTTCCCGGTGTCGCTGGTACTGCTGGCGCACCGGGCCGCAGGTGGCGAGCGCTACTACTCGCTGGTGGCTCGCGACATGACCGAGCGCGAGCTGCGTGAACGCCAGCAGCGCCGACACCAGGATGAACTGGCGCACACCGCGCGGCTGGTCACCCTGGGCGAGCTGGCCTCCGGCATTGCCCACGAGATCAACCAGCCGCTGGCAGCGGTGGTCAACTATGCCAGTGCCAGCCAGCGCTACCTGCTGGCGGTGGAGCGTGACCCGCAGGCGGCCGGGCGGGTCGCCCAGGGCCTGCAGCGCATCACCGAGCAGGCCACCCATGCCGCCGAAGTGATCAAGCGCCTGCGCTCGTTCCTGCGCAAGGAGCCGCGCCGCTTGCAGGCGCTCAACGTGGCCGATGTATCGCGCGAGGCCGTGCGCCTCTGTGCCTGGGAGGCGGCGCAGGCCCAGGTGACCATCGAGCAGCACATGGTGTACAACCTGCCGCCGGTATACGCCGACCGTGTCTTGCTCGAACAGGTCCTGCTCAACCTGTTGCGCAACGCCATCGACGCCAACCGCGAGCAGCATGCCGGGGCGCCTTCGCGCGTGCTGATCAGCGCCGACCAGCAGGCCGGTTGGCTGCGTATCCAGGTGGCCGACCAGGGCCCCGGGGTGGCCGCCGAGCAACTGGACGGCATCTTCACCCCGTTTACCACCAGCAAGCCCGAAGGGCTGGGGCTGGGCTTGAGCATGAGCCGCAGTATCGTCGAAGGGTTCGGCGGTACCTTGCAGGCGCACCCGGGTGATACCGGCGGATTGATTTTGTGCTGTCGGCTGGCGCCGGTGGCCAGTGCATGAACAAGGGGATTTCCATGCAGGAACCGAAGGTCTACGTGGTCGACGACGATCAGGGCATGCTCGACTCCACCGTCTGGCTGCTGGAGTCGGTGGGCCTGCAGGCGCTGCCGTTCACCAGTGGCCAGGCTTTTCTGGAGGCCTGCGATGCGGCGTTGCCGGCGTGCGTGCTGCTGGATGTGCGCATGCCCGGCATGGGTGGGCTGAGCGTGCAGGAAGCCTTGCGCGCCCGGGGCGTGCAGGTGCCGGTGATCTTTGTCAGCGGGCATGCCGATGTGCCGATCGTGGTACGCGCCTTCAAGGCCGGGGCCATCGATTTCATCGAGAAGCCCTACAACGACCAGTTGTTGCTCGACAGCGTGCAGGATGCCCTGGGGCGCTCGTCACGGGTTCAGGTCAGCAGTCGCCAGCGCGATGAAGTGCAGGGGCGCATCGACAGCCTCACCCCGCGTGAGCGCGACGTGTTCGTGCCCCTGGTGCAGGGCTATACCAATCGGGAGATTGCCGAACAGTTGCAGGTCAGCGTGAAGACCGTGGACCTGTACCGTTCGCGGGTAATGAAGCGCATGCAGGCCGAACACCTGCCGGACCTGGTGGGGATGGCGATTGCGTGTGGGGTAGTGGACCCCTTGAAACTGCGTTGAATGCATCGCGGGGCAAGCCCGCTCCCACAGGTACAGTGCAAGCCTGTGGGAGCGGGCTTGACCCGCGATTGGGTGTCAGGAGCGACGTCCCAGCAACAGCCCGACCACCAGCCCGAAGCCGGCCGAAATCGCCACGGTCTGCCACGGGTGGCCGCCAATGTAATCCTCGGTGGCATCCACCGCCGGCTTGGCCTTTTCACGCACGCCGCCCACCGCATCCAGGGCCTGCTTGAGCTTGAGGCCCACCTGTGCGCGCAGGGTCTCGGCTTCTTCGCCCACCAGGGTGGAGCTGTCCTTGAGCAGCTTGTCAGACTCTTCGATCAGCGCCTGCAGTTCGCTGAAGGCCTGGTCCTTGATTTGTTCGGCATCGGCTTTAAGGGTGCTTTTCCTGGCCATGTACGCTTCCTCGTTGAATGATGGTCACTGTATCAATGGATGCCTGAGCGCGCCGAAAGTTGCAGCGCCTTGGCGGCGCTCGGTGGCTACAGTGTAAGATAGCCCCCATTTTCAAGTGGCAGGAATCCCCATGAGTTTCAATCTGGCCAACATGAGCTTCGCCGAGCGGGCACAGATCGAGGACGAGAAGTCGCGACTGTTCGAGCTCTGGCAATCTAACCTGGGCAAGGCCAAGGCCGAAGCCGCGCGGCTGATCAGCGAGAAGCCGCGGCGCAAGGGCAAATGGGCCGAGTGGGTGCGCGCCGAGCTCGACGGCATGTCGCCGCCGGAGTTCGCCAACATGGTGCGCAGCGAAGTCAACAAGCTGATGGCGGCTGCCAAGTAGCCGACCCCCCAGCGCTACCACGCCGTATCGGTGGGCTTGGGCAGCGCCAGCCGCCCGCTGTCGGTGAAGCGCATCGTGCCGAAGGCGCCCCCGGCCAGCTTGCCGCGCAGCACATAGGGCATGCCATCCAGGTTGCTCACCCGGCTCAGGCCCACGGCCTGGCGCAGCATCGAGAACGCGGTGATGCTCACCGGAATGCTCAGTACCGCTTCGTCATAGCGCCCGATGCTGCCGTGCTGATCGCTGACCCCGGTTGCCAGCGGCTGGCCATTGACCTCCAGGTTGAGCGCCACGCCGTTGTAGTCGATGGGCGTTTCATTGGGGTTCTGCACCCGCAGTTTCACCGCCATGCGCATTTCCAGGTCCTGGCCGGGCAGCGGCTCGATGCCGATCACGCTGATGGTCAACGGGTCGCGCCCCTGCAGCAACGCGCAGGCGCTCAGGCTCAGGGCCAGCAGCAGGCCCAGGCCGACACGCAGGGTATGACGCAGGAAACAGGGCATGGGGCTTGGCTCCGGACAAATGTCTCTGCAGTGTGGCAAATGCCCGGCGCGGTTGAAAGTGGCGCAAGCAGCGTAACAATCTGAATCATCTCCGGCCCGGCAGCGGGTTTCATCGCGAACCTCTCGCGCCGTAGGCTATCCAACGCCTGGGGCCACTGACGTTGTGCAGGAGATGAACGCGATGAACCGATGGTTGCCGGCACTGACCGGCGCAGCACTGAGCCTGATACTGGGCATGCCTGTTCAGGCCGCCGACGCGGGCAATCCCTACAACGACCCGGTGCGCCGCGCCAACCCCAATTCCCAGCAGGGCACCGTGCGTTCCACGCCACCGCCGCGCGGGCCTTCCACCCAGCCGCTGCCGCGCCCACCCACCCTCGACAATGGCGGCATCGGCAACGGCCAGAACCTGCGCCGTGAACAGGTGCCGCCGCGCCTGGACCCCTCCCGCCCGCCGCGCGAATCGACGCGTACGCCCTGATCGCTTGGCCCACTGCAAGGAACCCTGCATGTCTTCACGTACCTGGCTACTCTCCCTCTGCGCTGCGGCGCTGTTGCCGCTGACCGCCACCGCCGCCCCTGAGCGCACCTTCCCCAGCGAAGAAGGCCAGCTCACTGTCAGTACCCTGGCCGAGGGGCTGAAGAACCCCTGGGCGCTGGCGTTCCTGCCCGACGGGCAGGGCATGCTGGTGACCGAGCGCCAGGGCAACCTGCGCATCATCAGTGCCGACGGCAAGGTCGGTTCGCCGTTGAGCGGCGTGCCGCAGGTGTGGGCCAAGGGGCAGGGCGGGTTGCTCGACGTGGCGCTGTCGCCGCAGTTCGAGCAGGACCGCATGGTTTACCTCTCGTATGCCGAAGGCGGGGGTGATGGCGACACGGCCGGTACTACCGTGGGGCGCGGCCGCCTGTCGAGCGACAACCTGCGCCTGGACGACTTCAACGTGATCTTCCGCCAGCAGCCCAAGCTGTCCAGCGGCAACCACTTCGGTTCGCGGCTGGTGTTCGACCGCGACGGCTACCTGTTCATCGCCCTGGGCGAGAACAACCAGCGGCCCACCGCCCAGGACCTGGACAAGCTGCAGGGCAAGGTGGTGCGCATCCTGCCCGACGGCCAGGTGCCCAAGGACAACCCCTTTGTGGGCCAGAGCAACGTGCGCCCCGAGATCTGGTCGTATGGCCATCGCAACCAGCAGGGCGCGGCATTGAACCCGTGGACAGGCGAACTGTGGACCAACGAGCACGGGCCTCGCGGCGGCGACGAGATCAACATTCCCAAGCCGGGCAAGAACTACGGCTGGCCCCTGGCGACGCACGGCATCAACTACTCGCTGCTGCCGATACCCGAGGCCAAGGGCAAGCGCGTCGAGGGCGCGGTGGACCCGCTGCACGTGTGGGAGAAGTCCCCGGCCATCAGCGGCATGGCGTTCTACGACAACCCGCGCTTCAAGGCCTGGGACCACAACCTGTTCATCGGCGCGCTGGCCGCCCAGGAGCTGATCCGCCTGCAACTGGATGGCGACAAGGTGGTGCATGAAGAGCGCCTGCTGGGGCAGTTGAATGCGCGCATTCGCGATGTGCGGGTGGGGCCGGACGGCTTTCTCTATGTGCTGACCGACGAGAGTGACGGTGCGCTGCTGAAGGTGGGCCTGACGCAGTAAGCGGCGGCGCGTCCTTCGCCGGCAAGGCCGGCTGCTGCAGGCGAAGCACGCCCCGCAAACCTCACTGATGCTACCCTTGGCCTTTTTCCGCACAGGCCCCCGGCATGTCCAGCCTCACCCCGCTGTCGTTGTACCAGCAATCCATCGCACTCAATGGCTTTGTCCCCGACGCTGCGCAGCAGCATGCCGTCGACTGCCTTCAAGCCTGCTTCGAGGCTCTTGAGCGCGGCGAGGTGGCGCGTGGGGTGTACCTGTGGGGCCCGGTCGGGCGCGGCAAGACCTGGCTCATGGACCAGTTCCACCGCTGCCTGCAGGTGCCCGCCCGCCGCCAGCACTTTCACCACTTCATGCGCTGGGTGCATCAGCGCCTGTTCCAGCTCAACGGCACCGCCGACCCCTTGCAGGCCCTTGCCCACGGCCTGGCCGAAGAGATCCGCGTGCTGTGCTTCGACGAACTGTTCGTCAACGACATCGGTGACGCCATCATTCTCGGTCGCCTGTTCCAGGTGCTGTTCGACAGCGGCGTGGTCATCGTTGCCACCTCCAACCAGCCGCCGGCGCAGCTCTACGCCGACGGTTTCAATCGCGAACGCTTCGTGCCGGCGATTGCCGCCATCGAGCGGCACATGCACGTGGTGGCGGTGGACGGCGGCCAGGACCATCGCCTGCATCCCGGTGCCGAACTGCAACGCTACTGGGTGCGCCAGCCGGGCCAGCCCAGCGCGCTGGGCCAGGTGTTCGAGCAGTCGAGCGCGGGTGAACCGGTCACCCGCGAGGACCTGAGCCTGGGCTACCGCACGGTCAAGGTGGTGCGACGCAGCACCTCGGCGGTGTGGTGCACTTACAACGAACTGTGCGAGCAGCCCCTGGCCGCCATGGACTTCATGGCCCTGTGTGATCGCTTCAAGGTCATTCTGCTGGGCGAGGTGCCTGCACTCGGGGCCCGGCAACGACCGGGCAGAATCGCCCGTGGCACCGAGGACGGCGCCGAGCGGGTAGTGGCGGGGGATCGCGAACTGCCGCAGCTGTCGATCCACGACGACAGCGTGCGGCGCTTCATCGCGCTGGTCGATGAATGCTATGACCGCCGCGTGGCGCTGTACCTGGAGGCCGAGGTGGCACTCGAGGCGCTGTATACCGAAGGCTACCTGGAGTTCCCGTTCCGCCGCACCCTCAGCCGGCTGCGCGAGATGCAACTGCAACGCTTCTGCTGAAGCCGCTCAGCTGTGCACCCAGCCCAGGGTCAACAGCACCAGCACCAGGTAACGCCCGGCCTTGGCCACGGTCACCAGCAGCATGAAACGCCAGAATGGCTCGCGCATGATCCCGGCGATCAGCGTCAGCGGGTCGCCGATCACCGGCATCCAGCTCAACAGCAGCGACCACTGGCCATAGCGCTGGTAGCGCTGCTGGGCCCTGTCCAGCTGGGCCTGGCTGAACGGAAACCAGCGCTTGTCGCGCAAGTGCTCGATACCCCGACCCAGCAGCCAGTTGACCACCGAGCCCAGTACATTGCCGGCGGTGGCAATCGCCAGCAGCAGCAACCAGGCATCAGGTTCGTGCAGCAGCAGCCCGACCAATACCGCCTCGGACTGCAACGGCAGCAGGGTGGCGGCGCCAAAGGCGCTGAGGAACAGCCCCCAGCCGCTCAGCATGGCGCCGTGCTCACGGGTAGTTGGCGACCACTTCGTCGGTGCCGTCGCGGGTCAGGCCGATGACCTGGTAGGCATCCTTGTGATCGCCCATTTCCATGCCTGGCGAGCCCATCGGCATGCCCGGCACGGCCAGGCCGCGCAGGTCGGGACGCTTGGCCAGCAGCTGGATCTGCTCGGCCGGCACATGGCCCTCGACGAACTTGCCGTCGATCACCCCGGTGTGGCACGACGCCAGGCGCGGCGCCACGCCCAGGCGCTGCTTGACTGCACTCATGTTCGGCTCCACATGGTCATTCACGCTAAAGCCGTTGTCGCGCAGGTGGCTGATCCATTCCTTGCAGCAACCGCAGTTGGGGTCGCGGTACACATCGATGGTCTGGCCGGCCTGGGCCAGCGCACTCATGGCCAGCAGGCCGAAGGCAACGAAATTCTTTTTCAGCATCGTGGATCTCCGGGGCCGCCGTCAGGGCAACCCGCGTCTCGAATGATCGGTGGTCGGTCAGTGCAACAGGGTAACCGGGCTCATGGCTGGAGCATAGCCGGGTGAAGCTGTCGCCAGACTGAGCGCGGCATTACAGATTTGTAAGGTAGGACACTGCCTGCGTGACCTGTGGGAGCACTCGCTCCTCTAACCCCAAACGATGGCGTCGTGCCTGGTCAGGGCGACCATCGGTGATGGAGTACCACAGTCAATCAAGGAAACATGACCCATGCAGGCACTCAAGGCCTACTTCAAGCGTCACGGGCACGAGCCGTTCCGGTTCGGTGAAGGGCGTATCAGCGGCTACCTGTCGGCCATGCTCGGCTTGCTCAGCCTGCTGGCGGTGCTGTGCTTTCTGTTCCCGCAGTGGCTGACCTTCGGCGAGTTCCGCAAGGTCTACAGCGAGCAGTTCGCCCGCACCCTACTGCTGGCCGGGCTGGTGCTGGCGTTCAGCCTGGGCACCCTCAACATCCTGCTCAACCGGCGCAAGCGCCTGGGCTTCACCGGCATCAGCGCGGCGGGCCTGGCCGTGTTTCTGGGCGGCACCAACATTCAGACCGAAACCATCGGTCAAACCCCGTATTCCCTTGGCCTTGACTGGTTCGTGCTGGCGCTGCTGGTTTCGGCGATCATCTTCATCCCGCTGGAAAAGCTCTACGCCAAGGACCCACAGCAGAACATCCTGCGCCCGCAATGGCGCACCGACCTGAGCTACTTCTTCGTCAGCCACATGCTGGTGCAGTTCATCCTGATCTTCGTCACCGCCTCGTCCACCTGGCTGGCCGGCTGGGTGGTGTCCGAAACGCTGCAGGCCAAGGTGCAGAGCCTGCCGATCGTGGTGCAGTTCGTGCTGGCGGTGTTCGTCGCCGACCTGGGGCAGTACTGGCTGCACCGCCTGTACCACGTGGTGCCGTGGATGTGGCGCTTCCATGCGGTGCACCATTCCAGCACCGCGATGGACTGGTTGGCCGGCTCGCGCATCCATTTCGCCGAAATCCTGCTGACCCGCACCGGCGTGCTGGTACCGCTGATCCTGCTGGGCTTCTCGCCGCAGGCGATGAATGCCTACGTGATCCTGGTGGGCGTGCAGGCGGTGCTGGCGCATGCCAACGTGCGAATCGACGGCGGGTGGCTGAACTACGTGCTGGTGATGCCGCGCTACCACCATTGGCACCATGCCCGGCACAAGGACTACATCTACAAGAACTACGCGATCCACCTGCCCCTGGTCGACATGCTGTTCGGCACCTTCAAGCTGCCGCGCAAGGAATGGCCGACCCGCTACGGCGTGTTCGGCAAGGACCTGCCCGAAGGCATCGTGCGCCAGCACCTGTACCCGCTGCAAAAGCCCGAGCCCAAGGCCTGATAGCCCTTTGCCCGCTGCCCCATGCTGCGTTAGCCTTGCCGGGTGAACGGCATTGGGGCCAGGAGTATCCATGGACAACGTGATCATCATTACCGGCGCCGGTCGCGGCATTGGCGCGGCCACTGCGCTGGCCGCTGCGCGGGCCGGCTACCGCATCTGCATCAACTACCTTGCCGATGACGCCTCGGCCCATCGCGTGCTGGAGCAGGTGCGCGCGCTGGGTGCCGAGGCGATCACGGTGCGCGCCGATGTCAGCGTCGAGGATGAAATCATCCAGCTGTTCCAGCGTGTCGACAAGGAACTGGGCCGTGTCACGGCGCTGGTCAACAACGCCGGCACCATCGGCCACCAGAGCCGGGTGGAAGAGATGTCCGAGTTTCGCCTGCTCAAGCTGATGAAAACCAACGTGGTGGGGCCGATGCTGTGCGCCAGGCATGCGCTGCAACGCATGTCGACCCGCCATGGCGGGCCGGGCGGTGCCATCGTCAACGTGTCATCGGTGGCCGCGCGGTTGGGTTCGCCCAACGAGTATGTCGACTACGCCGCCTCCAAGGGCGCGCTGGACACCTTCACCCTGGGCCTGGCCAAAGAAGTGGCGGGCGAGGGCGTGCGTGTCAATGGCGTACGGCCGGGCTACATCTTCACCGACTTTCACGCCCTCAGCGGCGATGCCGAGCGGGTCCGCAAGCTGGAACCGGGCATCCCCATGGGCCGTGGCGGGCAGGCGGCCGAAGTGGCCGAAGCGATCCTGTGGCTGCTGTCGGACAAGGCCTCCTACACCACCGGCAGCTTCATCGACCTGGGCGGTGGGCGCTGAGCGCGCAGCATGGCCAAGGATATCGACAACCCGTGCATTTCGGCGTGCAAGCTCAGCGGCGAGCTGTGCGTGAGCTGCGGGCGCAGCAAGGACGAGATCAAGCAGTGGAAGCGCATGAAGCGGCCCGAGAAGATGGCCACGGTGGAGCGGGCGGCCAAGCGCCTGAAGGCCCTGAAGAAGAAAAACAAGCGCTAGGCCGCAGGTAGCGCGCCATCCTGACGCGCCCCCAGCGGTGGTCAGTGGGTGTTGACCAGGTCCTCTTCCTCCAGCCCGCGCGAGGCGCGGCCGACCAGCAACGGGTCGGGCTGGTGGGCGACTTTCGGGTCCTTGTCGGGGTAGTCCAGCGTGTGCAGGAAGTGGCGGATGCAGTTCAGGCGCGCCCGCTTCTTGTCGTCCGACTTGATCACGGTCCACGGTGCATCGGCAGTATCGGTGTGGAAGTACATCGCCTCCTTGGCGGCGGTGTACTCGTCCCACTTGTCCAGCGACTTGATGTCGATGGGCGAGAGCTTCCAGTGCTTGAGCGGGTCGTCACGGCGCGAGATGAACCGGCGCAGTTGCTCTTCGCGGTTCACCGAGAACCAGAACTTGAACAGCAGGATGCCGCTGTTGCACAGCATGCGTTCCAGCTCCGGGGTCTGACGCATGAACTCCAGGTACTGCATCGGCGTGCAGAAGTCCATCACCCGCTCGACGCCGGCGCGGTTGTACCAGGAGCGGTCGAAGAAGACCATTTCACCGGCGGTGGGCAGGTGCTGGATATAGCGCTGGAAGTACCACTGGCCCTTCTCCTGGTCGGAAGGTTTTTCCAGGGCCACGATACGTGCGCCACGCGGGTTCAGGTGCTCCATGAAGCGCTTGATGGTGCCGCCCTTGCCGGCGGCATCGCGGCCTTCGAACAGCACCACGATGCGCTGGCCGGTGGCTTTTACCCAGTTCTGTACCTTCAGCAGCTCTATCTGCAACTCATGCTTGGCCTTTTCGTACTCGGCGCGGCGCATGCGGTTGCGGTAGGGGTAATTGGCGGGCAGGGCGGCAGACACGCTGTCTTCGTTGGAGCCGCGACGCGGCGCACTGGCCACCTGCAGCGCGGCAGGCTCGTGGCTGATGGCACTGATTTCGATTTCGGCAGGGATCACCTGAGCAGGCTTGCGCGGGGCGCGTGGGCGGCGCGAACGAGTGACGGCCGCTTTGGGCGTGGCCGGCGAACTGCTGTCGTTGGACGAGGCGGATGGCAGGGGCAGGGGGTGTACGGTGGATTCTTCGCTCATGGTGGGCCTGTTTTGCGTTCTGATTTCCTCTATCTAGTGTAGGAGTGTGATTTTGCGATCTGTTGATCCTGGTCAATAGCGTGGAGGCAAGTGGCCATATATCACGCGGTAACGGTGGTGCTGCAATCGCGGGTCAAGCCCGCTCCCACAGAAACCGTCGAACCTGTGGGAGCGGGCTTGACCCGCGATTGCAGACGGCACGGTCTCAGATCTGCACCAACCGCCCCGCATGCTCGGCCGGCAACCGGTCCCCACGCCCGAACAGCTTGTGGCGCAAGGTGCCCGCCTCATACTCGGTGCGATAGCGCCCGCGCCGCTGCAGTTCCGGCACCACCGTGTCGACCACCGCCTGCAGGTCATCCGGCACCACCGCGTAGGTGAGGTTGAAGCCGTCGATGCCGGTGGCATCCAGCCATTGCTCCAGCTGGTCGGCAATCTCCACCGGCGACCCAAGCAGCACCGGGCCACGCCCGCCCAGGCTGACGAACTCCGCCGCCTCGCGCACAGTCCAGCGCCGGTTCGGGTCCGACCTGGTAAAGGCGGCCAGCGCCGTGCGCCCGGCATCGTTCTCGATGTACTCGATCAGCGCATCCGGCTCCAGGTTGGAAAAATCGATCCCGGTCCAGCCCGACAGCAAGGCCAGCGCCGCCTCGATATCCACGTACTGGCGGTACTCGTCCAGCCTGGCCTGGGCCGCTTCGCGCGTGTCACCCACGATCAGCAGCGCCTGCGCGTATATCAGCACCTCGCCTTCCTGGCGCCCGGCCTCGCGCGTGGCCTGGCGAATGCCGTCCACATAGCTGCGCAGTACCGTCTGGGTCGGGCCGCTGATGAACACGCATTCGGCATGGGTAGCGGCAAAGCGCTGCCCGCGTGCCGAGGCGCCGGCCTGGAACAGCACCGGGGTGCGTTGTGGCGATGGTTCGCTCAGGTGCACGCCAGGCACCTGGAAGTGCGCACCGGCATGCCCGATCGGGTGCACCCGCGCAGGCTCCACGAACACCCCGCGGGCCTGGTCGCGGACCACCGCATCGTCGTCCCAGCTCTTCTCCCACAGCTTGTAGAGCACCTGCAGGTACTCCTCGGCCAGCTCGTAACGCTCGTCGTGGGCCAGCTGCCGGGCCAGCCCCAGGTTGCGCGCGGCGCTGTCCAGGTAGCCGGTGACGATGTTCCAGCCCACCCGCCCGTCGCTCAGGTGATCGAGGGTCGACATGCGCCGGGCGAACGGGTACGGGTGCTCATAGGTGAGGCTGAAGGTGATGCCGAAGCCCAGGTGCTCGGTGACCCCGGCCATGGCCGGCACGATCAGCAACGGATCGTTCACCGGTACCTGCACGCCGCCGCGCAGGGCTGCGTCGTGGCTGCCCTGGTACACGTCGTACACGCCCAGCACATCCGCGATGAACAGCGCGTCGAAACGTCCGCGCTCCAGCAGCCTGGCCAGCCCGGTCCAGTAGCTCAGGCGATTGAAATCGCTGCTGGTGTTGCGTGGGTGGCGCCACAGCCCCGGCGACTGGTGCGTGGCGGCGTTCATGCTGAAGGCGTTGAAACGGATGGGCTTGGACATGCTCGAATCGCTCGCGGTCAAGGCAGTACGGAGACGGGGTACACGGCGTCGGCGACCTTGAGCGGCTTGGGAATCAGGCCCAGGCCCTGGAAGGTGTCCGCCAGCTTCTGCTGTTCGGCCGTGATCTCGGGGGTGATGGCCACCGCGTTGTAGTTGCGACGCTCGCTGGCCACTTCCAGCACGTCGGCGCCGATACCCAGTTGCGGAGCCAGCAGGGCCGCCACTTCCTTGGGTTTTGCGTTGGCCCAGTTGCTGACCTTGCCCAGCTCGGTGAAGAAGGTCTTGAGCACACCACGGTTCTCGTCGGCAAAGGCTGGCGAAGACAGGTAGAAGGTGCGGTTGTTGGTCAGCCCGGTGCCGTCGCGCAGGGTCTTGAGGCCGGGTTGTTTTTCCGCTGCGGCGAGGAAGGGGTCCCACAGGGTCACGGCCTTGACGCTGCCCGATTGCAGGGCGGCCACGGCATCGGCGGCGTTGTTGACGTAGGCCGGGTCGATGTCCTTGTAGCTCAGGCCGGTGTCCTGCAGGGCCACGGCCAGCAGATACTGGGCATTCCAGCCGCGACCGGTGGCCACGCGCTGGCCCTTGAGGGCGGCGATATCGGCGACCTTGTCCTGCTCGCGCACCACAATGCCGATGCCGCGCGGGTAGGGCTGTTCGGCGGCCAGGTACACCACCGACTTGCCCGACGCCTGGGCGAACACCGACGGCGCATCGGCGGCGTGCCCCAGGTCGATGGCGCCGGTGCTCAGGGCCTCGAGCAACTGCGGGCCGGCGGCGAACTCGTACCAGCTGACCTTGATGCCTTGCGGCGCCAGGGCTTTTTCCAGGGCGCCGGAGCCCTTGAGAATGTTGACGCTGTTGAACTTCTGGTAGCCGATACGCAGGTTCTTGGTTGGCTCGGCGTAGGCGGCCGGGCCAGGCAGTACCAGGCTGGCGAGCGCGGCAAAGGCACCGCCAAGCAGCAGGCGGCGCAGGGTCGAAGGAGGTTTGCTGGACATGGTGAGGGCTCCGCAGGCGGGTTCGTCAGGTGTTTTCTGGTAGGGCCTGAAAGTAAAGGCTGACGCCCGCGGAGTGCAATTTTTTTATTACTTTTAGTTAGAACAAATAGTTATTTTTATATCCTTTTTGAATTTATCGGCCGTGCCAGTCGCCCACAAAAAAGCCCCCGACGGGTCGGGGGCTTTGTGTGTGCATCAATGCATGAACAAGGCGATCAGAATGATGATCGGGATAGGCACACCGAGGAAGAACAGCAGTATCGAGCGCATGGTGAATCTCCTGTCAGAGGGTACGGGCAGTGGTGGGGTCGACGCGCACCGGGTCGGCCGTCAGGAACACGGCGGCATCACGGCGACGGCCACCCCAGATGGCGAACAGGCTGGCGAAGAACGCGCCGCACAGCAGGGCCACGAACATCCACAGCGCAGAGGCGGCAGCGGCCTTGCGTGCGGCGTCGGCCAGTTGCTTGGCCTCTTCGATGGCCTGGCGGGCTTCGGCGAACACGGTGTCGATGCGCTGTTCGGCTTCTGCCTGGCTGATTTGGGTGCGCTGGGCAATCACGTTGGCCAGGTAGGTACGGTCTTCGGCGTTCAGCTGGCCGTCGGCCAGGCCACGCACGAAGATGCGCGCGGCAATGCCGTGGGCCGCGTCATCGGTGACCGCCACCGGGCGTTCGTCACGGAACAGCATGTCGATGAAGTAGGCCGAATCGTCATTGCTCGCCTTGCTGCTGTTGGCAGCCGCGCCGGCACCGGCTGCAGCCACGCCAGAGGCCGCGATCGCGCCGGCCTGGACGCCGCCGCTCACCACCGAGCTCACCGAACCCACCACCAGCACCGCAGTTACCAGCGTGGCGAAGGCCCAGGCCAGGAAACCGTGGGCGGTATCGCGGAAATACACTTCATCGCCATGCAGGTTGGCCCATTTGACCCGCAGCCGCCCGGCGATGTAGCCGCCCAGGCCCGAGGCAATGATCTGCGTCAGCGCCAGCCACACGATGCTCGAAATACCCAGTTGCTTGGCCGTGGCGCCATCACCCGGCCACGGCGAGACAGCCGAGAACCCCAGGCCGAAGCCCAGCACGATAAGGATCAGCGACAGTGCGGCGGCACCGGTGGCACCGGCGAAGATGGCCGCCCAGGACACCCCTGAGTGGCTGGAGGTGTCCCCCGCGGGGACGGCGTAGGTATCGGCACTTGTAATCATTGTTGGTGCTCCAGTCATGAAATGGGTCTTCCCCCTCCTGTAGAGCAGTTGCTGTGCCAAATGCTACGAAATATTTATCCTTTCAAAATCAATCAGTTGTAAAACCGAACCGTCCTAAGGCCATGCAGCCTGCATGAGTGCCCGTTTTGCCTCATGCAAATTGCAACCTTGCGCCCGACGGGGATTCCCCACACCCCGCCTGGTGGCTTACCCTAGCCGCCGGTTGGCGCCAGTGGGCGTCACGCATTCCTGCCGTTGGAGCTCTAGCATGTATCAAGACACCGCCACCGTGACCGTCAGCGCCGAATACGCAGGCAAGGAGACCGAGGCCGTGGACAATGCCAATGTGTTGATCGGGTTGAAGGTCGATGGCGAAACCCGCTTCACGGTCGAGTTCAACGGCAAGCTGGACGCCCCGCAGGACCCCACCCACATCTGCGTCACCCTGAGCAACGGCCTGTCCTATCACGGCGAGATCACCGATGGCAGGGCCGATGAAGTGGGTGGCTACATCGCCTTCGACTGCGATGGCATCGACCCGGCACTGCTTGGCTGATTCGGCCGTTCAGGCCCGGTCAGCGGCAGGAGCGCAGCCTTGCGCTCCTGCCAGAACCCTCCCGCCGGCTCATCCAGCAAAATAATTGCACTCAAGCTGCATTTTTTTGCGTTGGAGCCCATCCCCGCTTTTGTTCAGACTGCGCGCATCCGAACCCCCGGATTTCCATCTCCAGGGACGGAGCCCTTTGCGTATTGCCCCCTCGCGATACAAAGCCCCCTCGTCTTGGGCGGGCTTCTTTTATTTCAACAGGTACCAGGTCGTCGCATGTCCACCCGCCGTCTGAACAACTGGCTCGATCGCTTCATCCCCGCCGCGTTGCATATCCCGCCCAAAGAGTGGCTGCGGGCCGGCCTTGGCGCCGTGCTCGGCCTGCTGGTGGCCGGCGGGCTGTGCAGCGTGCTGTTCGGCAACGCCGTCACCCTGCACCTGATGGCCCCGCTGGCTGCGTCGGCGGTGCTGCTGTTCGGGGTGTCCTCGGGCGCACTGTCGCAGCCCTGGCCGCTGCTGGGCAGCTACAGCTGCGCGATGCTGGTGGGCCTGGTGCTGCACCACTGGCTGGGCGCGAGCCTGGTGGTGGTGTGCATGGCGCTGGTGCTGGTGGTGCTGCTGATGTGCCTGCTGCGCTGCCTGCACCCGCCGGGCGCGGCACTGGCGGTCAGCCTGGCGATGGCCGACCCGTCGCTGGCGAGCCTGGGCGCCCAGGTGGTCGAGCCGGTGCTGCTCAATGCCCTGTGCCTGCTGCTGGTGGCAGTGGTGTACAACCGCCTGACCGGCGTGCGCTACCCCAAGATCGTCGCCCCGCGGCCCGACCTGCACCGTACCCAGGATGCGCCCGTGAGCGAGCGGGTAGGGGTGAGTGCCGGCGACCTGGACCGCGCATTGAATGAACTGGGCGAGTTCGTCGACGTGACCCGTGATGATCTGGAGCGCATCATCCTGGCCACCGAGCGCCATGCCTTGCAGCGCAGCCTGGGCGGCATGACGGCTGCCCGGGTGATGTCGCGCGACGTGCAGTCCGCCAGCCCGGACACCACGCTTGAGCAAGCCTTCAAGATGCTGGGCGAGCATCGCCTGAAGATCCTCCCCGTGCTCGACGAGGCGCGCCAGCTGGTGGGTATCGTCAGCGTCGGCGACCTGCTCGATTCGGCAATGGCCGCACGCCGTTTCAGCTGGCGCGCGCTGTTCGGCCGGCGTCGCCCGGTGCGCCTGGAACAGGTCATGACCAAACCGGTACGCAGCGTGAACAGCGACGAACCGGCGGTGGCCCTGATCCCGCTGCTGTGCGACCAGGGCCTGCATTGCCTGCCGGTGCTCGAAGCCGGGCAACTGGTCGGGGTGGTCACCCAGACCGACCTGATCGGCGCGCTGCACCAGCAACTGCTGCAGCGCGAGCAGGCCGGTCTAGATCAGCGGGTCCCAGCGCTGGGACCAGTCACTGTCCCCCGCGACCACGCCGCGTAACAGGCCAAACGCCTGTTGCAGCGCTGCCGAGTCGCGCTCGCGGGCGTACACCAGGTAGGTCGGGTAGGTGAACTCCGGCGCCTGCAATACCCGTTCGAGCACGCCGCAGTCCAGGTAGCTCTGCACCACGCGGGCGCGAAAGTAGCCGCTGCCGCCGTGTTCGAGGATGTACTGCAAGGCCATCGGGCCGAGGTTGAAGCTCAAGGCAGGGCGTGCGTGCTCGGGCAGCGCCGCGTCATGCTGGCGGCGGAACGCCTCGCCCCAGTCGATGTAGATATACGGCTCGGGCTGGCCGGCACGGCGTACGCACACCAGCTTCTCTTCCAGCAATTGCTCCACCTGCACCCCCGGGCCGTACCCCGGCTGGTACACCAGCGCGGCATCCAGCAGGCCCATGTCCAGTTTGCGCAGCAGCGTGTCGCTGTCGCCCACCTCGCTGCGGATGGCATGGCTGGGCACCTCCTGATGCAGTACGCGAACCCAGTCCAGCAGCAGCGGGTTGCACAGGCTGACCTCGCCGCCGATGTGCAGCACCTGGTAGCCGCCGGCGGGCAACGGCAGGTCGCGCCGCGCCGCCTCCCAGGTGTGCACCAGCTGGTTGGCGTAGGCCACGAAGCCCTTGCCGTCGGCGGTCAGGCTGGCGCCGTTGCGGCTGCGCACGAACAATTGGCAGCCGAGCAACTGCTCGAGCTTCTGCACCCGCGCGCTGATCGCGGTCTGGGTCACGTGCAGGTGCTCTGCGGCGGCCACCAGGCTGCCGCTGCGCACGATTTCGATGAAGGTACGCGCCAGGTCGATATCCATGGGGGCCTCGTGTTCTACCAGTGCACAGTCTAGAGCTTTCAGTGCCCTTGTAGGAGCCGGCCTTGCCGGCGAAGGCCACGCAACGGATTTTGCGTCAGGCACAAAACCCCTTAGCCTAGGGCGACTACACCGCCGGAGCGCGCCTTGAACCCCACCTTCGCCTCGTTGAGCCTTGCGCACCTGCGTACCCTCGACACACTGTTGCAGCTCAAGAACCTCAGCCATGCCGCCGAGCGCCTGGGCAGCAGCCAGTCAGTGCTCAGCCGCCAGCTGGCGCACATGCGCGAAGCCTTCGACGACCCGCTGCTGGTTCGCCAGGGCCGCGGCTATGTACTCAGCGAACGGGCCCAGGCGCTGGTGCTGCCCCTGCGCCAGGTACTGGGCGAGCTCGACGCCCTGCGCCAACCCGAGGCCTTCAGCCCGCAGCGCTGCGAGCGACGATTCTGCCTGGCCGCCTCCGACTACATCGCCGAACACATGCTGCCGTTGCTGGTCAGCCGCCTGGCCGAGCAGGCGCCGGGGGTGTCGATCGACTACCGCAGCTGGTCGCCGGACCAGTTCGAACGCCTGGCCAGCGGTGAAATCGACCTGGCCACCACGCTGTTCGACAGCGCCCCGGCCAACCTGCACGGGCGCATGCTCGGCGAGGATCGCGCGGTGTGCCTGATGCACCGCGAACACCCGCTGGCCCGGCACGCCGAGCTGAGCCAGGATGACTACCTGGCCTGGGGGCACGTGCGCATCTGTGGCGGCGGCGACAAGGACAGCTTCATCGACCGCCACCTGCGCGGCCAGGGCCTTGCCCGGCACATCACCCTGCAGGTGCCGTTCTTCTCGGCGGCGGTGCAGGTGGTGTGCGCCAGCCAGACACTGGTCACTGTGCCCGAACACATCGCCCGCCAGCTCAGCCGCCTGCACCCGGTGGTGTGGTGCCCGCTGGCGTTCGTCGAACACACCCAGCGCTACTGGGTGGTGTGGCACCAGCGCCTGCAGGCTTCGGCCGAGCACCGCTGGTTTCGTGCGCAGGTGTTCGAGCTGTGGCAGCAGTCGCAGTTCGGCGTCACCGGCAGCTATGTGGATTCGCCATAGCAGCTATGCGCGGCGCGGCGTGTTTCAGCGGCCAGCCAGCGCCTAGACTCGCTGGCACTGCAATCACCCCCACAGGAGCCAGCGCGTGAGCCCAGAAGAATTTCGCCAGCAAGGTCACCAACTGATCGACCGCATCGCCGATTACCGTGCCAATGTCGCCAGCCTGCCGGTCATGGCCCAGGTCGAGCCGGGCTACCTGAAGAATGCCTTGCCCCAGGCCGCGCCGCAGCAGGGCGAACCCTTCGAGCAGATCCTCGCCGACGTGGACCAGCTGGTGATGCCCGGCCTGTCGCACTGGCAGCACCCGGACTTCTTCGGCTACTTCCCCTCCAACGGCACGCTGTCTTCGGTGCTGGGCGACTTTCTCAGCACCGGCCTGGGCGTGCTCGGCCTGTCGTGGCAGTCGAGCCCGGCGCTGAGCGAGCTGGAGGAGACCACGGTCGACTGGCTGCGCCAGATGATCGGCCTGTCCGGTGCCTGGAGTGGGGTGATCCAGGACACCGCCTCCAGCAGCACGCTGGTGGCGCTGATCTGCGCCCGCGAGCGCGCCAGCGACTACGCGCTGGTCAAGGGTGGCCTGCAAGCGCAGGCCCGGCCGCTGATGATCTACACCAGCGCCCAGGCCCACAGCTCGGTAGACAAGGCCGCGCTGCTGGCCGGCTTCGGCAAGCACAACATCCGCTACATCGAAGTCGACGAAGCCTTCGCCATGCGCCCTGAAGCGCTGGCAGCGGCCATCGAGCAGGACCTTGCCGCAGGGCTGCAACCATGCGCGGTGGTCGCCACCACCGGCACCACGGCCACCACCGCCCTCGACCCGCTCGAACCGATCGGCCGCATCGCTCGCGCCCATGGCCTGTGGCTGCATGTGGACTCGGCCATGGCCGGTTCGGCGATGATCCTGCCCGAATGCCGCTGGATGTGGACCGGCATCGAGCAGGCCGACTCCATCGTGGTCAATGCGCACAAATGGCTGGGGGTGGCGTTCGACTGCTCGCTGTATTTCGTGCGTGACCCGCAGCACCTGATCCGTGTGATGAGCACCAACCCCAGCTACCTGCAGTCGGCGGTCGATGGCGAAGTGAAGAACCTGCGCGACTGGGGCATCCCGCTGGGGCGCAGGTTCCGTGCGTTGAAGCTGTGGTTCATGTTGCGCAGCGAAGGCGTGGAAGGCTTGCAGCAACGCCTGCGCCGCGACTTGGGCAATGCTCGCTGGCTTGAACAGCAGGTAGGTGCGGCGCCGGGCTGGGAGGTGCTGGCGCCGGTGCAGTTGCAGACCCTGTGCATTCGTCACCAGCCTGGCGGGCTGGAAGGCGAGGCACTGGACCGCCACACCCGCGCCTGGGCCGACCGGCTCAATGCCTCGGGCGCGGCGTATGTGACCCCGGCGACGTTGAACGGGCAGTGGATGGTGCGGGTGTCGGTGGGCGCGTTGCCCACCGAGCGCGAGCATGTGGCAAGGCTGTGGGAGGGGTTGCAGCAGGTGGTCAAGGGCTGATCGCTGCGGCCCCTTCGCCGGCAAGGCCGACTCCTACCGATAGCAGGCGCCGGCCTTGCCGGCGAAGAGGCCCATGAAAAGTACAATCTTGCCTCTGGAAGGTGCATTTTCCCCCCGTCACACCCATCCCATACTGGCCCTGCATCCGCCGCCAGCTGCCCACCTCGCAGCCCGGCCCGGACATCCAATAATAAGCAGGGCCCTCCATGAAAAAGCCAAACCCGCTGCTTGAAGACCTCAAGCCACTGTTGCCGACCATCGCTGCCAACGCCGCCCGTGCCGAGCAGGATCGCCAGGTACCCGCCGAAAACATCGCGCTGCTCAAGGGCATCGGCCTGCACCGCGCTTTCCAGCCCAAGCTGTATGGCGGCCTGGAAATTTCCCTGCCTGAATTCGCCGACTGCATCGCCGCGCTGGCCGGTGCCTGTGCCAGTACCGCCTGGGCCATGAGCCTGCTGTGCACCCACAGCCACCAGCTGGCGATGTTCCCGGCCCGGTTGCAGGAAGAGATCTGGGGCACCGACCGCGACGCCACTGCCAGCAGCAGCATCGCGCCGTTCGGGCGTATCGAGGAGGTCGAGGGCGGCCTGCTGTTCAGCGGCGAGATGGGCTGGAGCAGTGGCAGCGACCATGCCGAATGGGCCATCGTCGGCTGTCGCCGCGCCAACGCCGAAGGCACCCAGGACTACTGCTTCGCCGTGCTGCCGCGCAGCGACTACGTGATCCGCGACGACTGGCACGCTGCGGGCATGAAGGGCAGCGGCACCAAGACCCTGCTCATCGACAAGGCCTTCGTGCCCGAGTACCGCATCCAGAAAGCCAAGGACATGATGGAAGGCAAGTCCGCCGGCTTCGGCCTGTACCCGGACAGCAA
Source organism: Pseudomonas sp. FBF18 (assembly GCF_024261405.1). NCBI lineage: Bacteria > Pseudomonadati > Pseudomonadota > Gammaproteobacteria > Pseudomonadales > Pseudomonadaceae > Pseudomonas > Pseudomonas sp. FBF18. The sequence continues at coordinate 345,104 of NZ_QKRS01000004.1, read as the reverse complement.
GGTGTTCTATTCGCCGTACCGGCCGTACTTCGCCAGTGGCTTTTCCACGGTCAGCCTGGGGGTGGCCGAGCGCATGCTCCAGGCCTTCCGCGAGAAGACCGCCAACCGCGTGCGCGCCTACACCGGCGCTGCGGTTGGCGCAGCCACCCCCGCATTGATGCGCCTGGCCGAGTCCACCCACCAGGTGGCCGCTGCGCGGGCCTTTCTCGAAAAAACCTGGCAGGAGCACGCCGACCACAGCGCCCGCCACCAGTACCCCAGCCGCGAGACCCTGGCGTTCTGGCGCACCAACCAGGGCTACGCGGTGAAGATGTGCATCCAGGCCGTGGATCGCCTGTTCGAAGCCGCGGGTGGCACCGCCTGGTTCGAGGCCAACGAGATGCAGCGCCTGTGGCGCGACTCGCACATGACCGGCGCCCATGCCTACACCGACTACGACGTCTGCGCGCAGATCCTCGGTCGCGAGCTGATGGGCCTGGAGCCCGACCCGAGCATGGTGTGAACACCGCGCCCTGCCCATAACAACAACGTACGGCTGCCCTGGCGGCAGCCGGGGAGTCTTGCATGTCTACTGAACCTGCCGTGGCCTTCGACAGCCGCGCGTTCCGCCGCGCCCTGGGCAACTTCGCCACCGGCGTCACCGTGGTCACCGCCGCCGATGCCGCGGGCAACAAGGTCGGGGTCACGGCCAACAGCTTCAATTCGGTCTCGCTGGACCCGCCGCTGATTCTCTGGAGCCTGGACAAGCGCTCCAGCAGCCTCGCGGTGTTCGAGGCCGCCAGCCACTTTGCGGTGAACATCCTGGCCGCCGACCAGATCGAGCTGTCGAACAACTTCGCCAAGCCACGGGAGGACCGCTTTGCCGGCATCGAGCACCGGGCGGGCGAGGGGGGCGCACCGCTGCTGGCCGATTGCGCCGCGTGCTTCCAGTGCGAACGCCATCAGCTGCTCGACGGCGGTGACCACTGGATCATGCTGGGCAAAGTGGTAGCGTTCGACGATGGCGGGCGTTCGCCGTTGCTCTACCACCAGGGTGCGTACTCGATGGTGCTGCCGCACACCCGCATGACCCGACGCGAAGAGGGTCAGGCCCCCAGCAGCCATTTTCAGGGGCGCCTGAGCCACAACCTGTACTACCTGATGACCCAGGCGCTGCGTGCCTACCAAGCCAGTTACCAGCCGCGCCAGCTGTCCAGTGGCTTGCGCACCAGCGAGGCGCGCATGCTGATGGTGCTGGAGAACGATGCGGGGTTGAACCTGGCCGACCTGCAGCGCGAGGTGGCGATGCCGGCGCGAGAGATCGACGAGGCGGTGGCCAACCTCAAGCGCAAGGGGCTGGTGTGCGACAGCGAGGCGGCCGGGCATGTGCGCCTGAGCGTGGCCGGCATCGACCAGACCGAGGCCCTGTGGACGATTGCGCGCGAGCAGCAGGACACGGTGTTTGCCGCGTTCAGCGACGAGCAGATCGAGACGTTCAAGACGGTGCTCAAGGCGGTGATTCGCGCGTGAGCCAAAGGCTTTGCCAAGGACGGCCCCTGTAGGCGCCAGCCTTGCTGGCCAAGCGCTTTCAACCCATCGGCGAGCACAGCTCCACCAGCACCCCGGCCGGGCAGCGCAAGTAGGAAACCGTCTGGCCCCAGGGCTTGCTCTGCGGCGCCCTGATTTCCTCGGCGCCGTTGACCAGGGCATTGGCGTGGGCCGCCGCGACCTTCTCGGTCACCAGCGCGATCTCCATGCCCAGGGGCTTGTGGCTGTTGCTGGCGGCAACGAAACCTTCCGGGAAATTCGACTCGCCCAGTTCCAGCGACGCGAAGGCCAGGGTGGTTGGCCCGGTGTCCAGCTCGCCGTAATCGCCGGACTCATGCAGAAAACGACGCTTCAGGCCGAAGGCATTCTCGAAGAAGCTCAACGATGCCTCGACATCGGGTACATAAACGATGGTGTAGCCCAGTTTCATACACATTCCTTGTCGGTGGTTTCTGTAGGGGCCGGCCTTGCCGGCGAAGCAGCCGGCACGGGCCTAAGCCCCGGTTTTTTTCGCTTTGGTGGCACGGGGTCGCTTGCCGGCCGTGGCGCTGCTCTTGCGCTTCTTCTTCCACGGCGCGCCGCCGCGCCCGGCCGGCACCGGCGGCCCTGAAATGCGCAGGCTCATGCCCGAGCAGCGCTCCACCTGCTTGCTCATCCACGCCGACTGCTTGGCCACGAACGCTTCCAGGCTCATTTCGCCGCTCTGCACCATGTCCAGCGCCTGCTCCCAGATCGCCGTGGTGCCAGGGTCGGCAATCGCCCTTGGCACCGCGTCGATCAGGCTGAATGCCGCCGGCGTGGCCGACAGCGCCTTGCCCTGCTTGACCAGGTAGCCCCGGTCGAGCAGGCCCTGGATGATCCCGGCGCGGGTCGCTTCGGTGCCGATGCCGGTAGTGTCCTTGAGCTTCTGTTTAAGGCGCGGGTCGTCCACCAGCTTGGCGACGTTCTTCATCGCCTTGATCAGGTCGCCTTCGGTGAAGGGCTTGGGCGGTTGGGTCCACAGGTCCTTGAGGTTGACCCCGGCCACCTCGCACATCTGACCCTCGTGCAATGCCGGCAGCACTTGCGCCACCGGCGCCTCGCGGCCCTTGGGCGGGGTCAGGGCTTCGGGCAGCGCGCGCCGCCAGCCCGGCTCGACGATCTGCTTGCCCACCGCACGCAGCGCCTGCCCGGCGCAATCGAAGTCGGCCTGGGTGCGGTCGTATTCATGGTTGGGCAGAAACTGCGCCAGGTAACGTGCCCGAATCAGCACGTACACCGACTTGTGCTTGGGCGGCAGGCGCGCCGGGTCGAGCGCGGCGGCGGTGGGGATGATGCCGTGGTGGGCGCTGACCTTGGCGTCGTTCCACGCGCGTGAGCGGCGTTGCGCCTGCAGGTGCGGCTGCAAGGGCGCCAGGCTCGGGTCGGCGCGCCCCAGCGCGGCAAGAATCGCCGGCGCCTCGGCGTGCTGGCTCAGGGGCAGGTAGCCACAGTCGCTGCGCGGGTAGGTGATGACCTTGTGGGTTTCGTACAGCGCCTGGGCGATGTCGAGGGTTTCCTGTGCGCCCAGGCCGAATTTCTTCGAGCACAGCTCCTGCAGGGTGCCCAGGTCGAAGGGCAGCGGCGCTGCCTCGCGCACGCGCTCGGTGGTCAGCGTCAAAAGGCGCGCCGTGGGCGCCGCCTGGATGGCCGCAGCCGCCTGCTGCGCGAACGCCTGGTTCAGGCAGCGGCCCTGGTCGTCGCACAGCTCGTCGGGCGCACGCCACTGGGCATTGAACACCTCGCCGGCGCTGCGCAACTGCACATCGATGGCCCAGAACGGCACCGGCACGAAATCGGCGATGCTGCGGTCGCGGTCCACCACCAGGCGCAGTGTCGGGGTTTGCACCCGGCCCACCGGCAACACGCCCTGATAGCCGGACTGGCGGCCGAGCAGGGTGAACAGCCGGCTCATGTTCATGCCGATCAGCCAGTCGGCACGCGAGCGGCCCAGGGCCGAGTGGTACAGGTTGAAGGTGGCGGCGCCGGGCCTGAGGGCGGCCAGGGCCTTGCGGATCGAGGCGTCGTCCAGCGCCGACAGCCACAGGCGCTGGATCGGCCCGCGATAGCGGCAGTGCTCCACCAGCTCGCGGGCGATCATTTCGCCCTCGCGGTCGGCGTCGGTGGCAATCACCAGTTCGGCCGCCTCGCCGAGCAGGCGCTTGACCGCCTTGAACTGGGCGGCCGTCCTGGGTTTTACCAGCATTTTCCATTGCGCCGGGATGATCGGCAGGTCGGCCAGCGACCAGCGCTTGTAGCGGGCATCGTAGGCGTCGGGCGGGGCGGTTTCGAGCAGGTGGCCGATGCACCAGGTCACCGTGACGCCCGTGCCGACCCAGCAACCGTCGCCGCGGCGGCTGGCGCCAAGGACCTTGGCGATGTCCTTGGCCTGGGAGGGTTTTTCGCAGAGGTACAGGCGCATGGCCGAGTGAGCTCTTGGTCGGGCTGTGATGGGCCCTAGAATGCGCAGGATTGGCGATGCAGGCAAGGTTTATCTGTATGGATATACAGATGAATGTGTAGCGCTTGCCTGCCCGCCGATGCCTCAGCCGCGCGACGCTTCCAGTGCCTGGGCCAGGTCGGCCAGGATGTCGTCGCTGTGTTCGATGCCGATCGACAGGCGCACCATGTCACGCGGCACGCCGGCCTTTTCCAGCTCTTCGTCGTTCAACTGGCGATGGGTGGTGGAGGCCGGGTGGCAGGCCAGCGACTTGGCATCGCCGATGTTCACCAGGCGCACCACCAGCTTGAGTGCGTCGATGAAGCGTGCACCGGCCTCCTGGCCGCCCTTGATCCCGAACGACAGGATCGACGCCGGCTTGCCCTCGGTGTAGCGCAGCGCCAGCGCGTGCTCGGGGTGGTCCGGCAGGCCGGCGTACTTGACCCACGCCACCTGCTCGTGACCCTGCAGGTAGTGGGCCACCTTCAGGGCGTTCTCGGTGTGACGCTCCATGCGCAGGGCCAGGGTCTCCAGCCCCTGCAGGATCAGGAAGGCGTTGAACGGCGACAGCGCCGCGCCGGTGTTGCGCAGCGGCACCACGCGGCAGCGCCCGATGAACGCCGCCGGGCCGAAGGCCTCGGTGTAGGTCACGCCGTGGTAGGACGGGTCGGGGGTGTTGAGCAGGGCGAAGCGCTGCTTGTGGTCGGCCCACGGGAAGTTGCCCGAGTCGATCACGATGCCGCCGATGCTGGTGCCGTGGCCGCCGATGTACTTGGTCAGCGAGTGCACCACCACGTCGGCGCCGTGCTCGAACGGGCGGCACAGGATCGGCGTGGCCACGGTGTTGTCGACGATCAGCGGCACGCCATGGCGGTGCGCGGCATCGGCCAGCGCGCGCAGGTCGACGATGTTGCCGGCCGGGTTGCCGATCGACTCGCAGAACACCGCCTTGGTCTTGTCGTCGATCAGCGCCTCGAGGGCGGCGATGTCGTCATGGGCGGCGAAGCGGGTCTGGATGCCGAAGCGCGGCAGGGTATGGGCCAGCAGGTTGTAGGTGCCGCCATACAGCTTGGCCACCGAGACGATGTTGTCGCCGGCCTCTGCCACGGTCTGGATGGCGTAGGTGATCGCCGCCATGCCCGAGGCCACCGCCAGTGCGCCCACGCCGCCTTCCAGCGCGGCCATGCGCTGTTCCAGCACATCGTTGGTGGGGTTCATGATGCGGCTGTAGATGTTGCCGGCCACCTTGAGGTCGAACAGGTCGGCACCATGCTGGGTGTCATCGAAGGCGAACGAGGTGGTCTGGTAGATCGGCACCGCAACCGCTTTGGTGGTCGGATCGGGGCTGAAGCCCGCATGGATCGCCAAGGTTTCCAGCTTCATGATGCAGTCGTTCCTTGAAAGTCGTGGAGGCCGAAGCATGCGCGGGGCGCAAACGCGGGGTCAAGCCTTGCCCCGCTGAACGATGACCTGCGCCAGCCGGTCGGATGGTCATTGCCTGCCACCCTGCAACGGAGTCGCCCATGCTGCCCCACCTGATTGCACCCGGTTTCGCCCTGCTGGCCCTGGCCAGCACCCTGGCCATCGCCGCCGAGCCCTTGCGCATCACCGGCCTGCAGCGCTGTGGCGATGTGCTGAGCGCGGTTCAGCAGCAGTGGTGCGTGAGCACCCGCGGCCTGGCGCAGGGCACGCCCGGGGTGCATCTGGACGGGCACGTGCTGCCCGCCGCCCGTGTCACCCGCGATGGCGATACGCTGCGGCTGAACCTCGATACGGCGCGGTTGGACAGCGGCCCGTTGTGGCTGCAGGACGCGGGCGGCCAGGCCAGCAACCCGGTGTGGCTGTCGCTCAAGGCCAGCCATGTGGTGCCCGCCGGGCCGGGCGAGGTGGCGAAGAACATGGACGGCCTGACCACCTATGTCGACCTGGTCAGCCTGCTGATCGAAGAGCGCCACGACGGTCTGCAGGAGGCCCGGCGCCTGGCCGACAAGTACGGCGCCAAAGTGGTGGGGGCGATCGCGCCGCTGAACGTCTACCAGCTGCGCCTGCCGGTCAGTGACCTGGTGCAGCGCGATGCCATGGTGCTGCGCCTGGGCAGCGAGGTCAGCGTGGACGCCGTGGTGATCGAGGAGTCCGCGCCGGAAAAGGGCGAGGAGCGCGAACCCGCAGATGCGCAGGCCCGGCCCGGCGGCGAGGAGTGGGCCGCCAACCGTTTCATGGACGCGGTCAACTTCTACCAGCGGCGCATCCCTGCCCGCGATGCGGCGGTACCGGTCAGCCCGGTTCGCATCGGCGTGATCGAGCGCGACGTGGATTTCGACGCCCCCGATTTCGCCGATTACCTGGGCCCGTGCCGCGGCGAGCGACCACGCACCTGCCTGTACGCGCGTGACGCCGACAAGCCCGACGGGCATGGCAGCACGGTGGCCGGGGTGCTCGCCGCGCGCTGGGAGCAGGGCGGCAATACCGGTTTTCTGCGCGGGCTCGACCCGGCCAGCCCCGGCTTCGAGGTGATCGTGGAGCGCAATTCCGACGCCGGCATCACCGCCAACATCGCCGCCTCGGTCAACCTGGTGGAGGATGGCGTGCGGGTGCTGAACTGGAGCTGGGGCATCCACCGGGTGGGGGCGAAGAACGTCGAGGGCGACGAGGTCGACTCGCTGGTGCGCTCGGGCCTGGCCATGAGCGGCTATGAAGAGCTGCTGGAGGAGTTCTTCCTGTGGCTGCGCAAGGAGCACCCGGACGTGGTGGTGATCAACTCGGCGGGCAATGGCGCGTCGTACTCGGGTACCGACGAGTACCGCCTGCCGTCCTCATTCGTCACCGAGCAGTTGCTGGTGGTGGGCGGGCACCAGCGCAGCGAGCGCCCGGTGGCGGTGGATGATCCGGCCTATGTGGTCAAGCGCGCCGCCTCCAACATCGATGCGCGCGTGGACATCACCGCCGCCGCCTGCGTGCAGGCGTCCACTGCGCAGGCCGACCAGCGCGGCGAGGTGCACTGCGGTACCTCCTATGCCACGCCGATGGTGGCCGGGGTGGTGGCGGCCATGCTCTCGATCAACCCGCGCCTGCAGCCCGAGCAACTGCGCCTGTTGCTGCGCCGCAGCGCCATGACCCTGGGCGGCGAGGGCGACTTCGAGCCCATGGACGCCGAAGACCTTACCGCGCCGATCCTGCCGTCCGAGCGCAACTACCAGCTCAATGACAAGGACGTCGGCCGCTCGGCGCGGCTGGACATGCACAAGGCCCTGGACCTGGCGGTGCAGAGCCGCGACCGGGTGCGATGAGGGTGTCGCCTTCATCGCGGCTCCAGCCCGCTCTGCACAGTCCTGTGGGAGCGGGCTTGCCCCGCGATGGCTGCGACGCCGTTTGTGTTTGAGGTAAGCTAGCCAATCTTTTGCACCCCCTCGATACCCTGTCACCCCCGCAGGCGATGCCCTGCCGATTGGAACCCCGATGCAGCCCACACGCAAACCCTTCCGCCTCGCCCCCGTGCGCGCCGACGTGCTCGCCGGCCTCACCACCGCCTTCGCCCTGGTGCCCGAGTGCATCGCCTTCGCCCTGGTTGCGCACCTGAACCCGCTGATGGGCCTGTACGGCGCCTTCATCATCTGCACCCTGACCGCACTGTTCGGTGGGCGCCCGGGCATGGTTTCCGGCGCCGCCGGCTCGATGGCGGTGGTGATCGTCGCGCTGGTGGTGCAGCACGGCGTGCAATACCTGCTGGCCACGGTGCTGCTGGGCGGGCTGGTGATGCTGCTGTTCGGCCTGCTGCGCCTGGGCAAGCTGGTGCGCCTGGTGCCGTACCCGGTGATGCTCGGCTTCGTCAACGGCCTGGCCATCGTGATTGCCCTGGCCCAGCTCGAACACTTCAAGTCCGGCCAGGCCTGGCTTGCCGGCAATGCGCTGTACCTGATGCTCGGCCTGGTGGCACTGACCATGGCCATCGTCTACGTGCTGCCACGCCTGACCCGCGCCGTGCCGCCGGCGCTGGTGGCGATTCTCGGCGTGGGCCTGCTGGTGTACCTGTTCGACCTGCCCACCCGCACCCTGGGCGACATGGCGCACATTGCCGGCGGCCTGCCGGGCCTGGCCCTGCCCGAGGTGCCATGGACCCTCGACACCCTGCGCATCATCGCGCCATATGCAGTACTGATGGCCATGGTCGGCCTGCTCGAAACCCTGCTCACCCTCAACCTCACCGACGAAATCACCGAGAGCCGCGGCCACCCCGACCGCGAATGCGTGGCGCTGGGCGCGGCCAACATGGTCTCGGGCCTGTGCGGCGGCATGGGCGGCTGCGCGATGATCGGGCAGACCGTGATCAACCTCGGCTCCGGCGGACGCGGTCGGCTGTCGGGCGTCGTGGCCGGGGTGATGATCCTGATGTTCGTGCTGTTTCTCGCGCCGCTGATCGAGCGCATTCCGCTGGCGGCACTGGTGGGGGTGATGTTCGTGGTGGCGCAGCAGACCTTCGCCTGGGCATCGCTGCGGGTGCTGCACAAGGTGCCGGTGAACGACGTGCTGACCATCGTGGCGGTCACCGTGGTCACGGTGTTCACCGACCTGGCGGCTGCCGTGATGTTCGGCATTATCATCGCCGCCCTGAACTTTGCCTGGCAGCAGGCCCGCGAGCTGTACGCCGACAGCGACGTGCACGCCGACGGCAGCAAGCTGTACCGCGTGCACGGCACCCTGTTCTTTGCGTCGGTCACCACCTTTCTGAACCAGTTCACCCCGGCCGACGACCCGGCCGAGGTGACCCTGGACTGCGCCCACCTGCGGGTGGTCGACTACTCGGCGATCGCTGCCATCAAGACCCTGCGCGAGCGCTATGCCAAGGCCGGCAAGCACCTGCGCGTGGTGCACCTGACCGAGCGCTGCAAGCAACTGCTCAGGCGCGCGGGGGAGCAACAGGCCTGACTAGCCCTGCTTTTTGATGATGGCATCGGCCACGCTCGCCGGCGCCTCGGCATACCTGGTGAACTCCATGGTGTAGCTGGCGCGGCCCTGGGTCATCGAGCGCATCTGCGTCGAATAGCCGAACATCTCGCCCAGCGGCACGTCGGCGCGGATCACCTTGCCGGCCGGGGTGTCCTCGCCTTCCTGGATCAGCCCGCGGCGCCGGCTGAGGTCGCCGAGGATGTCGCCCTGGTACTCCTCGGGGGTCACCACCTCGACCTTCATCACCGGCTCCAGCAGCACCGCGCCGCCTTTCTGCGCCAGTTGCTTGGTGGCCATCGACGCCGCCACCTTGAACGCCATCTCGTTGGAGTCGACGTCGTGGTACGAGCCGTCGAACACCGTGGCCTTCAGGCCGATCAGCGGGTAGCCGGCCAGCACGCCGTTCTTCATCTGCTCCTCGATGCCTTTCTGGATCGCCGGGATGTACTCGCGCGGTATCACGCCGCCGACCACCTCGTTGACGAACTCCAGGCCTTCCTTGCCTTCCTCGGCCGGGGCGAAGCGGATCCAGCAGTGCCCGTACTGGCCGCGCCCGCCAGACTGGCGCACGAACTTGCCTTCGATCTCGCAGGTGTTGCGGATTTTCTCGCGGTAGGCCACCTGCGGCTTGCCCACATTGGCCTCGACGCCGAATTCGCGGCGCATGCGGTCGACGATGATGTCCAGGTGCAACTCGCCCATGCCGGAGATGATCGTCTGCGCGGTTTCTTCATCGGTGCGCACGCGAAATGACGGGTCTTCCTGGGCCAGCTTGCTCAGGGCGATGCCCATCTTCTCCTGGTCGGCCTTGGTCCTGGGTTCCACGGCCACCGAGATCACCGGGTCGGGGAAGTCCATGCGTTCGAGGATGATCGGCTGGTTGATGTCGCACAGAGTGTCGCCGGTGGTCACGTCCTTCATGCCGATCAGTGCGGCAATGTCGCCGGCGCACACCGCCTTGATCTCGGCGCGCTGGTTGGCGTGCATCTGCACCATGCGGCCCACGCGCTCCTTCTTGCCCTTGACCGAGTTGAGTACCGCATCGCCCGAGTTCAGTACCCCGGAGTACACCCGGGCGAAGGTCAGGGTGCCGACAAAGGGGTCGGTGGCAATCTTGAAGGCCAGCGCCGAGAACGGCTCGCTGTCGTCGGCATGGCGCTCCAGGTGCCGGTCTTCATGATCCGGGTCAGTGCCGTTGATGGAGGGGATCTCGGACGGGGCGGGCAGGTAGTCGATCACCGCGTCGAGCATCAGCGGCACGCCCTTGTTCTTGAACGACGACCCGCAGATGGCCGGCACGATCTCGTTGTTGAGGGTGCGCTGGCGCAGCCCGGCCTTGATCTGCTCGTTGTCGAGTTCGGTGCCGTTGAGGTACAGCTCCATGAACTCGTCGTTGGCCTCGGCGGCGGCCTCGATCATGTGTGCACGCCACTCGGTGGCCAGCTCCAGCATGTCGGCCGGTATCGCCTCTTCGCGGTAGCTGGTGCCGTTGTCGGCCTCGTTCCAGTAGATGGCCTTCATCTTCACCAGGTCGATCTGGCCGATGAAGTGTTCCTCGGCGCCGATGGCCAGCTGGATCGGCACCGGGTGGTGGCCCAGGCGCTTGTCGATCTGTTTGACCACGCGCAGGAAGTCCGCGCCCTGGCGGTCCATCTTGTTGACGTAGGCCAGGCGCGGCACATGGTACTTGTTGGCCTGGCGCCACACCGTCTCGGACTGCGGCTCGACCCCGTCGGCGCCGCTGAACACCACCACCGCGCCATCGAGCACGCGCAGCGAGCGCTCCACCTCGATGGTGAAGTCGACGTGGCCGGGGGTATCGATGATGTTGAAGCGGAATTTCTCGGGGAACTGCTTGGTCGAGCCCTGCCAGAAGGCGGTGGTGGCGGCAGAGGTGATGGTGATGCCGCGCTCCTGTTCCTGGGCCATCCAGTCCATGGTCGCGGCGCCGTCGTGCACTTCGCCCATCTTGTGGTTGACCCCGGTGTAGAACAGGATGCGTTCGGTGGTGGTGGTCTTGCCCGCGTCGACGTGGGCGACAATGCCGATATTGCGGTACAGCTCGATGGGGGTGGTGCGCGCCATGGTCGTTCACCTGTGCAAAAGGCGGGCAGCCTGTGGCCCGGGTTCTTCCAGTTAAGCAGAAGAATGCACGGCTGCTGCTACCGGTCGGCGCGTGTGTTCAGACCTCCACGGTGTAGTTCAGGCCCAGCTCGTCGCCGGGCAGGCCGCGTATGCCCCAGTTTTCGCGGGGGGTCTCGAACAGGGTGATCTCGATGTCCTGGGCGCCGATGCCGGTGTGCTCGCCGATGCGCTGGAACAGTTGGCGGATCAGGTCTTTCCTTGCGGCGCTGGAGCGGCCTTCGAACAGGCTGATCTCGATGATCAGGTAGTGTTCGCTGCGGTCGCCGGGGTAGAGGAAGTCGGCGGGGTCCAGGGCCAGGTAGCGCTGGAAGCGTTTTTCCGGCGGGTACTGCAGGGCGCTCATCACCGCGCCATGGATGGCTTCGGCAAGGGCAGGGCGGTGCTGGTCGAGGGTGGTGCGCAATCCATAGATCTTGATCTGGGCCATGCTGACGTTCCGTGTAGGGCGGGGGGAGGTGCATCGTGGCCGATGGCCCTGGCGCCGGCAAGGCCCCCGCTATCATCAGGCCCCCGCCGCCAACCCTTCCAGCACCGCCATCGCCCGCTGCGCATCGGCCTGCGCGACAAAGATATGGTCATGGTAGAACGCGGCCACCACGTTGCAGCTGATGCCGGCCTGGCCCAGCGCCGTGGCGAACGCCGCGGTCAGGCCCACCGCCTCCAGCGACGAATGCACCGTCAGGGTGATCCACGCGGCCTCGTAGCTGAAAGGCAGTTTCAGCGCCTCGGCCCGCCCACGCGACACGATCACCGTCAGCCCCTCCTGCTCGCGAAAGCTGCCGATCACCTCGTCAGGCTGCAGCCCCGACCAGTCGGCCAGCGTGCAGAACACGTAGCTGCCTTCATTCAACTGCGGCCGCATGCTGCGCAACAGCGCGGCCAGACTTGTTTCACCCGACATGATCGTGCCCCTGCAAAAGAAATCGGCCGCCAGTCTGGCAGCCGATTGTTGATCAGCAAAATCAATTCTGCTGGGCCTGCATAAGTGCAGCTTCTGGCGTTCAGGCCTGCGTCCAGCGCCCATCCGCCGCATCCGAGCGCACGCAGGCATCAATGAAGCGCATGCCGCGTACCCCATCCTCGGCCGTCGGGCACAGCAGCGACTGCCCGCTCGGCGCACGGTGCTCGCGGCGCGCCATGATCCGCTCGGCCGCCTCGCTGTAGATGTTGGCGAACGCCTCCAGCAGCCCCTCCGGCTGGCCCGCCTTGATTCGCGTCGACAACCTGGCCGACTCGCTCAGCCAGGCCTCGCCACGGCGCAGGATCTGGTGCGGCTGGTCCTGATGACGCAGCTCCAGCCGGTCGGGTTCCTCTTGATGCCAGTACAGCGATCCGGTGGAGCCGAACACGCGCAACTGCAGGCCATGCCGGTGCCCGGCCGCCACGAAGCTGGCCCACAGCATGCCGCGCGCGCCATTCTGCAGGCGCAGCTTCACGTGTGCGTTGTCGTCCGACTGGCGCCCCGGCACCAGGGTGCTCAGCTCGGCCGACACTTCGCTGACCTCCTGCCCGGTGACAAAGCGCAGCAACTGGTGGGCATGCACGCCCACATCCGCCAGCACCGATGAGGCCCCGGCCTGGGCCGGGTCGGTGCGCCAGGCCAGCGCCTTGACCCCTTGCTGCTCCAGCGGGTGGGTGCCGAAGGCGCTGGCGTGTTCCACCTGCACCAGGCGCACCTCGCCGATGGCGCCGCGCGCGATCAGCTCGCGGGCTTCGCGCACCAATGGGTAGCCACTGTAGTTGTGGGTCAGCAGGTGCAGCGCCGGGCCCTTGCGTGCGCGTTCAAGCAGTTGCTGCGCCTCGGCCAGGCTCGAGGCCAGCGGCTTGTCGCAGATCACGTCGATGCCCTGGTCGAGAAACGCCAGGCTGGCCGGCACGTGCACCGCGTTGGGCGCCATGATCGCCACCGCCTGCACGCCATCGGCGCGCGCGGCTTCGGCCACGGCCATGCGCTGGAAGTCCGGGTACACCCGCTCCGGCGCTACGCCGTAGGCCTGGGCAGCGGCGCGGTTGCGTGCCGGGTCGCGGGCGAAGACCCCGGCCACCAGTTCGAAGTGCCCGTCCAGTTGCGCGGCGTAGCGGTGGGTAGCGCCGATCGACGACTCCAGGCCGCCGCCGACAAAACCCAGGCGCAGGCGCTGGCTGGGGTTGGCTACGGTTTTCATTGCGCGGCTCCTTGCGCGGTGCGCTGCAGGTGGGCGAAGTGGTTGATGGCCAGCACGTAGCCATGGGTGCCGAACCCGGCCAGTACCGCCTGGGCCACCAGCGACACATAGGAGTGGTGGCGGAAGGCTTCACGCTTGTGCACGTTGGAAATGTGCACCTCGATCACCGGCACCTCGGCGGCGATCAGCGCGTCGTGGATCGCCACCGAGGTATGGGTCCAGGCACCGGGGTTGATCACGATGCCGGCCACGCGGCCACGGGCCTGGTGAATCCAGTCGATCATCTGGCCCTCGTGGTTGGTCTGGTGGAACTCGATGTCCAGGTCCAGGCGTTGGCCGGCGCTGTGGCACAGCGCCTGCACATCGGCCAGGGTTTCGCGGCCGTACACCTCGGGCTGGCGCAGGCCGAGCATGTTGAGGTTGGGGCCATTGAGCACGAGCAGGGTCTTCATTGGGCGGTTTCCGTAGCAGGGGTGGTGCGCAGGGCCTTGGCCCGCAGCGCGTCATACACGGGTTTGTCGAGGGCCACGGCGTCCGGCTTGCCGAGCTGGTCGAGGGGCGTGCGGTAGGTTTCCGGAGCGCTCCAGGCAGCCACGGCCGAAATGGCGGTGACCGCGCAGGTGATGGCGCCGATCAGCAGCGGCACGTTGTTCGAGCCGGGCGGGGCCACGGCGGTGAACAGCGCCGGAAGCAGGGCGGTGATCATGTAGCCGACGTTCTGCGCGATGGCCATGGCCGACACGCGGTAGTGGGTCTGGAACTGTTCGGGGAAGAAGCTTGGGAAGATCGCGTTGTAGCCCTGGTAGACCATGCCCCACATCAGCAGCGAGGCGCCGAACGCCAGCGGCAGGTTGTGCAGGCTGATGGCATACAGGTAGACGAACGACATCAGCCCGCAGCCCAATGCGCTGCCGATGATCAGCGGGCGCCGGCCGATGCGGTCGGAGAGGTTGCCCACGAACGGGATCACCAGCACCGCGACGATGTTGCCCACCACCGGAATCCACAGGTACACGCTCTTGTCGAAGCCCACGCCATAGGCCGGCTGCACCGCGTAGGCGGCGCCGAAGATGGTGGTCACCACCGGGATCACGTTCATCAGCGACACGCCGAACACCACCAGCATGCCGCGCCAGCTGTAGGTGAAGGCATCGCGGATCGGCGAGCGCGCGGTCTGCTTGGCGGCCACCTTGAAGGCCTCGGGCTCCTTGACCTCGCGGCGAATGATGTAGGCGGCGATCAGCACCGCGGCGCTGAGCAGGAACGGGATGCGCCAGCCCCAGCTGTTGAAGGCGTCGCTGGGCATGAAGTACGCCAGCGGCAGGAACACCGCCGCTGCCATCACCTGGCCGGCCTGTACGCCCTGCAGGGTGAAGCTGGCAAAGAAGCCGCGGCGCCCGGGCGGTGCGTGTTCGAGAATCATCGAGCTGGCCCCGGCGATCTCGCCGGCCACCGCAAAGCCCTGCACCAGGCGCAGCACCACCAGCAACGCCGGCGCCCAGTAGCCGATCTGCTCGAAGGTCGGCAGCAGGCCCACGGCCATGGTCGCGATGCCCATCAGAAACATGCACAGCAGCAACACGTTCTTGCGCCCGCGGGTGTCGCCCCAGTGGCCGAGCACGAAGGCCCCGACCGGGCGCGCCAGGTAGCCCACGCCATAGGTGGCCAGGGAGGCGAAGATGGCCAGCTTGGGGTCGGTGCTGGGGAAGAAGATCTGCGGGAAGATCAGCGCCGCGGCCTGGGCATAGATGAAGAAGTCGTAGTACTCCAGCGCGGAGCCCACCCAACCGCTGGCGGTGGCTTTGCGGGTTTGGCGCGCACTGTGCGCGGCGTCATGTGTGGCCATCGCAATTCTCCGTTTGTTGTTTTTATTGGGGGCACGCAGGCGTCCCGGCGCAGGGCCGGGGCACCGATGTTCAGAGGCTGTCGATCATTACCGTGTGGCCGCAGCGGGCGGCTTGGCCAATGGCGTCGATGACCTGCAGGTTGCGCAGGCCGTCGCGCACGCTCACCAGCGGCCGGGCCTGGCCACGGATCACCTGGCAGAAGTGCGCCAGCTGGCGGGCCAGCGGGTCGGCCTCGTCGAGGCTGGCGGTGGCGCACTGGAACGGCCGCCACCACGAGCGCTGTTCGTGGCGGGCGTAGTACTTGAGGCGCATGGTCGGTATCGACAGCGAGCCCTGGGTGCCGGCCAGTACGTAGCAGTCCTCGTCGGCGTAGCTTGGGTAGTCGAGGTTCTCGCGGGCGGTCTGCTCCCAGCTGCGCGCGCAGGCGGCGGTGTCGGAGAGCATGAAGGTGCCTAGCGCGCCGCTGGCAAAGCGCAGGCTGATGGCGATGCTGTCTTCCACGGCAAAGCCGCGGGTGGCGTTGGACGCCTGGGCCTGCACCGCGACGATCTCGCCGCACAGCGAACGCAGGTTGCCGATCTCGTGGATCAGGTTGATCAGCACCGGGCCGCCGCCGGCTTCGCGGCGCCAGGGGGCGGCGTCGAAGTAGTCGTCGGGCTTGTAGAACAGCGCGCTGCCCATCACCGCCACCAGGTTGCCCAGTACCCCTTCGGCAATCACTTCGCGGGCCTTGTGCAGGATCGCACTGTGGGCGCGGTGGTGGCCCACCAGCAGGCGTGCATCACGCTGCTCGGCGATGGCCAGCAGGCGCTTGCCGTCTTCCAGGGTATGCGCCACCGGCTTTTCGATCAGTGCCGGTATGCCGTGCTCCACGCAGGCCAGTGCGCCGTCGACATGCAGGTGGTTGGGCGTGGCCAGGATCACCCCGTCCGGGCGCTGCGCGCCGAACAGTTCGGCCAGCCCCGGGTACAACGGTACGCCGCAGGCGTTGGCCAGTTCGGCGGCGGCGGGCGAGGGGTCGACGATGGCGGCCAGCTGGCACTCGGCGCTGGCCTGGATCAGTTCGATATGGCGGCGGCCGATCAGGCCGGCCCCGGCCACGGCAAGGCGTAATGCAGTCATGGTTCTCACTTTCTTGTTCTGGGTCGAAGCGCGTTTGTGAGAGGCTAATAAAAAAGCGCCAGGAGATAATCGGGCCAGATGAAGAATCAGAATGCGCTGATAGCGAATAATGAGCCGTTGCTGCGTGACCTTCAGTTGTTCTGCGAGGTGGCGCGGCGCTCCAGCTTCATCGCGGCAGCCACCGAGACCGGGCTGTCGCCGGCGCATGTGAGCAAGCGCATCGCCACCCTGGAGACGATGCTCGGGGTCAAGCTGTTCAACCGCACCACGCGGCGGGTCAACATCACCAGCGATGGCGAGGCGACGTTCGTGTGGGCGCAGAAGATCCTCGAGGACGTGGGCGCGATGTTCGATGCGTTGTCCGGCGGGCAGCGCGAGCCGCAAGGCACCTTGCGCGTGTGCACCAGCCTGCGCCTGGGGCGCGAGCACGTGGCGCCGATCCTGTCGCTGCTGCGGCGCCAGTACCCGGCGCTGGAGGTGTGGGTGGAGCTGCTGGACCGGCGCGTGGACCTGATTGCCGACAACTTCGATATCGATGTGCGGGTGGGCGAGGTGCAGGAAAAACACCTGATCGCGCACCGCATCGCCAGCAGCTCGCGGGTGCTGGCTGCCGCCCCGGACTACCTGGCGCGGCGCGGCCAGCCGCGGGTGCCGGCCGACCTGGCGCAGCATGACTGCCTGCTGTTTCGCAGCCGCGACGACCGTTTCGGGGTATGGCGCCTGGTGGGGCCCAATGGCGCCGAGACGGTGAAGGTGACCGGGCCGATGGCCTCCAACCACAGCGACATCGTGCGCCAGTGGGCCCATGACGGGCACGGCATCATCATGGCTTCGCGCTGGGACGTGGCGGCCAGCCTGACCAGCGGGGCGCTGGTGCAGGTGCTGCCGGGGTATCACCAGCCGGCGGACATCTGGGCGGTGACGGCGGTGCGCTCGTCAAGTTCGGCCAAGGTGCGCAGTTGCGTGGCGTTTCTGCGTGAGCAACTGGCGCAGGGGCCCTATGCGCTGGCTGGGGGAAGGGCGGGGCAATAGCGGGGCGGCCTTCGCCAGCAAGGCTGGCGCCTGCACCCTGCGGGCGAAGGCCGGGGCCTCAGAACCAGCGGTCGCTGCGCTTGCGCCCGCGGCTGAGCATCGGCAGGATCAGCCCCGCCAGCAAGCCGGCCCCGGCAATGCCGCCGCCGTACACCATGTAGCGCATCAGCACCTGCTTGTTCTCGTCGCCCAGCTGCGCCTGGGTAGCGCGCAGTTGCGATTGCGCATCGCCCAGCTCGGCATTGAGCGCGGTGCTGCGCGCCTCCAGTTCGTCGATCAGGGCCTTGCGTGAATCCAGTGTCTCCTGCATGCCCTGCACCCGGGTCTTCCAGCTGTCGTCGATGGTCTTGAGCTGCTCGCTCAACTGGCTCACCTGTTCGCTCAGTTGCGGCACGCGCTCGGCCTGGCCGGGCACCGTCTGCAGGTCGCTGCTGTTGATCCACACGGTATCGCCCGACTCGCCACGTACCTGGCTGTAGTTGCCCTGGCTGGTCAGCAGGGTGACCTTCTGGCCGGATTTGAGGTTGCCGACGATCCGGTGCCCGTCGGTAGGGCCGCTGCGCACGTAGGTGCTGAGGCTGTCGCTGACCCAGCGTTCATTGCCGCTGCCTTCCTCGGCGTGGGCCGGGCCACACAGGATGACCAGGCTGCCGAGCAGGCCGGGGATAAGAGAGCGCCGTGCGCGAAGCTGAAAAGATGGGGGCATGGTGATCTTCTTGAAAACGGAAAAAATGAAACCCACAGACCATTTTTTGCCCGTCAGGTTCACTGCGCACTGACGAAGGGCAGGCACGAATCGTGGCAATGCCGGAGAAGTTTCCTACCTGACAGCAGGATGCCCCCTGATAGGGGCGGGGCATGACCGGGAATAGTCTTACGCGGCTTGAACAACGGTCTGTCTTTCTCATGTTATGGAGTCTTTCAATGGTTGCTAAACGCACCACGAACTACCTGGCCGCCAGCAGCCTGCTGATGGTGCTGGCCGGTTGTGCCGGCGTGCCCGTGCCCACCGAGCAGGTCGAACTGACCCGCAACGCGGTCAGCCGCGCCGTGACCGCCGACGCCACCCAGTACGCGCCAGCCGAAATGAAGGCCGCCCAGGACAAGCTGTACGCCGTCGAGCGCGCCCTGGGCGAACGGAACCTTGTCGCGGCCCGCACCCTGGCCGAGCAGGCCGAGGCCGATGCCAACCTGGCCGAGCGCAAGGCGCGTGCCGCCAAGGCCCAGCAGCAACTGCGCAGCGCGCAGCAGGGCATTGAAGTGCTGAAGCAGGAAATGCTCCAGTCGCCCGACGCCATCACCCCCACGATCACGCCGTAAGGATGCCCGTCATGTCCGTCAAATACCTGTTGCCTGCCGTTTCCGTGATGGGCCTGTTGCTCGCCGGTTGCAGCACTACCGCCGAAAACCCTGGCCTGCTGCAAGCCCGCGAGCACTTCAGCGTGCTGCAGAGCAAGCCGGAGTCCAGCCGTCTGGCGGCACTGGAAACCAAGGATGCGTTCAATGCCCTGGGCAAGGCCGAGCTGGCTTCGATCAAGGACCGCAAGGCCCCGCAGATCGAGCAGCTGGCCTACCTGGCCAACCAGAAGATCGCCGTCGCCGAGCAAACCATTGCCCTGCGCCAGGCCGAAGCCGGCCTGCAGGGCATCGAGGCGCAGCGCACCCAGACCCGCCTGGACGTGCGTACCGCGCAGCTCAAGGCCCTGCAGCAGCTCAAGGCCAAGCAGACCGAGCGTGGCACCGTGGTGACCTTCGGCGATGTACTGTTCGACACCGGGCGTGCCGAGCTCAAGGCTGGCAGCCAGCGCAACATCGACCAGCTGGCCGAGTACCTGCGTGCCAACCCGGAGCGCAAGGTGCGGGTCGAGGGCTTCACCGACTCGACCGGCAGCGACAGCCTCAACCAGCAGCTGTCAGAGCGTCGCGCAGCGGCTGTGACCAACGCCCTGCGCCGCAACGGGGTGGATGCCGGGCGCATCATCAGTGCCGGCTATGGCAAGGAGTACCCGGTGGCCTCCAACGCCGACGCGCAGTCGCGTCAGCTCAACCGCCGCGTCGAAGTGATCATCTCCCACGGCAATGCTGCCGTCGGCCAGCGCTGAGGCCTACAGCAGCCGGGTCAGCAGCCAGTACAGCCCGCCCGACAGCATGATCGCTGCGGGCAGGGTCAGTACCCAGGCCATCGCCAGGTTGGCGATGGTGCGCAATTGCAGGCCCGAACCGTTGGCCACCATGGTGCCGGCCACCCCGGACGACAGCACGTGGGTGGTCGACACCGGCAGCCCGTACATGTCCGCCGCACCGATGGTGCACATCGCCACCAGCTCCGCCGAAGCCCCCTGGGCGTAGGTGAGGTGGGTCTTGCCGATCTTTTCGCCCACCGTGACCACGATGCGCCGCCAGCCGACCATCGTGCCCAGCCCCAGGGCAATCGCCACCGCCACCTTGACCCACAACGGAATGAACCGGGTGGCGTCGTCGATGCGGCTCTTGAACAACTGCACCTGCGCGGTGGCGGCCGCGTCGAGCCCGCCGTGCTGGTGCTTTTGCATCAGGCGGATGGCTTCGCTGGTCAGGTACATGTCGTTGCGCACGTTGGCCATGGCCTCGGCCGGTACGTGGGTCAGCGAGCCGTAGCCTGCGACTTCCTCGCCGATCAGGCCGGCCAGTGCCGCCAGGGCCGGTACCAGCTCGGCGCTCGGTTGCCGCTCGCGCAGGTACAGGGTGAGGGTGGCGCGCGGGTCGCCGACATGAGGCTGCGCCGACTGGCCGAGCAACTGCTGCTGGGTGGCCTGGGCCACGGCGGCAAACTGCAGCGACTGGTCGGCCGGCATGGTGCGGTTAAGCGCGTAGGCCATCGGCAGGGTACCCACCAGAATCAGCATGATCAGGCCCATGCCCTTCTGCCCGTCGTTGGAGCCGTGGGCGAACGACACCCCGGTGCAGGTGGCGATCAGCAGGCCGCGAATCCACCAGGGCGGCGGGGCGTCGCCGACCGGCGCCTGGTACAGCTCGCGGCGCTTGACCAGCATGCGCAGGCCCACCAGCAGCAGCGCCGCACAGGCAAAGCCCACCAGGGGCGAGAACAGCAGCGCGTAGCCCACCTTGCTGGCCTGGGTCCAGTCCACGCCGCTGGTGCCGTCGCGCCCGTTCATCAGCGCATTGGCCACGCCCACGCCGATGATCGAGCCGATCAGGGTGTGCGAGGAGGAGGCCGGCAGCCCCAGCCACCAGGTGCCCAGGTTCCAGATGATCGCGGCCAGAAGCAGGGCGAAGACCATGGCAAAGCCGGTGGCCGAACCCACCTGCAGGATCAGCTCCACCGGCAGCAGGGCAATGATGCCGAAGGCCACCGCGCCGCTGGACAGCAGCACCCCGATGAAATTCCAGCACCCCGACCACACCACGGCAAACTGCGCCGGCAGCGAGTTGGTGTAGATCACGGTGGCCACGGCGTTGGCGGTGTCGTGGAAACCGTTGACGAATTCGAAACCCAGGGCAATCAGCAGTGCCAGGCCCAGCAGCAGGAAGGGCGTCCAGGTGGTGACCACGGTACCGGCGGCATCGATGTCGCGGAACAGGCTCCAGGCGGTGTACACCAGGCCCCCCAGCAACAGGCAGACGAACAGGGTGACGGAGGCGCGGCCGGGGCGGGTGGCCAGTTGTGCAAGGGAGGGGCGGCCACCCGCGGAGTCAAGGGTGGTGCTGATCGGGGTTGTCATTAGACGGGTCCGGTAGGGTGGAAGTCGTGCCTGGCGCATCAAGGATAAAAACCCTGAGTGATGGCATAGTGACTTCGATCAACAAAAACGCGGGTTGCCCAGCTACGCTTGTACCCAGGCAGTGGGAGGAACGTGCCGATGATTCAGTGCAAACGGGCCTATGAGGCGCCTGCGCCGCAGGATGGCGAGCGGGTGCTGGTGGATCGGATGTGGCCGCGCAACCGGCGCAAGGATCAGTTGCACCTGAGTGCCTGGCTACCGGAGGTGGCGCCGTCGTCGGCCTTGCGCCAGGCCTTTCACCGCGGTGAGGTGGACTACGACGGGTTCTGCCAGCGGTATCGCCAGGAGCTGGCCGACCGGCCGCAGCATTGGTGGGGGCTGCTGGACAAGGCCCGTGGCGGCACCCTGACCCTGGTGTACGCGTTCAAGGATGAACAGCACAACAATGCGCGGGTGCTGGCCCAGTGGCTGGAGGATGAGCTGGATCGCCAGGGGCCCGGGAGTTCGCCGGTTTGCTATGCCGATGAGCTGGGGCCTAAAGTGTGACTCTCTGAATCTGCGTTACGGCCATCGCGGGTCAAGCCCGCTCCCACAAGGCCCCCGCCTTACCTGTGGCAGCGGGCTTGACCTGCGATGGCCGCGCCGAAAATCCCCTGACGGGCACCCAAATGACCCCAACCCTGACCCCCGCCACCGACCTGCACCGAACCTTCGCCCGCGACCTCACGCGCCGCGCCATGCTGGCGTACTACCGCGAATTCGACCTGCTCTGGCTGGAGGAAGCCTTCGACCAGGCCTGGGGCTGGCGCGAGCAATGGCTGATTGTCGACGCCGGACAGCCCCTGGGCTTCTGCAGCCTCAGCCAGGACAGCCGTGCGCTGTACATCCGCGAACTGCACCTGGTCGAGGCCGCCCGCGGCAAGGGTATCGGTGGCTGGGTGCTGGAGCAACTGGCCGAATGGGCCGGCAGGCGCCATCTGCCGCTGCTGCGCCTGACCGTGTTCAAGAGCAATCCGGCCCAGGCCCTGTACCTGCGCCACGGCTTCGTCGCGCAGGGTGAGGACGAATGCTTCGTGCGCATGCAGCGGGTTATCGGCTAGCACTCTGCACGCAGGTCAGCCCCGGCTGCGGGGTACCGGCGGCCACCCGGCTTACCTGCACCACGCAGCCCTGGCGCACGGTGGCGTCGAGCAAGGGGCCCTGCACCGGCAGCAGGTCGCCGATCAGCAGGTTCTGCAGCAATGGCTTGCCCTCGAAACGGTTGCTGCCCAGCAGCACCTGGTCCATGCCTTCCACCCGAACCACCGCCTTGCCCACCCGGCCCAGGGTGTTGCCGCCCAGAATCAGCGGCCCGGCCAGCGGCTGGGTGTTGCGCAGGCTTATGGCGTACTCGGGGGTGTTGCCGATGTGGTTTTCCAGCATGACCGCGCCAGCCACGTCGCTGGCGTCCACCGCGCTGCCCTGGCTGTTGCCGATGAAGTTGCCTTCGATCAGCACCGGCATCTCGCCCTTGAGGTTGCGCAGCAGCACGCCGTTGCCGCGGCTGGCGCCGATGCGGTTGCCGCTCAGCAGCAGGGCGCCTTGCTGGTCGCTGACCTCGATGGCGGCCTTGTGCGTGCCCAGGATCAGGTTGTCGTCGAGCCAGGCGCGGGTCTGCCCGCGCAGGCGGATGCCGCTGTTGTTGTCGACCCCGCGAATCTGGTTGTGCGCCATGCGCATCTGGCTGTCGCGCACGTCCACGCCATACTGCTGGGCACTTTCGAAGCGGCTGCCCTCGATCACCCCACGGCTGTGCTGCAGCTCCACCGCCGACAGCTCGCTGAACTGGCTGTCGCGTATCAGCACGCTGGCCGGCCGGGTGGCCGGCGATTGCTGGCTGCTCAGGGCAGTAGTCAGGCCCCGCGACAGGTTGGCGTTGTAGCCCAGGCGGTTGAGGGTGGCGCCGATCAGCTGGGTATGGCTGCCGGCCCAGGCCACCACGAACGGGCGCCAGGCGCGCTCGGTGTTGCCGGCCTTGTCGCCGGCCACGCTTTCCAGGCGCGACTGGTTCAGGCCCAGCCAGCCCTGGTTGATCAGGGCCGTGCCCGAATAGCTGTAGAGGTACAGGCTGGTGCCCTCCAGCACCAGCCCGCCATCGGCGGCGATCATCAGCGGGTAGCTGAGCAGGTAGCCGTCCTTGTAGCGCTTGAGTACCTGCGGGTTGTTCAGGGTGTCGGCCAACTGCGCCAGGGTGATGCTGCCACCCTGGATCAGCACCGCCTGCGGGTGGTGCGCCTGGTAGCCGGCCACGGCGCGGAACAGGCCGTTGTTGACGAACGGCTCGAACGGCCAGCTGCCGCCCTGGGCCGAGAACATCGGTTGCAGGCTGACAGTGGCACGCCCGCCGGGGCGCGGGCGTTCCTGCAGGGTGAAGCTCACTGCTTCGCGGGTGCTGGCCTGCACCTGTTGCACCTGCGCCTGGTAGTCGTTGGGGCTGACCACGCGCAGTGCCTGCTGCATCGGCAGGCCCTGGGTGGCGGCGTGGGCCACGCCGGCGAGGCCGGCCAGCAGCAGGCCGGCCAGTCGGGTAAAGCGGAAAATGCGGGCAGGCTGGGCCATGGCGATTCGTCCTTGGGTTACGGCAAAGGGGGGTAGAAGGGCTTGAGCGGGCCGCCGATCTGACTGTAGTTGTCGACGTTGCCGTCCTCGCTTTCGTACAGCTGGCGGGCCAGGCGGTTGTTGGGCGCGCGGTACAGGAACGGGATCAGCCAGGCCAGCTTGTAGGGCGCTACCTCGGTCTGGGCCTGGCCCATCAGTTCGGGCAGCGGGCCGGGGTCGAGCACCGTGCGTGCGGCGAAGTTGCCCAGCAGCTCCAGGGTCTGCTGGTCGTGTTCGCTCCAGGGCAGGCCATTGGCCCGCGCCGACTCGGCCAGCAGCACCAGCGGCACCAGCGCGTACTGGCTGTAGGTGGCGGCAAGCCGGGCACGCGCCACTTCCAGCGGCAGGTAGGCATAGCTGCCGTCCCCGCTGCGCACCGCCTGCTGCAGGCCGCGACGCAGATTGCCGTCGGCCCAGCGGATGAAGTCGTCGCGCTGCACCAGCATGCCGCTGGCGGCCACGGCCCAGGCGGCCCAGTAGTCGTGGTTGTTGAACCAGGTGAAGCTGGCGGCCTGGCGTGGCTGGTACTCGCGGATGATCAGTTCGCCGAGCTGTTCGAACCAGCGCGTCTGGGCCGGCGACAGCTGCACCTGGCCGTTGCTGGCGGCCTGGGTCAGCAGCAGCGTCGAGGCCATGGCCGCCACCGCCCACTTGCGCGCCGCCATGCCGGTGCTGCTGGCATCCGGGTTGAGCAGGGCACCGGCCTGCGCCCAGTGCTCCAGCCACTGGTCCTGGCAGGCCAGGGCCATGTTGGCCTGCTGCGGGGTCTTGGCGCGCTGGAAGCGCTTGCTGGCGAAGATCAGCCCGGCGATGAACTGCTTGACCTGCTTGCTCGCCGCCTCGGTGTCGGCATCGGGGCGGCTGCGCAGGGTCGACTTGCTGGCATCGCGCTGGTCGTACTTGCTCTGCATGCGCAGGCTGGCGGTGTACGGTGGCGGCGGCTGCTTGCTGCACTGCAGGGTGCGGTAGTCGGCGATCATCGCCGACTGGGCGGTGGCCCGCGCCGGCCAGATCGATTGCGCGGCCAGGCTGCTGCCCAGCTGCAACCCGGCGCACAGGCCCAGGGTGGCGACCAGCCAGGGCTTCAGAGGCATAGACGGGTTTCCACCCGGGTGGCGGCCAGGCTCGGCTTGGTCGGCTCGAGGAACACCGAGAGCAGGTTGGCCCCGGCGAACTCCTTGGCCTTGCTCAGCTCCAGGTAGTACTGGCCACCGCTGACGGCCGCCTCGCGGCGAAACCACACCTTGTCGCGGGCACCGTTGTCGTAATACACGATCACGTAGAAGTCCTTGACGTTCTTGTCGCTGATGCGGATGTCCAGAAAGCCCTGGCCGCTGCCCAGTGCCTTGCGGCTTTCGCCGGCGTTGCTCAGCAGTTCGATGCGGTCGTTGACGCGCAGCGCCGGGCGCTGCAGGCGGTTGCCCAGCACCGGTGTGGAGGTGCTGCAACCGCCCTTGACCGCCGGAATCAGCTGGCGGTACATCTGGTCGGACTCCAGCTGGTAGTTGGCCGGCAGCTCCCAGATGATCAGTCTGGGCGGTGCGTCGGGCTTGTAGTTCTCGGACAGCAGGTATTCGAGCAGCGAGCCGTCCTGGCCAACGCCGGGCAGGGCGTAGTTGAGGATGTCGACATCCAGGTACTGCTTGAGGTAGCCGTCGAAGTTGAACTGCTTGCTCTCGTCCTCACGGGCTGCGGCGTTACTGTCGCCCACCAGGATCACCTGCGGGTCGGGGGCTTCGTCGAACAGTGCGTCGGCATCGTCGGCCACCGGGATGGTCTGGTAGCCGCGCACGTACTGGAAGCCGTAGTTGTTGCCGCAGATGCTGCTCATCGCCAGGTTCATGGTGCCGTCCTTGGGCACCATCACGCCGGGCTCGGTGCGGTAGTGCTTCTTGGTCAGGTCGGCATAGAACGGCTGGCGGCGCACCTCATCGGCCACCAGGCGTGCGGTGGCCTCGGCACCGCTGGGGGTCCAGTGGTGGTCGCGGCGAAAGAAGTACTCGCCCGCCGGCGGGGTGCGCACCAGTTGCATCAGGTCGGGCACCACCGCGCCGCCGCTGCGCAGCTGCTGCAGGTAGCTGGCCAGGTTGTTGCTGGCGCGCTCGAAGTCGAACCCGTGCAACTGCCCGGGGTAGAGCTTGTCGCGGTGCATCAGCCCACGGGTGGGCTGCACGGCCATGGCCACGTGGATACCCTGCTGGCGGAACGCGGCCATCAGGCGCGCGAACTCCGGGCGCATGGGCGCGGGGATGCCGAAGTCGTTGGTCAGGTCGACGGCCGAACGGAACAGCCAGCGGTCCTTGCCCGGGACGATCTCGCGCATCAGTTTCATCCGCCCTTCGGCGTATTTCTGCGGATCGCTCAGGGCCGGGCAGACCATGCACTCAAGGCTGGTGCAGCCGGTGCTGGGCGCCTCGGCGGCCTGGCCGGCCTGGCTGGCGGCAGCGAGTACGGCCATCAGGCCGAGGGAGGTAAGGATCTTCATGCGCGGTTCATCATCCTGTGTTCAAGGCCAGCCTGCGGTTACAGCGTGGGGTCGATGCTGTTGGCCACGCTGATGCTCTTGTAGCCATTGGCGGCGGGCAGCAGCACGTAGCTGTACGAGCGGCCTTTCTTGAGGAACAGGTCGTCGAACTGGGCGACGTTGCGCTGATCGACATAGGCGGCGAAGCCGATCTTGATTTCGTTGACCAGGCGGCTGCCGGTCTGGTCCTTGCCCAGTGGGTCGATGACCGAGGTCTTGCCGTCGGAGGTCTTGAGGGCGGCCTGCGCGGGGGTCAGGTTGTAGAAGGCGATCTGGGCCTTTTTCGGTTCGTTGACGTATTTGTCGGCGATCAGGGTCAGGCCCTTGCCGTCATACACCACGGTGCTGGCGGCGTTGGCCTTGAGCTGCGGCTCGATGGCCTGTTTGTCGACCGCGATCTTGTGGCTGCCGGCAGGGGTGAAGCGGTAGCCGCTGAGCTGGCCGGGGGCGACCTTCTGTGGGTTGACCTTGCCGCTCAGGGTCACGTCGATGCTGCGATCGCTCAGGTTGAGCACGCGCACGAAGGCCGAGTCGGCCGGGGCCACGGCGTCGTAGAGGTCGGCATTGCCGTCGTTGGCGAGGCTGGCGGTGCTGACCAGCAGCAGGGCGGTGGCGGCGAGCAGTTGGCGTGGCGAACGGGTCATGGTGTATCTCCTTAGAAGTGTTGGGTCTGGTTCATCTGACGCTGGCCGCTGACCCGATGGGCCAGCAGGGTGCGCAGCGGGAATTCCCAGACCACGGTGTCGATGTCAGGGTTGCCCAGCTCATCGCTGGCCAGAAACTGGTTCATTGCCTCGAACGGCCCGCGGGCCTCCACGGCAATGCTCAGCAGGTCACGGTTGAGGGCTTCCTTGAGAAAACCGACGAAGTTCCAGTCGTCGATCTTGCTGTAGCTGGTACCTACCAGCAGCAGGCTTTGGGCCTGGTCGGCGAACAGCTCATCGCTGCTCTGTTCGGCCTTCAGGGTTTCGTACACGGCGATCTGGTTGGCGCCAAAGTCCGGCATCAGCCGGCTCTGGTCGAACTGGATGTAGTTCATCAGGTCGCCCTTGACGGTCTTTTGCGCGACCTGGTGCGACACATAGCGCTCCTGGCCCAGCAGCTCCGGGTGCTGGCGCGCCAGTTCGAAGGCGGCCAGGCGTGCGCCATCGGGGCTCCAGTGGGTGTCGGACTTGAGAAACAGCGGCGGGCCGCCGAGGTTGTCCAGAAACGCCGAGCGCAGCGGCGTCACCGTGACGTTGCGTGCCTGCAGCTGCGCCACGAAGCGGTCGTACAGGCTGATGGCGCGCGGATCGAACGGGTGCTCGGCATGCGCGGCATAGATGTCCAGCTTCATCGGCAACGGCAGCAGCACCAGGCGCTTGCCGTGCTGCGCCAGTTGCGCCTGCACGGCGTCGATCTGTGCCAGCTGGCCTTGCAGATTGGCCTCCAGGTCATTGGGCACACGGTATTCCTGGGAGGTATAGAGCCAGCCGTCCTTGCCCAGTACCACGCCCTTGGTGCCCTCCCTGAACAGCAGGTACTGCGCGTCGGCCCACAGCTGCACCGAGGGCTCGCGCAGGAAGAAGCGCTTGTCGTAGGCCTGCTCGAACTTGCGCAGCAGCTTGCCGTCGACGAACAGGTTCCAGGCGTCACTCTGGTTTTTCGCGAAACTGAAAACCGGCGGCAGGGAGTAGACGAACATCCCCGCCAGCACCAGGCAGAACAGAATGCCGTTGACCTTGCTTGCCGAGTTCATCACCGGGTACATGACAGTCTCCTAGAACTGGAAGTAGAGGAAGGGGGAGAACGAGTGCGCAGCCAGGCTGCTCAGCGCCAGCGCGAAGCCGGCCCACAGCAGCACGGCCTTGAGCCCGCCGACATGGGCCATGAAGAAGTGCTGCTTGTTGCCGGCGTAGTAGCGCACGTTGTTGCTGCCGGCCAGGATCAGCCAGCACAGCGCCACCGCCACGAACGACATGGCCATCTTCGAGGCGCCCAGCACGTAGAGCTCCAGCGAGCCCAGGCCGTTGAAGCCGAACAGCGCCTGGTAGATGTCCAGGCTATGGCGCAGGTCGTTGGTGAAGAACAGCGGCATGCTCAGGATGATCAGCAACCCGGTGCGCAGGTTGCGCCCCAGGCGGTAGGGCGTGGTGACCTTGGTGGCCAGGTTGAACTTGCGCTCGATCACCATGCCCAGGCCGAAGAACAGCCCCCAGCAGATGAAGGCGAAGCTTGCGCCGTGCCACAGCCCCGACAGCAGCATGGTGTACACCAGCGCCGGCATGGCCCCGGCGATGCGCTTGCGCACCAGCGGCATGTACACGTAGTCGCGCAGAAAGTGCGCCAGGGTCATGTGCCAGCGGCTCCAGAACTCGGTGATGCTCTGCGAGACGTAGGGCTGGTTGAAGTTCTCCGGGAAGCGAAAACCCATCATCAGCGCCAGGCCCAGGGCCATGTGGCTGTAGCCGGCGAAGTCGAAGTACAGCTGCAGGGTCGACACCACCAGGCCGAACCAGGCATCGCTCAGCTGCAGGCTGCCCTCGCTGATGAACAGCACGTTGATCGGCGCCAGCTGGTCGGCGATCAGCACCTTCATGATGAAACCGAGCATGAACCGGCATACCCCCAGCGAGAACATCTCCAGCGAGTGGGTACGCTGGCGCAGCTGCGGGGCCAGTTGGCTGTAGCGCAGGATCGGGCCGGCCACCAGGTGCGGGAACAGCGCGACGAATGCGGCGAAGTCGATGAAGTTGTTGGTGGGCGTGGCGTCCTTGCGGTAGATGTCGACGATATAGCTCAGGGCATGGAACACGTAGAACGAGATGCCCAGCGGCAGGAAGATCGTCTCCAGGGTGAAGGTGTTGATGCCCAGCGGCGCCAGCAGTGCGCCCAGCACCTCGGCGCCGAAGTTGGCGTACTTGAAATAGCCCAGGGTCGACAGGTTGCCGATGATGCCGATCCACAGCAGGCGGAACGCCCAGCGCTTGTCGCCGGCGTCCAGGCGCGCCTTGATGCGCAGGCCGAACCAGTAGTTCCAGTAGGTGATGCCGACGAACAGCAGCAGGAAGTCCGGGCGCCACCAGGCATAGAAGATGTAGCTGGCGGCGACGATCACCGTGGAGCGCCACGGCGCACGCGCCAGGAAGTACACCGCCAGGAACAGCGGCAGGTAGAGGAACAGGAACACGTTTGAGGCGAAAATCATCGCGGGGCCCGCCCTTAGTAACTGATCACGACGCCGACCGTCAGCTGGTAGTCGTCACCGGTATCCAGCGCGTTGCCGGCATTGAGGTAGCTGGCGCTGACCAGGGTGTTGACGTCCAGGTGCTTGCCGTCGAGGGCGACCGGAAACATCTTCCAGTAGTAGTTGAGGTCGAGCATCTGCCCCACGTGCTTGCCGTTGCCGTTGCTGCCCTGGGCGATGGCCTGGTTGCGCGCGCTGCGCTGGTCGCCGTCGACGCGGATCGGCAGGGTGCCACTGGCATCGCGCAGCTTGAGTTCGGTGAGGCGAAAATCCAGGGCGCTGCGCGGCGTGGGCCGGGTTTCCACGGCAAAGCCGTAGTAGCTCAGGTTGCGCAGGTCGAGGCTGACGAACGAGCTGGCCAGGCGGGTGCTGTAGGAGCCCTGGCGGGTGATGCGGTCGGACTGGATGGTGTTG
This sequence comes from Pseudomonas sp. FBF18, assembly GCF_024261405.1. Lineage (NCBI taxonomy): Bacteria > Pseudomonadati > Pseudomonadota > Gammaproteobacteria > Pseudomonadales > Pseudomonadaceae > Pseudomonas > Pseudomonas sp. FBF18. The sequence continues at coordinate 315,341 of NZ_QKRS01000004.1, read as the reverse complement.
AGACGAAAGCCGTCGTTCTCGTTGCTCGGCTTGTCGGTCAGCCCGCCGCGCAAGGCCAGGCGCGGGGTCCAGGGCAGGTCGTCGAAGCGTTTGCCGATCTCGCCCAGCGCCGCCCAGCCGCTGGCGTTGTGGCCGGTGGTGGTCAGGCCGTTGCCGTCGGTGTTGTCGACCTTGCCGTCGAGTGCGGCCAGTTCCAGGTGGTAGTCGCTGAACAGCGGGCTGATCTGCAGGTTGTCGGCCTTGAAGAACAGCCCGTAGCGCATGCCGGTGAAGTCGTAGCGGTCACGCGGGTCGTGCCCGCTGTGGTCGTCTTCGTACATCAGGCGCGTGCCGGCCCAGTTGTTCTCGCTCCAGCGGTAGGCGTACTCGCCCATCAGGTAGGTGGTGCGTTCTTCGCTGTCGGCCAGGCGGTTGACGTCGCTGTTGTAGTTGTAGAACTTCTGCGCCACGGCGAAGAAGCCCTTGGCGAAGGTGTCCTTGTAGTCGAAACGCAGCGATTCGATGCTGTCGTCCCACCAGATGCCGTAGTCGTCGGCAAAGCGCTGGCGTCCGGCCGACAGCGAGAAGCGTGGGTCGTCGCCCAGCAGGTTGCGCTTGACGTACAGCTCGCGCAGCTCGGCGTACCAGCCTTCGGGCTGCTCGCGGTCGAAGGCGTTGGTGCTTTCGTTCTGGCTGTTGGCCGTCTGGCTGGAGTCGTAGTTGAGCCACAGGCGACCGTAGACCATCCACTTGGCCCAACGTTTTTCCGGCGAATACCAGGCGAACGAGGGTTCGTAGCGCAGGCTGTAGAAGCTCTCGCGGCTGCGCCCCACCTGGGAGTCTTCGGGGCCGTAGCCGGTCTGCACGGTGAGCTTGTTGAAGAATTCGGAGGTGATCACCGGCGTGCTGGCGTCGGCGTCTACCCGCACCGGCTCGCTGCTGTCGGCCTCGGGGCCGGTGATTTCTTCGGCGGCGAACGCGGTGTACAGCGGCGCGAGCATGAGCAGGGCGCCAAACAGGGACGGATGCGCTTTCACAGGGTGGTCTCCTTGAGCAGGTCATTGCGTGCCGCCATGGCGCGCTCGATGTCAGCCGTTTTCAGGGTTTTGTCCAGGCGCTTGAGCAGCCCGCGGGCGCGGCGCTCGCCCAGGTCCAGGGCAAGGCGCGCGTAGGTGTAGGCCTTGACCGGGTCGTGGCAGATGGCGCGGCCGCTCGCGTAGATGGTGGCCATGCGGTACCAGGCGGCAGTGGCGCCGCGCTCGGCCTGTTCCTGGTAGATCGCCAGGGCACGCTCCTGGTCGGGCTGGTCGAGGCCGCCCTTGCTGTACAGGTCGGCCAGCAGCAGGTGCGCGTCGCGAAAGTTGCTGGCGATCAGTTCGTCGATCAGCACCTGGGCCTTTTGCGGGTCCAGGGTCAGCCAGTTGGTGACCATGTACAGCGAGGCATTGAGCGCCTTGGCCCGGGTCGGGTCCTTGGCCTGCACCTGGGCAATCAGCGCCTGTACCTGGTCGGCGTTGTGCTCGGTGGGGTTGGAGATCATGAAGTTGGCCTTGGACACCAGCGCCGGCACGAAACCGCGCTGCGCGGCGTTGTCGAACCAGCGCTGGACCTCGGCCATGGCGGCCGCCCATTCATCGGCCAGGGCCTTTGCACGGGCCTGCTGTTCGGGGGTGGGCGCGGGCCTTGGGGCACCCATGGCGTTGCCCAGCTGTTCATCCTGCTCGGCCTGCTGGTCGGCACGCTGCACGGTGCTGATGGTGTCGAGCAACGAGCCGATACGGTGCACGATCTCCACCGGCAACTGCGCCATCCGGGGCTCCAGGGTGCGGGCGAAGGCGGGGAACGCGGTGTCCTGGCGCTCGCCGAGGAAGGCGTAGTAGCGGTCGACGCCACGCGGGTCGACGCGTACCGCCTGCTGGTACCAGTGCTCGGCAGCGGCGCGGTCGCCCTGGCGCTCGGCGACCACCGCGCGGTACAGCTCGGGGTGGCAGTCGAGCAGGCAGGACTGCTCGTACAGCGCCAGCAGCTGCGCGGCCTCGGCGGTGGGCACCAGGTCAGGGTAGGTCAGGAACACTTCCAGCGTGGCATTGGTGTTGCGCGGGTCCAGGGTGGCCGGGTAGCGGGTCAGCGCCTGGGCCACCCAGGCGCGCTGCTGCTGGCGCAGGCCGGGGCTGCGGTCAAGCAGGCGGGCCAGCGAGGCCAGCGCCGGCACCAGGCCGCGACCCTCGGCAAACGCTTCCTGGTACAGGCGGATCGCCTCCTGGCGGTTGGCGCTGTCGCTGCTGGCCAGCACATCGCCCAGCAACTGCTTGGACGCCAGGTCACCGCGCTCGGCGAGCACGCGCAAATCGGCGCTCACATCGGCTTGCGGGTCCTTGTACAGCGCGTAGCGGATCTGCTCCAGGCTTTGCCCGGCAAGGGCAGGGCCGGTGCAGGCGAGGGCGGTGAACAGCAGCCAGGCGGGCGTCATTGGTTTCATCTGGGGGCCCTTCAGCGCGACAGCGACGGCAAGGCCGGCAGGCCCAGGTACAGGTCCACCGCCACCGGTTTCTGGTAGGCCGCCAGTGGCAGCGGACGGTCCGGCCGGATGGTCAGGGCGAGGTTCTTGTTCAGTGCGTCGACCCGCGAGTCCACCACGGTGCCGCCGAAGCGTTCGTCCAGGCCGAACACCTGCAGGTCCACGGATCTGACCCGGCTGATGTCGCTCAGCTTGTCGAACGGCACGTTGGCGCTGACGTACAGCGGCTGGTCCTTGGGCAGCAGGTGCAGCAGCGGCGCCTGCTTGTAGCCGTAGCCGTTCATGGGCGTGCTGGGGAAGTACACCTGGCAGTCGCACGGGCTGTTGATCACGGTCTCGATGGTGGCGCGCCCCAGCAGGGTCTGCAGGTCGCCGGGCGCGAGGTCGGCCAGCGCCTTCATGTCGGCCGGGCTGGTGAAGCTGGTAGCCAGTTGGGTGGAGATGTTGGCCAGCGGCTCGCCGGCCTTGACCTCGCTCTGCCCAGGCTGCAGCAGGAACTTCACGTAGCCGTTGTCGGGCATGCTGATGATCTGCGCATCGGCACTGACCTGGGCCTGCACGGCCGGAATGCGGAAGAACAGCAAGTAGCTCTTGTAGGCCACGAAGCTCAGGGCGGCGATGCCGGCGGCGGTGAACAGCAGGGTGCCGCCGATGGCGCGCAGGCGATCGCCTGCATTGCGTGCGCTGGCGTACTTGTGCTTGCGCTCCTTGATGTAGTTCTCGCGCTGCATCACGTTGAACAGGCCGTTGACGTCGGCAATTTCGCCCGACAGGTAGGCGCTGATGATGTAGCGCAGGATGTCGCGCTTCTGGGCGTCGAGGTCGACGAACTGCGCGCCGACTTCGGCGCCGCGCTGCGAGACGATCTTGATCTGGCTGTCGATGTTCAGGTCGACCTGGTTCAGGCGCAGTTGGATCGAGGCGGTGTACAGGCTGCCGATCTTCAGCGGGGCGCTGTGCACCAGGCCCAGGCCGCCCAGGGAGATGTCCTGCAGGGTGCTGTCGATGGGCGCCTGGCCGGGGGCGCTGAGCCTGACCCGGGCATTGAGCTTGGTGCGCACGTACTGGCGTTCGTCGATGGCCTCGTGGACCACATTGGCTGCAGTGGTGCCGGGGGCTGCTGGGATGTTCGAGCTACTCATGGCAGGCGCCTTTCCTTAACGTTGCGTGAGTTCGAGAAGTACCGAGATGGCACCGAAGAAAATCGCGATGGATGAAAACAGCATCGCCTTCGATGACCAGCGGTTCAGGGCCGTGTCGAAATCGACAGTGCCGTTGCTTAGCGTGGTTTTTTGCCGGGTCCAGCTCTGCTGGTCCATGTGGAACAGTGCGTACACCTTCATCAGCGAGCCCACGATCTGGTTGTAATAGAGAACGAACGGGTACACCGGGCTGACCGGGTGACCGGCGAACAGGAACAGCACCGTCACCAGGCTGCGCGAGAGCAGTACCCAGAACAGGTACACCAGCAGGTACTCGATGCCGAACACCACGCCGGCCACTACCGAGGCGGTCAGGCCCATCAGGCAGGTCCACATCGACACGCGCTGGTCGAGCAGCACGTACAGGGTGAACAGGCCCAGGCGGGCGCGGCCCAGCAGGTGGGTGGCGCGAAAGTTCTGGCGCAGCGAGTTGCCGTACCAGCGGAACATCAGCTGGCGGGTGGCGCGCCAGAAGCTGTTGTCTGGTGGATGCTCCACGGTCAGGGTGTTGCTGTCGGGCACGTAGAAGGTGTCCCAGCCGGCGCGCATCAGGCTCAGCCACGAGGACTTGTCGTCGCCGGTGAGAAACTGGAAGCGGCCCAGGCGCCAGTGTTCGAGAAAGTCGGCTTCCACGTCGCGGATGAATTCGGGGTCGGTCATCACGCTGGCGCGAAAGAACGACAGCCGGCCGGTCAGGGTCAGCACCCGGTGCGACAGGGCCATCGAGCACATGTTGATGTGCCGCTGCACGAAGCGCATCGAGTGCCACTGGCGCATCAGCGGGCTGCCTTCGACCTCGCAGAACTCGTTGGTGGTCAGGCCACCGACATTGGGCAGGTAGGCGAACAGCTTGACCGCGCGCTCGACGCAGCCGGGCAGCATCATGGTGTCGCCGTCGACCACGCCGACCACCGCGTCCTGCAGCGGCATCTGCCGCGACAGGGCACGGAAGGCATGGGCCAGGCCGTCACGCTTGCCGGTGCCACGGGCGCGCACGATCACCAGCTTGATGTCGTCGCGATCGACCACCTCGTTGCGCATGATGGTCTTGATGAACTGCTCGTCGCCTTTTTCCACGATCGAGGCGATCACCGTGCACGGCACGTTCAGCCGCTGCACTTCCTGGAATACCGACTGGTACACCTTGAAGGTGGTGTGGGTGGGGATGCGAAAGCTGGTCACCACCATGAACATGTGCGAGGGCAGGGCATCGTCGCCCATGCGCTCGACCGCCTTGCGGATGCGCGGGAACTTCCAGTGCAGGAAGTACATGCCGCGGATGTAGTGGACGATGGCGTTGCCGTAGCGCCACATGCCCAGGGTACCGATGATGAAGATGAACGTGTGGTGGCTGGGGTCCAGGTACTGCGGCGCGATCATCTGCGACGCCAGCGCGACCAGGCCGAACAGGCAGGCCCAGGCACAGAAGCTGGCGCCTGCCTGCAGGTAGCCGGGTCGGCCCTCGGGCCGCTGTTGCTGTGGTTTCATGGTGCCGTTTCTCCTTGGTACGGGCAGCGCGCACCCGGCCGTTCACGCACATGAGGTTCGCCGGCGCTCCGAAGGAGGCGGCACTCAGGCAGGTAAACAGTCGGGTGACGCGTGGAGTCGAACGCCTTGGGCTCTCTTGACGGAGCCTGTGGCCTTACCAGCAGATCCCTTCCTGGGTGGCGTTGCTGGCGTTGGGCATGAAACCGACCAGGTCGACGATCTGCTTGTCGCCATTGCCTTCCAGGGCCTGGGCGAAACGCGGGTCGTTGTTGCCCAGCACGATGATCTCGGCGCCGTCGATCACCTGGTCGAGGTCGTTGCACAGCAGCGACGACACGTGCGGGATCTTCGACTCGATGTAGTCGCGGTTGGCGCCGAACACCCGGGCATACTCGACGTTGGCGTCGAAGATGCGCAGCTCGTAGCCCTTGCCGATCAGCATTTCGGCCAGCTCCACCAGCGGGCTTTCGCGCAGGTCGTCGCTGCCGGCCTTGAAGCTCAGCCCCAGCAGGCCGATACGGCGCTTGTTGAAACCGCTGACCAGGTCGAAGGCGTTCTGCACCTGGCTGCGGTTGCTGGACATGATCGAGGCCAGCAGCGGGTGCTCGACGTCCAGCTGGCCGGCGCGGTAGGTGAGGGCGCGCACGTCCTTGGGCAGGCACGAGCCGCCGAAGGCGAAGCCGGGGCGCAGGTAGTAGCGCGACAGATTGAGCTTGTGGTCCTGGCACACCACGTCCATCACCTCGCGTCCGTCCACCCCGGAGGCCTTGGCGATGTTGCCGATCTCGTTGGCGAAGCTCACCTTGGTGGCGTGCCACACGTTGCAGGTGTACTTGATCATCTCGGCCACTTCGATCGACTTGCGGATCACCGGGGCGTCCAGGCCCTCGTACAGCGATTGCAAGATGTCGCCCGACTGGGTGTCGAGTTCGCCGATCACGGTCATGGCCGGGAAGTCGTAGTCCTTGATGGCCGTGCTTTCACGCAGGAACTCGGGGTTGACCGCCACGCCGAAATCGACGCCGGCCTTCTTGCCCGAGGCTTGCTCGAGCAGCGGGATGACCACGTTGTTGACCGTGCCTGGCAGCACGGTGCTGCGCACCACCACGGTGTGACGGCCAGCCTTGTCACGCAGGGCTTCGCCGATCTGGCGGCATACGGCCTCCATGTACACCAGGTCGAGGTCGCCGTTCTTCTTGCTGGGCGTGCCCACGCACAGCAGCGACAGTTCGGTGTCGAGCACGGCGCGTTGTACGTCGGTGGTGCCGTACAGGCGCCCTTGCTGCACGGCCTGTTGCAACAGCTGCTCGAGCCCCGGCTCGACGATGGGCGACTTGCCCTGGTTGATCATGTCGATCTTGGCCGGGGAGATATCCACCCCCACCACATTGTGGCCACGTGCCGAGAGGCACCCGGCGCACACGGCACCTACATATCCGAGCCCGAAAATACTGATGTTCATAGAGATCCCTTTAGCACTGTTCGCCTGAGCGAACCCTTGTGTAGTTGATAAATGTTCAGGCGGCAGGCGCAAACTGAAACGCGGCGAACGTTGATGTTCGTCGGCGGCTTATCTCTCTTTTTTTCATCCTATAGCGTTTAATTTTGGAACGGCAACACTTCATATCAAATTAACTAGAAAAAAATATAGTTTGTTTTGTGAAAGTTAAAAAACCATTAAAAAACAATGACTTATAGTTTGTGTAAAGTTCGACGTCAAAAAATTGATATTTGTATTGTGTGCGTTTTAATGGCGCCAAAAAAATGCTTCCACGGGGGTTTTACATAACTTTTAATAGTGGCAAATCGCCTTCATTTAATTAGATGAACCGTTTCAGCTTAATGTTTTGAAAGTTGCAATCGGGCGACGGGTTAGTTGTGTTGATGAGTGCATCGCGAGCGTGAACAGCCTGTTTTATTGGCGTTGCTTTTTTTTTGCATTCGCCACCGCTTGTGCTCCGCGTGGCGAGCCGGGCATAGTTTCAGTTTCATGCGTGGCCTGTGCCTGTACAGGCAGGTCTGCTCATCCAGGCAGAAGCCCAGCTGCAGTGACGATGAGCCGCGTAGGAAGCCACGTAGGAAGGCTGGGAAATTGACGTCAGCCGGATGGCGTTTACAGTTAGCTCACCCGGTCGATTTTTTGCTAAGGTGGCCGGATACAATTCACACCGTAACGCGAGGTGTCTGCTTGATCAGGGTCCTGGTGGTCGATGACCACGATTTGGTGCGTACGGGCATTACCCGCATGCTGGCCGACATCGACGGCCTGCAGGTGGTAGGGGAAGCCGATTCCGGCGAGGCAGCACTGAAACTCACCCGCGAACTCAAGCCCGACGTGGTCCTGATGGACGTCAAGATGCCCGGCATCGGTGGCCTGGAGGCGACCCGCAAGCTGCTGCGCAGCCACCCCGACATCAAGGTGGTGGCCGTGACCGTGTGCGAGGAAGACCCGTTTCCCACCCGCCTGCTGCAGGCCGGTGCGGCCGGCTACCTGACCAAGGGCGCCGGGCTGGGTGAAATGGTCCAGGCCATTCGCCTGGTGTTTGCCGGGCAGCGCTACATCAGCCCGCAGATAGCCCAGCAGCTGGCACTCAAGTCGTTCGAACCGCAGAATGCCTCGCCGTTCGACAGCCTGTCGGAGCGGGAGATCCAGATCGCCCTGATGATCGTCGGTTGCCAGAAGGTGCAGATCATTTCCGACAAGCTGTGCTTGTCGCCGAAGACGGTGAATACGTACCGTTACCGGATCTTCGAGAAACTTTCCGTTACCAGTGACGTGGAACTGACGTTGCTGGCCGTGCGCCACGGTATGGTTGACGCCAACCTCTGATATGACCCCAGCGTTTGATTCAAGTGCCTTTCTGGCGACCTGCAGCGGACGTCCGGGTGTCTACCGGATGTTCGATGAAGGCGCGCGCCTGCTGTATGTAGGCAAGGCCAAAAACCTCAAGAAGCGCCTGGCGAGCTATTTTCGCAAGGCGGGCCTGGCGCCCAAGACAGCCGCGCTGGTGGCGCGCATCGCCCAGGTCGAGACCACCATTACCGCCAACGAGACCGAGGCGCTGCTGCTCGAGCAGACCCTGATCAAGGAATGGCGCCCGCCGTACAACATCCTGTTGCGCGACGACAAGTCCTACCCCTATGTGTTCCTCAGTGATGGCGACTACCCGCGCCTGGGCATCCATCGCGGGGCCAAGAAGGCCAAGGGCAGGTACTTCGGCCCTTACCCCAGTGCCGGTGCCATTCGCGAAAGCCTGAGCCTGCTGCAGAAGACCTTCTTCGTGCGCCAGTGCGAAGACAGCTATTACGCCAACCGCACCCGGCCGTGCCTGCAGTACCAGATCAAGCGCTGCAAGGCGCCGTGCGTCGGCCTGGTCGAACCACAGGAGTACGCCGCCGACGTGCGCCACTCGGTGATGTTCCTGGAGGGGCGCAGCCACCAGTTGACCAACGAGCTCAACGAAGAGATGGAGCGCGCCGCGATGGCCCTGGAGTTCGAGCGTGCCGCCGAGCTGCGCGACCAGATCGCCTTGCTGCGTCGCGTGCAGGATCAGCAGAGCATGGAGGGCGGCAGCGGCGACGTGGATGTGGTGGCCGCCTTCGTCAACCCGGGCGGGGCGTGCGTGCACCTTATCAGCGTGCGCGGCGGGCGGGTGCTGGGCAGCAAGAACTTCTTTCCGCAGGTGGGCATCGAGGAAGACGTGGCCGAGGTGCTGTCGGCGTTCCTGGCCCAGTACTACGTGGGCAACGCCGAGCGCGAACTGCCTGCCGAGCTGATCGTCAACGTGGTGCACGAAGACTTCGAAGCCCTGTGCGCCGCCGTCGAGGCCCTGCGGGGTCGCGAGCTGACCATCAGCCATCGGGTGCGCGGCACCCGCGCGCGCTGGCAGCAACTGGCCGTGACCAACGCCGAGCAGGCGCTGATGGCGCGCCTTGCCAACCGCCAGCACATGGCCGCGCGCTTCGATGCGCTGGCCCAGGTGCTGGACCTGGATGAAACCCCGCAGCGCCTGGAGTGCTACGACATCAGTCACTCCAGCGGCGAGGCCACCGTGGCCTCCTGCGTGGTGTTCGGCCCCGAAGGCCCGATCAAGTCCGACTACCGGCGCTACAACATCGAGGGCGTGACCGCCGGCGATGACTACGCGGCCATGCACCAGGCCCTGACCCGGCGCTTCTCGCGGATCAAGGACGGTGAGGGCAAGCTGCCGGACGTGCTGCTGGTGGATGGCGGCAAGGGCCAGCTGAACATGGCCCGCGACGTGCTGCAGGAACTGGCCGTGCCCGACCTGATTCTGCTGGGCGTGGCCAAGGGCACCACGCGCAAGGCCGGTTTCGAAACCTTGTACCTCAACGACGTGGCCCACGAGTTCACCCTCAAGGGCGACTCGCCGGCGCTGCACCTGATCCAGCAGATCCGCGACGAGGCGCACCGTTTCGCCATCACCGGTCACCGCGCGCGGCGCGGCAAGACGCGGCGCACCTCGACCCTGGAAGGCGTCGCCGGGGTAGGGCCCAAGCGCCGGCGCGACCTGCTAAAACACTTTGGCGGACTGCAGGAACTGAGCCGTGCCAGCGTCGAAGAAATCGCCAAAGCACCCGGAATCAGTAAAAAGCTTGCCGAGTCGATTTATGACAGCCTGCATAGCGAGTAGAATGCCCGCTCACCTCGCAGCCAGTTGTGCCGATGAATATCCCGAATCTGCTTACCGTACTACGCGTTCTGCTCATACCGATCTTCATACTGCTGTTCTATGTGCCGTATCACTGGAGCTACATAGCCGCCAGCAGCGTGTTTGCCGTTGCCGCCGCCACCGACTGGCTGGACGGTTACCTGGCTCGTCGGTGGCAGCAGAGCACTCCGTTTGGCGCCTTCCTCGACCCGGTCGCGGACAAGCTGATGGTGGCCGTGGCCCTGGTGCTGCTGGTGCAGGTGCATGCCAACCTGTGGCTCACGCTGCCGGCAGCGGTCATCATCGGTCGCGAGATCGTGGTGTCGGCGCTGCGTGAATGGATGGCCGAGATGGGCGCACGTGCCCATGTGGCGGTGTCCAACCTGGGCAAGTGGAAGACCGCGGCGCAGATGCTGGCGCTGGTGATCCTGCTGGGCAATCCGCCGGTGTGGGGGTTCTGGGTAGGCCTGGGTTATGCGCTGCTGCTGGTGGCGGCGGGGCTGACCCTGTGGTCGATGGTGCACTACCTGCGTGCAGCCTGGCCGCACCTGCGTGAAGGCTCTGAAATAAAATAAACTTTTTTGAATCAAGGGGTTGACGGCGTTTTTAAAATCGCTAGAATGGCCCCCATCAACACGACGCGGGAATAGCTCAGTTGGTAGAGCACGACCTTGCCAAGGTCGGGGTCGCGAGTTCGAGTCTCGTTTCCCGCTCCAGTATTTGGAGCTACAGATCGAAAGGTCTGTAATTCGTCAGAAAGAAGGGCCACTGAAAAGTGGCCCTTTTTTCGTTGCGCAATAATCCTCTTCGAATACGTGAGACAGGACGGCTTCAACCGTCCAGGGCCTGCTGTGTGTTCAGCACGATCTCCAGGCGCGTTTGCACCTGGCGTACTTTCCGGGCCAGCTGCGGCGTGATGTGCGACCCCGCAAGCTGGCATTCCAGTTCGGCGCACAAGGTGGCCAGGGCGAACGCCTGAACCGAGCACAGGGCGCCGCCCAGGCTGTGCAGTACCTGCGCCAGGACGCCGGCATCGGCGTTGTCCAATGCGACGTGGATCTTGCGCAGGTCGTCGCGCATCGAGGTGATGAACAGTTTTCGCATCGCAGGCGGAACGTGGACGGTGTCGACGTCGCTCGATGGTGTGGTGGCGGCGTCGTCGACCTCGGTGAAGGGCTGCGGCAGAACCAGCTCGCAGTGCTGCAACAGCTGAGTGCGCAAGGTGTGCAGGTTCAGGGGCTTGACCATCCAGGCGTTCATGCCCACGGCCGCGCAGCGCTCGCCTTCATCGCGCATGGCGTTGGCTGTGATGCCGATCACGGGCAGGTCGGCATCCTGCTGGCGCAATGCCTGGGTCAGCTCATAGCCATTGATAACCGGCATGTTGACGTCGGTGAGCACCAGGTCGTACGCCCCGGGCGCCCAGAGTGCCAGTGCCTGCTCACCGTTGAACGCCACCGTGACCACGCAGCCCAGGGCTTCGAGTTGCTCCTTGATGATCGCCTGATTGATGGGGTTGTCTTCGGCTACCAGAATCCGCAGGTCCAGTGGCTGGCGGGTGCCCGCTGGCCAGGCGCTGTGCTGCGTGTCGTGACCGCCGTGCGCCAGGCCCACCGCCCTGGCGATCGCGCGAACGTCGTAGGCATCGACCTCCCAGCCATCAGCGCCGTGGTCGGGTGGGTTGGGCCCGCCCGGTACGGCGTTGATCCGGGGGCCAGCCCACGCTTGACCGGACGCGAGCATGTCCACCAACAGTGTCGCGTCGTTGCCCGAACCCATGTCGCTGGCCAGCGGACGGGCGTCTACCCCCAGCCGAACGAGCCAGGCGCAAAGGTGCCGGGCCAGTTCCGGGACGGGTGCGCGCACGTACACAGGGGCGGTGGATGGCTCGAGTTCAGGACAGTCGGTGAGTGCGCCGGGCGCGCGGGGCAGCTTCAGCTGCAGGGTGAAACTGCTGCCCAGCCCGATTGCACTGACCACGTCGAGCTGGCCGTCCATCAGTTCGCAGAGCCGGCGGCAGATGGACAGGCCCAGGCCTGCGCCGGCCTCGCTGCTGGCGTCGCGCACCTGATAGAACGGGTCGAACAGATGCACCTGCTGGGCCTGGGAAATACCCAGTCCCGAATCGCTGACCTGCCACTGCAACTGGCTGTATTCGCTGTCCTGTTCCACGACCCGAGCCCGCAGCACCACCCGGCCGCTGTCGGTGAACTTGATGGCATTGCTCAGCAGGTTGTTGAGGATCTGGCGAATGCGCAACGGATCGCCGCGCAGCCGGTCGGGCAGGTCGGCATCGATGCAGGCATACAGTTGCAAGCCTTTGGCCTGGGCGTATGCACTGTAGGTGCCGAGTGTGGCCTCGATCATCTCCAGAGGGCAGAAGTCCAGATCGTCGATGGTCATCTGTCCGGATTCGATCTTCGACACATCCAGCACGTCGCTGATCAGCTGGAACAGGGTGGCCGATGATCGCTGGATGGTCTGCAGGTAGTGCTGCTGGCGCGGGTCGAGCGCGGTCAGCCCCATCAGCTCCAGGGTGCCCAGTACGCCGTACAGCGGTGTGCGGATCTCATGGCTCATGGTGGCCAGGAAACGTGTCTTGGCTTCATTGGCGGAATCGGCGGCCAAGCGCGCCTGTTCAAGGCTGGCGGCATCTTCGACAAGCCGGGTAACGTCATGAAAGGCACACAGCCAGGCGTTTTCGCCGTGGTAGCGGGTAGGCACAAGGCTCACGTGCCAATGGCGGCCTTCAACCTGCAGATCGGTTGAGCCCCGCTCGGGCAGGTCGTGCTGTCGACGCAGGGCGCCGATCAGCGTGGCGCTGCCGTGGGACTGCTGGGCGTGCTGGTTTTCCAGCAGCACCGCGTAGTCGCTGCAACGCAGCACGCACAGACCGGCTGGCGCCGTGTCGATGACGGCTCGACTGAAAGCCTCGCTCTCGGCGATGTCTTCAAGTGCACGGTGGGCAGGCAACACCACATGCTTGCGATACCAGTGATTGAACGCCCAGCCGCCGCCCAATCCGGCCAGCATCAGTGCAACCAGCCCCAGCAGCGGCCAGAAGGCATAGTCCACAAAGCTTTTGAAACCGATCACATAGATGCCGGTCCAGGGCTGCTCGCCCGGGCTTGTCACACGGAACACCAGCCCGTCAGCGTTCAGGTTCAGGCCTTCATGCAGCACCCGATCGGGCTTGAACTCGCCCACCAATGCCTCGCGGGTGGGGGCGATCAGGCTGAAGTGATCGTAGATCGACCATTGCATGATGCGTTCGATGTTGTTGACCTGATCCAGCGTGAACATGGACGCCACCACCACCGAGGGGCTGGCCCCTGAAATGTGCAGCCGGGTTGCCGACAGGTCGATGTCGACATACCCCAGCACAGTGGCAGGGGCATCGGGGCCTGCGTCATAGGGCACCCACTGCACCTGGTGGTCCTGCGGCGCGTGGTCGTGCAGGCTCTTGCCCACCTGGCGCACCACACGATCGAAGTCCTCTTGTCGGGGCCGACCCGTGCCGCGCAGGCGCCCCATGGCCGGTACGCTGATATCGAAGTTGTCCGGCAGGTTGAACAGCAGCACCTGGGGCGATTGATAGTGCGAAGCCGACCAGAATGCACTGTAGTAGTTGGCCAGGTTCGCCCCCAGGGTAGAGACGCTGGCGTGTTGCGAGGCTGCGATCCTGGCCGGGTTGATCTTCACGCTGAACGGCAGGGAGAAGGCGTATTCGAGTTCTTCATAGACCGCACCGGTGGCATCGGACGAAGACCGTTGCACCACCACCGGCACACTGGAGGCGCCCAGCAGTTGGCCTTCGGCGCTTTTGCGCGACACGGCGCTGAGAAAGGCTTCCTGCTCGCGGATGTTTTCCATCAGGCGGGCGAAGTGAAACTTCACCGTGTCTTCCTGCTTCTGCAGCACGCGATTCACGCCCCAGTAGCACAAGCCAGTCAACAGCAGCGCCAGGCCCAGGAGCACGGCAAGCCCCATGTTCAGGCGCAGTGAACTGCTGGCCAGCCTGTCCAGGCGGGTGTAGCGGTGATTCATCGTGCAATCCCGTGAGTGAGTCGCGTCCAGACCCAGTCTATACAAGAGCTGGAGTGCTTGCCGGATCATCCCGGGTGCCACACCCCGTGCGGCCCTAGCCCTGCGGTAGCGTTCGGGTGCGGTTTTCAGCCACGAGCCGCCATACGATCATCAGGCCGGCAAGCCCCAGCCAAGGCAGCAGCAGCGCATTCAGCACCTGCCAGCCAAACACGTCGAGCAGGCCGCCGGCGCCAAACGAGCACGTCAATCCCACCGCAAAGATCGCCATGTCGTTGGTCGCCTGGGCCCGGCTCTTTTCCGCCGGGCTGTAGGTTGTGGTCAGCAAGGCCGTGCCGCCGATGAACAGGAAATTCCAGCCCACACCCAGCAGAACCAGAGCACTGGCAAAGGCATTGAAGCCCGTGCCGGACCAGGTGGTCAGAACGTGCAAGGCCAGCAGCATCACGCCCAGCAGCATCACCCACGCCGCACCCAGCCGGGAAATCAGGGCGCCGGTGAAGAACGAGGGCAGGAACATGCCCATCACGTGCAACTGGATGACGGTGGCGGCCGTGGCCAGCGGATGGTGATGGTGGAGCATCGCCAGCGGAGTCGCCGTCATCGCCAGTATCATCACGCCATAGCCGGTCACCGCGCCGAACAGGGCTACCAGGTAGGTCGGCTGCAGGACGATCCGTGCCCATGGCCGGCCCTTGTCCAGGCCCGCCGCCGGTGGTTCGGTGGCAGGCATATCCAGAAACAGCAGCACGCCCAGCCCCAACACGGCGACGACGGTCAGCAGAACAAATGACCCGAAGTACTGCGGGCCTATCCACTGGCCTCCGAACCGCGCCAACGCCGGCCCCAGCAGTGCAGCGACTATGCCACCTGCCAGCACCAGCGAGATGGCCTTGGGGCGCAAGCTCTCGTCCGCGACCTCGCTTGCGGCAAAACGGTAGAACTGGGCAAAGGCCTGATAGGTGCCGACCAGGAAGGTGCCCAGTGCGAGCAGGGCCAGGGAGCCGAACCAGATACCGGCGGCAGCGACCATGCCGCCGGTCACGCCCAGCGCCGCGCCAAGTACAAAGCCGGCCCTGCGCCCGGCGTTTGCCATGAATGACGAGGCCGGAAACATCGCCAGTGCGGTGCCCAGGAACATGCTGGCGATAGGCAATGTGGCCATGTCGGCGCGGTGGGTCAACTGGGCGCCTGCCAGTGCGCCGATGGTCATTACCAGAACCGAAACCGTCTGGAACAAGGCCTGTGCACTTGCCAGAATGCCGACCTGCCTGTGCATGTGTGTGTTTTTCATCTTGCGTGCAGCCTCTGTCTTGCCTGGGTGAAATCGAGGCTGGAAGTATGAAAATTGCAGGTCTATTATTCAAACGAATAATATCGTCACCCAACCTCAGTAAATTTAATGGACAGAATCCCGATCGATGTTCGCCACCTGCAAACGCTGGTGGCCCTGCGCGACAGTGGCAGCGTCTCCCGCGCCGCGTCCTGGATGCGACTGACCCAAGGCGCCTTGTCCCATCACATCAAGGCGCTGGAGGAGTTTTTCGGCACCCCATTGTTCGTTCGCAAGTCTTCCCCGGTGGTCTTTACGCCGGCTGGCAAGCGGCTGCTGGAAGCCGCCGACAAAGTGGTGCCCATTCTTAATCAGACCACGCGTGACCTGCTGCAGATGGCCGAAGGCACCGGCGGTACCTTGCGTATCGCCGTCGAATGCCACACCTGTTTTGACTGGCTCATGCCCGCAGTCGATGCCTTTAGAGCACGCTGGCCTGAGGTGGAAGTGGACCTGGTATCGGGTTATCACGACGATCCCGTTGGCCTGCTGCATCAGCGCACCGCCGATCTTGCACTGGTGTCCTGCTCCGAAAGGGACGAGGAAGGGGTCGATTTTCACGGGCTGTTTCGCTATCCGCTGGTGGCACTGGTTGCCAACGACCACCCCTTGGCCCTGCGCGAGTTCTTGACGGCCGAGGACTTTATCGACGAAACCCTGGTGACCTATCCGATCGAGGAAGACGCGCTGGACATTGTCCGCTCATTGTTGCGGCCCGCGGGGATCAAGCCTGTGCGCCGCACCGCCGAGCTGACTGTCGCGATCCTGATGCTGGTGGCAGCGCGGCGCGGCATTGCGGTGCTACCACGCTGGGCCGTGCAGACCTACCTCCAGCGTCAGTACGTGACGGCCAGGCCCATCACCCGCGAGGGGCTTATCTCGGATATCTGGGCTGCCACCTTGCCGGCAGACAGCCAGAAACCCTATGTCGTCGAGTTCCTGGCGCTGCTGCGCGAAACCACGGTGGCGGCGATTCCGGATGTCGAGCTGATGGGCTGATCGGGCACCCAGTCACGCACTACGCCCCGTTGCCTGCCTCTTCCTTCAGCCACGCAATGAACTGCCGGGCCATGTCGCTGATCTGCTTGTGCGGCTTGGTCAGCAGGTAATACGCCAGCTGATGCGGCATCACCAGCTCGGGGAAGGGCATCACCAGTTCGCCGCTGCGCACCGCCCGTTCGGTCAGCTCGATCGCACACAGGGCGACACCATGCCCCTCGATCGCCAGCTGCGCGAGCACATTGGAGTCGGTGACCACGTGCCCGCTGCGCACCTCCAGCCCTGGCGTGGGGTACAGCGCCTGCCAGGCTTCCCAGTCGTGATGATGCCGGTCATGCAGCAGCGGGTGACGCGCCAGGTCGGCCGGCACCCGCAGCGCGTCGGGCCCTTCGAGCAATGCGGGCGAGCAGATCGGCACGTAGTTCAGGCCCATCAGAAACTGCGTCTCGAAACCCGGCCAGTCGGCCGTGCCCCACTTGATCGCCAGCTCCACCTCGTCGGGAAACTCGACGCGCTGGGTGCTCAGCAGTTGCTGGATGCGCAGCGCGGGGAAGCGCTGGGTGAAATGCTTCAGGCGCGGGGTCAGCCAGAACGCGCTCATCACCGGCTCGGCCTCGATGTGCAGCACCGACGGTGCGGCCTTGCGCGCGCATTTCTCGAAGGCGGCCACCAGCTGGTCGAAGGGGGCGCGAACATCGTCCAGCAGCGCGGCGCCTGCCCTGGTCAGGGCCACGGTACGGGTCGAACGCACGAACAGCGTCACCCCCAATGCCTCCTCTAGCTTGACCACCTGCTGGCTGATGGCCGACTGCGACAGGTGCAGCGCGGTGGCGGCACGGGTGAAGCTGCCGTGCTCGGCAACGGTCTTGAAGGCCAGCAGCAGGGTCATGTGCGGCAGGCGGGTCAGGGCGAATTTATTCATAAGACTTCGTTATTAGTCCATTACCAAATCGCGATTCTCTCGGCGCTGGGCACCAGCTTACATTAGCCGCCGAGCCCGCCAATACGGGGGGCTGACCAATAATTACAACAGTTGGGACTCACTATGCAGCAGAACACCCAGAAAGACCTGACGCTGATTTTCACCAGCATCGTGGTGATATCGCTGACGGTCATCGGTTTGATGATGTTCCCCGATCAGGCCAAGGTACTGGCCGATCAGCTCTTCACCCGTGCCACCACCACCTTCGGCGTGCTGGTCCAGGTACTGGGCTTTGCCTGCGTGGTGCTGGTGATAGGCCTGGGCATGAGCAAGTACGGCAACATCCGCCTGGGCGAGGGCAAGCCCGAGTACAGGAACACCAGCTGGATCTTCATGTTCATCTGCGCCGGCCTCGGCTCGGCGACCATGTACTGGGCGTTCATGGAATGGGCCTACTACTACCTCACCCCGGGCCTGAACATCACCGCCGCCAGCAAGCAGGCGCTGGAGATGAGCATCGCCTACTCGTTCTTCCACTGGGGCGTGACCCCGTGGGCCATCTACGGCATCGCCTCGCTGGCGATGGCGTATCACTTCCATGTGCGCAAGAACAAAGGCTTGAGCCTGGCGGGCATCATCGAGTCGATCACCGGCTACAAGGCCCACGGCCCGGTCGGGCGGGTCATCGACCTGATCTTCCTGTTCGCCACCTTCGGCGGGCTGGTGCTGACCACCACCCTGACCACCTCCACCGTGGCCAAGGGGCTGTCGGACCTCACCGGGCTTGCCGACGGCTTCATGCTCAAGGCGTCGCTGGTGATCCTGGTGACACTGGTGTTCTCGCTCAGCTCCTACATCGGCATCAGCTCCGGCATGCAGCGCCTGGCAAAGCTGGCCTGCGGCATGACCATGCTGTTCGCCCTGGTCGTGCTGCTGCTGGGGCCCACCCAGTTCAGCGTCAGCAACATCGCCAACGCCATCGGCCTGACCCTGCAGAACTTCATCCACATGAGCCTGTTCACCGACCCTACCGGGGACGGCGGCTTCTCCCGTGACTGGACCGTGTTCTACTGGCTGTACTGGATCACCTACACGCCGGGCGTGGCAATTTTCGTCACCCGCGTCTCCAAGGGCCGCACGATTCGCGAGGTGGTACTGGCGATGATCCTGGGCGGCTGCGGCGGTTGCTGGTTCTTCTTCGGCAGCCTGCAGAGCTTTGCCATTCACCAGTTCGTCACCGATGTGGTCAATGCCCCGGCCATGCTCAGCGGTGCCGGCGGCGAAGCGGCGGTGTCGATGCTGCTCGCCAGCCTGCCGTTCGGCAAACTGCTGTCGGTGGTGTACTTCCTGCTCATGCTGGTGTTCCTGGCCTCGCACCTGGACGCCGTGGCCTACACCGTGGCCGCGACCAGCACCCGCAACCTGCGTGAAGGCCAGGACCCGTCGCCGAGCCTGCGCCTGTTCTGGTGCCTGATGCTGGCCGTGCTGCCGCTGGCGATGCTGTACATCAATGCCTCGCTCAACACCCTCAAGACTGCCGTGATCCTCACCGCCATCCCGTTCATCTTCATCCTCATGGTGAAGATCTGGGGGCTGCTGAAGTGGCTGCGCGAAGACTACGCGGCAATGCCCGCACACCTGATCGAAGCGCAGTCCGCCCGCCTGGCCCAGGGCACTGCGTGCGACGCCGAACAGGCCCCTCGCCAAGCTTGCCAGGGCGCCCCGAAAACTCTGGAAAACCTGCAATGAAAATAGTCGATGTAGAAGCGATCTGGTTGCGCGTGCCTGCGCTCGACCAGCCCTGCGAGTGGGGTGAGGATGCGTTGATCGTGCGCATCTACACCGACAGCGGCCTGCTGGGCATCGGTGAAACCGACAGCTCGCCGGCCGTGGTCAAGGCCCTGATCGAAACCCCGGCATCCCATGAAACCTGCCAGGGGCTGCGCGACATCCTGGTCGGCGAGAACCCGCTGGAAATCGACCGGCTGTGGAAGAAGATGTACCGCCACTGCGAATACATGGGCCGGCGTGGCGTGGCCATCCATGCCATCAGCGCGCTCGACATCGCCCTGTGGGACATCGCCGGCCAGCACTACGGCGTGCCGGTGCACACCCTGCTCGGCGGCAAGTACCGTGAGCGCATCGCCGCCTACGGCACCTTCATCCCGCGGCCCGACGAGGCCGGCAACCGCGAGCGGGTACGCGGCCTGCTGGCCCAGGGCCTGCGCAGCATCAAGCTCGGCGGCGCAGGTTTTGGCGAAGACCTGCCCAGGGACAAGGCATTGCTGCAACTGGTGCGCGAGGAGATCGGCGACGACGTGCAACTGCAGATCGACCTGGTGGGGCGCTGGCGCAACTACTCCCACGCGCTGGTGCAATGCGATGCACTGCGCCAGTTCAACCTCAACTGGATCGAGGAACCCTTGCCTTCGGACGACACCCGCGGCCTGGCGTACCTGGCCGAGCGCTCCGGGCTGCGCGTATCCGGCGGCGAGGGGCTGGCCACGCGGCACGAGTTCCGTCACTTTCTGGAGGCTTCGCGCCCGGCGATCATCCAGCCCGACATCACCCGCTGCGGCGGCATCAGCGAGATGCGCCACATCTATGAACTGGCGCAACTGCACGGCGCGCAACTGGTGCCCCACGGCTTCAGCACCGGCATCCTGCTGGCAGCCACCGTGCACTTTCTGGCGGCCAGCGAGTTTGGCGAGTTGATCGAATACTCGCAAAGCGACAGCCCGTTGTTCCGTGGCCTGGTGAGCAACCTGCTGGCGCTGGAGGACGGCCATGTGCGCGTGCCCGACAGCCCAGGCCTTGGCGTGATACTGGACGAGGCGATGATCGAGCGTTATCGCGTTCGCACCTAGAGGCGGGAGGCCCCCAATGCACAACCAGATCATCGACCGGGTCGAGGTGTTCGTGTGCGCGCCGCCGCTGCGCGGCTCCACCTGGACCCCGGAGCAACCGGCGCCGTGCACCACGCACACCTTCATCCGCATCAGCACCTGCGACGGCATCGTCGGCGTGGCGGCTACCGATTCGTACACCACGCACCACCCCGACGCGGTACTGGCCGAGACGCTGCGCGACATGATCCCCGACCTGCTCGGGCGCTCGGCACTGCAGCGCGAAGGGCTGTGGATGCACTTCAAGCCCAGGGCCTATGCGCGCTCGGCCCAGGCCCAGGCGCTGATCGACGTGGCGCTGTGGGACATCGCGGCGCAGGCGGCGGGCCTGCCCCTGTTCAGGCTGCTGGGCGGCTACCGCGAGCGCATCGACGCCTACGCCAGCACGCCGGTGCTGGCCACGCCGCAGGCCTATGTGGACGCCGTGCAGCAACTGGTCGAGGCGGGCTTTGCGGCCATCAAGTTCCATTGCTGGTGCGACCCGGCGCGCGACCTGCAACTGCTCGAGCAGGTTCAGCGGGCCCACGGCGACAAGGGCCTGGCGCTGATGCTGGACGTGGAGCAGCGCTACGACCTGGACGCCGCGCTCAAGGTCGGGCGGGTGCTGGGCGAGCTGGGCTACGCCTGGTTCGAGGCGCCGCTGGACGACTACGACCTGGCCGGGTACCGACACTTGAGCACGCGGCTGCAGGTGCCGGTGCTGGCCGCCGGCAACGCCATCACCGACAGCCAACTGGTGGCGTTTGCCGCCAGCCAGCAGTGCTGGAGCCGTGTGCGGGTGGATGTGATGACCTGCGGCGGCATCACCCCCGCGCTGAAGATCATCCACCACGCTGCGGCCAGCGGGCTCAAGGTCGAATTGCAGAGCTGGGGGCATTCGCTGGCGCAGGCGGCCAACCTGCACCTGATGCTGGGGCAGCCGGTGTGCAGCTACTTCGAACAGGCGTGCGAGGTGGAGCTGTTCGAGTTCGCCACCGCCAACCCGATCCGCACCAACGCGCAAGGGCAGGTGACGGTGTCGCAGCAACCGGGCCTGGGCCTGCAGATCGACTGGGAGCAGATCGGGCGCGTTGCCCAGTTGCAACTGAGCGTCGGCCGCCAGGCGGGCGCTGCGTAACTGCCGTGGTGCCGGCTTTGCAGTCATGGCGCGGGCAGCGTACGCTGCCTTGCTGCAAGGTTGGAGAAAGCTACACAGCCTAAGATTTGGTACGTGCAGTTGTGCACTGGCGACAACCCGCCCGGTGCGCAACTGCCAAGTCATACCAAAAACAATAACAGGCGACCGCCATGACGTTTTTCCTGCGCAGTATCTGCTCGATTGCTTGCTCCCTGTTCGCCACTTCGTTGCTGGCGGCGCCGCCGTCGTCGCCCGAATGCATCGTGCCCGGTTCATCGGGTGGCGGTGGGGACCTGATGTGCCAGTTGATAAAGACAGCCCTGGCCCAGAACAAGGTGTTCGACCAGCCCATGCAGATCACCTACATGCCCGGTGGGGTCGGGGCGGTGACCTACAACACCATCATCGCGCAACGGCCGGCAGAGCCGGGCACCCTGATCGCATGGTCCAGCGGGTCGCTGCTCAACCTTGCCCAGGGCAAGTTCGGGCGCTTCGACGAGGGCGCGGTACGCTGGGTCGCCGCCCTGGGCAAAAGCTATGGCGCCATCGCGGTAAGAAGCGACTCCCCGTACAAGAACCTCGACGACCTGGTCAAGGCGCTGAAGCAGCAGCCGCGCAAGGTGCTGTTCGGCTCCGGCGGCACTGCCGGCGGGCAGGACTGGGTGCAGGCCGCATTGCTCGCCAAGGCCGCGGGTATCGATATTGGCGAATTGCGCTACATCGCCCTGGAAAGCGGCGGCGAAAGCGCCACGGCGTTGCTGGGCGGTTACATCGAAGTCAGCAGTACCGATGCGTTCGAGGTCATCACGCACCTGCAGCGCGGAGAAATGCGCCTGCTGGCCGTACTCTCGGAAGAACGCCTGGGCGGTGAGCTCAAGGACGTACCCACCGCCAGGGAACAGGGCTACGACATCGTCTGCCCGGTGGTCAGGGGTTTCTATCTGGGGCCCGGGGTCAGCGACGAGGACTATGCCTGGTGGAAGCACACCTTCGACCAGCTACTGGCCTCGGAACAGTTCGCCCAGCTTCGCAGCGGCTTCAGGCTGCTGCCGTTCGCCCTGACAGGTGATCAATTGCGCACCTACGTCAAGCAGCAGGTGGCCGGGTACAAGACCCTGATCGACGACCTTCGCAAGGGCCAGTGAGGCGGGTGCCCGAAACAGCTGCCATCTGTCGAGATACGTGCCTTGGCACGGAATTTTCATGCCTTTTTCGAACGCTGTTTTTTGTGGTGTAACCAGCACGTTCCTTCCCGCCCAGAAAAACAATCAGGGGGTTGCATGAGCTGTCTGATCTGCGCCGGCCACGCCGAGGCCATCGACTGCCCAGCCGGGTGGGAAGGGCGGCGTTGCCTGAAATGTGGGTGTTACCACATGTCTCAAAAGCTCATCCTGACGATGATGGACGAGGGCCAGATTTTCGACGCCTGCAAGATGCGCCAGTGGCTCGACATGCGGCGCGGGGTGATGCCGATTCCGACGATTGATGTGCATGAGGCGATTCTGGTGGTGTAGTTGTGGTGGCTGGCAACTCGAATCTCACAGGCGTTGGCCCGTGGCAGTCCATGTAGGAGCCGGCTTCGCCGGCGAAGCGCCGCGCTCGCGGCGCTCGATCTTGTGACCGGCACAACAGCATTGACTGGCACCTGATAACCTCACCGCGATCCTTTGGTTGCCTTTCTGAAGACATCCCCAGTCACCTGTCTTGAAATTGCATCTGGGTTTGGGGGGCATGCCTTGAATCTGATGGCGCGCTCTAGGCCGCGCGCTGCCTTCGCGTCGCTTCGCCGGCAAAGCCGGCTCCTACATGGCGCATAGGCACCCCTATCAGTGGGCCGCGTCTGCGGCCCGGGTGTCACGTCGTTACGCGTCTACCGCTTGCGCCTCCATGCCGTCCAGCACCGTTTCGATCAACACGGTGCTCATCTCCAGCGACTGCTGCGCTGCCACCAGCAGGTGCTTGAACTGCGCGTCGGCGCGTTCGCAAGCTTGTGCGGTGGTGTCCTTGGCGCATTGGATCTGTAGCGACAGATGGACCAACGCATCTTCGAGCTCGATGCCTTCGCAGACGGAAAACAGGGGAGGGTGGTTTCCGTTGCTACAGCCGAAGGCGGTGTAGGTGGTTTTGCGGTGATTAACACGCGGGGGATCGGGGACGATTTTTGTCATTGTGCAGCTCCCTTTTGCAGTGGAACCGCCAGCTATCACTTGCAGTTGATAGGGTGGCGGCTACGTGCGGGTCTGCAAGACCGGGGCTAAAGGAACCCGGCAGACCCGAAGGTCTCCCACACCTAGCCACCATAAATCGAAACCACGGGCACAAAAAAGCGCCAATGACTTTCAGCTGGCGCTGTGCGCTTTTTACTTGGCGGTCTAGAAGACCCGGCCGCTGAAATGACAGCGGCGAGGCGAAGGTTAGCGGGGATTGGGGAATGTTCAAGGCGGGTTGATTGAGGCTGTCTATGGGTCTATCGATCGATACCTGGTTTTTGGTGAAGGCTGCTTTCGGCCTGAAGCGGATATCTATGGACGACCGCTCCCGACCCATAGCTGCCCTTCAGGATGGGCAGCTAACGGCCAAAAGCCACCGGTCGTGTCAGGCAGCTTCCGACCCGCTACCGTCATTCAGAACTGGCTAATTGGCAAAAGCCAGACATTCGAACCCGTCTATGAAATCAGAGGCGATTCACAGCTGCCATGACACGAAACAGCAGACACAAAAAGCGATAGGCGAAGGTTAACGGGGTGGGGGTGGGTATTCAAGGTTCTGGCTTGTGGGGAAGCTGGAGGGGTTACCGTTTCAGCATTGATGCTGGTGAGGTAACGACATTTTGGAGACTTCAACACCACAAGCACCCGGAATTTCAGATCAAGCGCTTACATCCGGTGATGTTCCAGCAAGAAGTCCACGAACAATCGCACCCGCGCCGGCATTGCCGCCCCGCCGACGAACACAGCATGGATCGGTTCCTGGTCCCCAGGGTTCCAGGCTTCCAGCAGCGGAATCAGGGCGCCGCGCTGCAGATCCTCGCGCACGCTGAACTCACCGATACGTGCAATGCCGGCACCTACTCGCGCAAGTTGTGCCAGCGCTTCACCACTGCTGCATTCGATGTTGCCGCTGACCTTCAGGGAAAACTCTTTTCCATCGCGGATGAACGGCCAGTTGGGTTCGGCACGCCGGAAGTTGAAGCGCAGGCAATTGTGCTGAAACAAGTCTTCCGGCTCCTTGGGGATGCCCTCGCGCTGCAGATAATCGGGCGATGCCACCACTACCTGGCCGGTGTCGCCGATCCTGCGCGCGGTCAGCGGGCTGTCGGGCAGATGGCCAAAGCGGATCGCGACATCGGCCTGCCCGCCGAGAATGTCGACCACTTCGTCGCCGAGGGTAAGGTCGACGACGATGTTCGGGTAACGGGCGCTGAATGCTGCCACCAGCGGGACGATGGCCAGCCGCCCGTGGCCAAGGGCGGCACTGACCCGCAATCGCCCCCTGGGCACGCCCTGGTCTGCGATCGCTGCTTCGACCTCGTCCATATCGGCCAGGATACGCCGGGCGCCGCGCAGGAACGCTTCGCCCTCGGCAGTGAAGGCGATCGCTCGGGTGGTGCGCAACAGCAGGCGGGTGCCAAGGCGTTGCTCGGTACGCGCGATGACCCGACTGACTGCCGAGGGTGTCACGCCCAGTGCACGCGCCGCGGCCGACAGGCTGCCTTCGTGCGCCACGGTGGTGAACACGCTCATTTCACCTGACCTGCCGTTGAAGTCCACTTGTGCCTCCTGCGCAAAGGTGATTGCCAAAAATGCTATCTACCGCGTTAAAAAACTGCATCGTAGCATTGGCGGCATAGATAAGGAGCCTTCCATGCGTATCAATCCACCACTTGTCGCACTTGCCATCGGTGCCTTTGGCATCGGCGTAACAGAATTCGCCCCCATGGGCATGTTGCCGGGTATCGCTCAGGATCTGGGCGTTTCGATTCCCGCTGCCGGTTTGCTGGTCAGTGCCTACGCGCTGGGCGTATTGCTCGGCGCACCGCTGATGACCCTGACCACTGGCAGGATTCCCCGACGCTATCTGCTGATCGGGCTCATGGGGATTTTCACCTTGGGTAATCTGATGTCAGCCCTGGCCACCGATTACTACAGCCTCATGGTCGCCAGGGTGGTGACCTCACTGAACCATGGTGCATTTTTTGGCGTTGGCTCCATCGTCGCCGCCAGCGTGGTCGCCCCGGAAAAACGTGCCGGGGCGGTGGCGGCGATGTTCATGGGCCTGACCTTGGCGACCATCGGCGGTGTGCCGCTGGCCACCTGGTTTGGTGAACTGTTCGGTTGGCGCACCGCTTTCTGGGGAATTACCGGCCTCGGCGTGGTGACCATGGCCGCATTATGGTTCGCCCTGCCTAACCTGAAGACGTCGCAAAGCGTCGGTGTAATGGCCGAAATTCGAGTACTGGGGCGCGGTCCGGTGCTGGGCGCGTTGGCCCTGACCGTAGTCGGGTCGAGCGCGATGTTTACTGTCTTCACTTACATCGCGCCGATCCTCAGCAGCGAAACCAATGGTTCCACCGCCTATATCACTGGCATGCTGGTTCTTTTCGGGGTGGGGTTGACGCTGGGCAACCTGTGGGGCGGCAAGGCCGCCGATCGCTCGATAGATCGCACCTTGATCGTCTCGCTAAGCGTTCTGATTCTCGTCTTGCTGGCGTTCATTCTGCTGATGCGTTGGGCGGTGCCGGCCGCTCTGGCCATCCTGATATGGGGTATCGCCAGTTTCGCCCTGGTGCCGCCACTACAGATGCGTGTGATGGAAGCAGCGAAGGACGCGCCCAATCTTGCCTCTGCGGTGAACATTGGCGCCTTCAATTTTGGCAACGCGATTGGCGCAGCGCTGGGCGGAGCGGTGATCAACGCCGGGTTGGGTTATCCGGCCATTTCCCTGGCCGGAGCGTCGATGGGTGCTCTGGGGCTGCTGATGGTGTTGGCGTATGGCTGGCGTTCCAGAACTGTTGCATCAACAGTGGCGTGACGAAACGCTGATGCCAGTGGCGTAGCGACAGTGATCGAGCCTGAATTCAATGCGTGATGGTTGGCTGCCCCGATGACTTTAGGTTTAAAGTCAACTTCAAGGTCAACAGAGTGTTCAGGGTGGGTTATGCGAATAGGCGAACTGGCGAAAATCAGTGGTTTGGCGCCCTCACGCATCCGGTTCTACGAGTCGAGCGGCTTGATCAAATCTGTCGAGCGCAAAGCAAATGGTTACAGGGACTACGCGCCTGATACCAAGTGGGTGTTGGAGGTCATCACCGCAGCGCAGGCGGCGGGTTTTTCATTGGAAGAAATTCGGCAGTTGATGCCGATGAATGCCAGCGGTTGGCAGCACGATGAATTGCTCAGCGGGCTTAAGCAAAAGGTTGAGGAAATCGCTGTTCTACAGCAACGGCTAGCCCACAACAAAGCGCAGCTTCTGCTCGTCATCAAGGGCATCGAGGATAAGCCCGAAAGCATGGCGTGCGCGGAAAATGCGCAAATGCTGATCAATCGCCTGCGTGAAGAAGGCATTGGCAAAGCGCCGGGCAAGCGTGCGGTGCGTTAAGGTCAAACTCCATTGCTGCACTGCGCAAAAGGGTATTGACCTTAAAGTTGACTTTAATCTTAAGGTGGCCTCCTCTTCAGTTGAGGGCTGCTCCATGAATGTGTTCGACACCCTGATGCTTCCCAACGGTTCAACCATCAAGAACCGAATCGCCAAAGCTGCCATGGAGGAGAACATGGCGGATGCCGATCAGGCGCCTTCCAAGGACTTGCTGCGTCTCTATCAAGCATGGGCCGACGGTGGTGCCGGCCTGATCATTACCGGCAACGTTATGGTCGACGGCCGCGCCATGACCGGACCGGGTGGCGTGGTGTTGCAAGACGATCAGCAACTGCACAAGTTCAAGCACTGGGCGCGTACAGGTCGGTCTGGCGGTGCGCAGTTCTGGTTGCAGATCAATCATCCCGGTCGCCAGATGCAGTCCAATCTTGGGCAAAAGACCTGGGCCCCGTCAGCCGTGCCGCTGGACCTCGGCAAAATGTCCAGGCGATTTGCCACACCTCATGCGATGACCCCAGGCGTGATCGAAGAGGTTGTTCAGCGCTTCGCGAATACCGCACGCCTCGGCGAGCAGGCCGGATTCACTGGTGTGGAAATTCATGCTGCCCATGGCTATTTGTTGAGCCAGTTCCTTTCGCCGTTGACCAACCAGCGCACGGACGAGTGGGGTGGCCCTCTGGAAAACCGGGCGCGCCTGTTGCTAGAAATCGTCAAGGCGGTCAGGGCTGTGGTTTCTGCGGATTTTGCAGTGGCGGTCAAGCTGAACTCCGCCGATTTTCAGCGCGGAGGATTCACCGCCGATGACGCGAAAAAGGTGGTTGAGTTGCTCAACGACCTGGGCGTGGACATGGTGGAGTTATCGGGAGGCAGCTACGAAGTACCCGCCATGCAGGGTGACGCGCGCGATGGTCGCACCCTGGCTCGCGAAGCCTATTTCGTCGAGTTCGCCCGTGATATCCAAACCGTCGCCAACATGCCGGTGATGGTCACTGGCGGTATACGCCGCCGCCCGGTGGCCGACAGCGTCGTGCAGAGCGGTGTGGACATGGTGGGCATCGGAACCGCTCTTGCTATCGACCCGCACCTGCCTCGCCAGTGGCTGGCGGGCAACGACAATGCCCCGCAATTGCCGCCGATCACCTGGAAAAACAAAGCCATGGCGGCCTTGGCGAACATGGCTGTAGTGAAGTTTCAACTGCGTAAACTCAGTCGCAGTAAAAATCCCGACCCGAGTGTTTCACCGTTGCTCGCGCTGATCCTGCAACAGGCCGCCATGGCCTTTCGCACTCGCCAGTACCGGAGATGGGTAGAAAAGTCTTCGCATTGCAACGGCCTGACCATCGCAGCGCACGGCGATGGTCTGCCTGGATGACACCTGCGCAACATCACTGAAGACGTTGCGCCAGGTGCTACGCGAGTGTTGTTCCGGGCTTAAAGCCCCCACCGCCCCAGCTCGGGCTTGCGCTCGTCAAGCAGCAGTGCAGGCGCCATGGCGCTCGCCATGTTCAGCAAGTGCATGTCGGTAGATACCGGTGACAGCAGCTGCACGCCAATCGGCATCTGTGCTTCATCGAATCCGGCGGGTAGGGCGATTGCCGGGGTGCCGAGGTAGTTACTGGCGCGGCTGAACGTGCCGATGCTCACGTGAGCAGCGTCCTGGTCATCAAGAGGCAGGGCCCCGTGACCGCTGACCGGCATCAGCAGAACACCGGATGAGCCGATCGCTCGTCTGAAGGCCTCGGCGGCGTGGGCACGCTGTGCAACGGCGTGTTCGTAGTCGTCACGGCTGATGGCCGCGCCGGCCAGGATGCGATTGCGCACCACCTCCCAGAGCGGCTGCGCAGGGTCATGTGCAAGGTGGCCGAACTCGCGATACCCCTCATAGGCAATGATCATCGAGTTGCACTCGGACAGCCGACCGATGTTCAACTCATCCTCTGGAACCCAGCTCTGGAGCGTCCAGCCGGCCTTTTCCAGGGTGCGCAGGGCCTGATCCCATACCTGGCGAGCGCCCACGGACAGCGCACTTGGGAACGCGCTCTGGTCCAGTACGAACACCGTGCCCGGCTTGGCTGGTACCAGCTCACCTGCAAGGTCGGCCTGAACGCTCGACCCACTGCCGGTAGACGGGCTGGCAAGGATGGCCGTGAGTGCATGGGCGTCGCCGACATCACGGGCGATCGGGCCCAGCACGTCGAGGCTGGGCGCAAGCGGAACCACACCGTGCACGCTGATGACCCCGCTGGACGGTTTGAAGCCGACCAGATGATTGAGCGATGCGGGGGCTCGGATCGATCCGCCGGTATCGCCCCCCACTGCAACAGGTACAAGCCCTGCGGCAACAGCAACCGCCGCACCTGAAGAGGAACCGCCCGGGGCGCGATGTAGCGTTGTGTCCCACGGGTTCCAGGGCGTGCCTCGGGTCGGGTTCTGCCCGGACAGGCCGAACGCAAATTCGGTCATCTGGGTCTTGCCCAGGATAACCATTCCGGCCGCCTGCAATCGTTGCGCGACGGTGCTGGTCACGGCACTGACACTGCCCAGGCGGCTCAACGAACCTGCCGATGCCGGGGTATGGGCGATTTCGATGTTGTCCTTGATGGCGACCGGTACGCCATGCAAAGCGCTCAATGGGTGGCCTGCCTCGAGCGCACTGTCGGCGGCATCGGCTGCCGCCAGGGCTTGCTCTGCGAACACTGCGGTAAAGGCATTGAGCTCGCTGCCGCGAGCAATGCGGTCCAGAAAGTAGTGCGTGACGGCACGCGAGGTGATCTGCCGGGTAGCGATCAGATGGGCAATCTGCAGGGCAGACTGGAAACATAGGGCTTCGGATCGTTCGAGCATGGGTTCTAGGTTCTAAGCGGTGTGGGTCGGTAATCCCCGTATCCGATACTCGTTGACGGGGATTGCATGGCGTTGTTCGAGCCAGTGACTATTTCAGTGGCTTTCCGGCTGTTTCCGGCATTTTGATGAAGGTCACAAGCGTGAGCGCGGCGCCTGCGAGCACGTAGTAGAAGAACCAGCTCTCCTGACCGTTGCTCTGCAGCCAGGTCAGCAGATACGGCGTGGTACCGCCCAGCAGCGCCACCATCAGGTTGTAGGGAGCACCAATGCCGACGGCGCGAACGCGGCTGGGGAACTGTTCGGACATGATTGCCGGGGCGATGGAGGTATAGAGCGCGTAGAGCATAAGGCCGAACAGCTCCACCATCAGGATCGACGAGAACGTCGGCTGCATGCTGGTGATGATCGGGTAGAAGAACACCAGGTAGCCCAGGGCGAACACGATCAGTTGCGGCTTGCGCCCGAACTTGTCAGAGAGCATGCCGAAGAGTGGGTGCACGAGCATGAACGCGACCATTGCAACCGTGTTTGCAGCGAACGCTGTCGAGGACTCCACGTGCAGCGCACGGATGGCATAGGTCGGGATGTAGATGACGAACAGGTAGAAGGCAAAGGTGCTCAGGATCGAAAAGCCCACGATCCGCAGGGTCTCGCGCGGATAATCGCGCAGCAGGGTGCGCAGCGGTTGCTTCTCTACCTTGTCTGCGGTTGGCGGCGTGGAGGCTTCTGCTTCAGGTACCGACATACGCAGCCAGATGCCTGCGATACCGCCCAGGGCGCCGAGCAGGAACGGAATGCGCCAGCCGAACTCTCTCATCTGTTCCTCGGTGAGGAGGGTGGTCAGCGCCCAGCCGATCGCCGAGGCGGTCAGAATGCCCGCGGCGGAGCTGAAGAACACAAAGCTCGAAAAGAACCCGCGACGGTGGTCCGGCGCCAACTCGGCAAGGTAGGTAGAGGCTGAAGCGTATTCACCGCCCAGCGACAGGCCTTGCATCAGGCGCGCTATCACCAGTAAGACCGGCGCGAGCAGGCCGATCTTCTCGTAGGTGGGGGTGATGCCGATCATCAGGGACCCGCCTGCCATCAGCAGGATGGTGACCCCCAGTGCCGATTTGCGGCCATAGCGATCAGAGTAGATCCCCAGGGCCCAGCCACCGATCGGGCGCATGAAGAACCCCACGGCGAAAATCGCGAAGGTCGCCAGCAGGGACGCCGTTTCGTCATTTTTTGGAAAGAATTGTGTGGAAAAGAACACCGCGAACGACGCATAGATCGTCCAATCGAACCACTCCACCGCATTGCCAATGCTGCCAGCAGCAATTTTGCGCGCGGTTGATACCTGCGGCTTTGCCGCTTCGGACGTTTGAGTCGCATAATTCATTGGCTTGTGCCTTTGGGTTTGAGTTGTAATTGTTTTTAGACATATGCGGCGTTTTTTTGTATTAATTTGGCCACTTGAGCGAAGGTATTGTAAGGATATGGTCTCGTCAACCGTTGATTCTGATGAAAAAAGACATTTTGCGTTGGATGACGCGGATCTGGCCTGCCTGATTGCACTGCAGGCGAACCCTCGCGGCACTTGGCGGGATCTGAGTGCCGGCTGCGATGTGGCGGAGCGTACGCTTTCGCGTCGCCTGCAACGCTTGATGGACAACGGGTATATCCGGGTGATCGGCGAGCTCGACCCGGTTGTGGTGGGGAGTGGCCCGGTGCTACATGCCTGGATTCGGGTAGCAGACGGTCGTCAGAGCGAAGTGGCGCAGCACCTGGCGCAGTGGGCACAGACGCAGGTTGTGATGGCGACAACGGGCGAGTTCGACATCTTCACCGAGATCAACCTGCCCAGCGTGGAAGCGCTTTCTGACATGGTGGTGCGGGAGTTGCCGCTGGTGCCGGGGGTTAGGCAGGTTCAAACGCAAGTGGTGCTCAGGTCGTTCCGACGAGCCAGCCGCTGGCGTATTGATGGTTCGGTGCCTACCGAGCCGGTGCTGGCCGGGCCTGTGAGCCTGAGTGCTGACGAAATGCGGTTACTCGGCGCCCTGACCCTGGATGGAAGGGCCAGCCTGGGCGTGCTTGCCGAGACATGTGGAGTCAGTGAGCCGAAGGTTCAGCGGATGCTGAGTGGGCTCGTCGACAGCAATGCCCTGACATTTCGTGTGGAGCTCGAGCCGTTGCTGGTGGGCTATGGGGTAGAGGCGATTGTGTCGTTGCAGACTCGACCGGGTGCGGCGGAGGGCATTGCCCAGGAACTGGCGAAGGATGAACACACGCGTTGCCTGTTTGGCACCAGTGGCGGCTCGCAGCTGTTCTGGCATGTGCTGTGCCGTGATATCCATGATCTATGGACCGTCTCGACCGCCCGCATGGGATCCCTGGAGGGGATCATCTCGTGTGAGACCAATACGGTGGTCAGGGCCTACAAAAGGGCGGGGCGAGTGCGTCGAGGGTTGATGGTCGAGTAGGGTTCATGCCTGCCTTTGAGCAAGCAACGTAGCTGGCTACGTTGCCTGTTTGGGCTTCCAGTAGTCCATCTCGGCCACCGCTCTTTCAATGTCATCCATGTCGTCGCAGCCCAGCTCGAGGTCGAACTTTTCAGTGATTGTTCTTCGCATGGCGGCCAGTCGACGGGTGATCTGGTTTTCATCGATGAACCGTGTCGTCTCTTCGCAATACAGCGCTCTGTCGCCTGGGCTGATGTCGCCATCAACCTCCCTGTAGTAATGGCGGGCAATGTCTCTCAGGGAAATGAGCATGTATTCGATATCGGCGACAAGGTGGATGGCTTCCTCTCCAGACAGGAGGATTTCTCTGTTTTCCTTGAGCAGTTTCAATGGGTCTTCCACTCGATCTTTGAACGGGCCGGGTAGCGAGGATATCCCATGTGGCGCTGGCGAACCCCATTGCGGGTCACTCGGATGATGACGGCCCTTGCGGGTCATTCACCAGAGCGGCCGCCGTCGCATGCAGCACCTGCACCAGCCACAGCACCGCGGCCCCCTTGCGGTAAAGCTCATTGACGGTCACGGGCGGGTGTTGGCGTACCACGCTCAAGCTGCTGAACCTGCCGTGCTCATCGTGAAAGGGTTGGGTCCAGCCGAGGCAAACGCCGTGATCCTGCGCGCCTGCCCACAACTCGGGGGGGCTGGTGAAAGCCTCTGGTGTCCACAGCAACGGGAAGGATGAGTGCCGGCTGTGCGCAAGCAGGGGCTCAACGACCGCAGGCTCATGGCGACGGTAGCGCTCGCCCCATGGGTTGGGGCAGTTGCTTTGTGTGATCGAAAACGTCGGGGTGGTGAAACTGAAGGCGTAGCAGTCGAAACCCAGGCACCGAAGCAGCTTTTCCAATTGCGCCAACTGGCTGTCCAAGTCCTTCGAGCACACCAGCTGACGCAGTTGCTCCGTTGTCCAGTGATCCATCGTTGCTCATCCCTGCATGATGTGAACATCCGTGGATACAGATCAGTTTCTCCTGATAAATACGTATCAGATGCGCCTTTTACGACTGTAGCTCAGCTTTTTTGCGCTATTGCAAAAAGCGCTAACGCTTTTGCCGGGTGGCCTGCCTCTGGTCGGACCCGCCCTCAGGGTCAAGCTCGCGCAGGCTTGCGGGCCCTTGTGCCGGTGATTCACCAGTCACCCGGCACAGCAACGCGCTGACTCGCTCGCCGTCCACCACACCCCGTGCCTGCAAGAGGTCGGCCACTGCTACCAGCCCCGCCCAGTACCGGCGTACCAGGCAGCCGGACCGGGCGATGGCCAGGGCCTCGGCATCGAGCAGCTTGTGCGCGGGCAACAGGCTGATCAGTTCATGCCCGCGGCAGCGGTCGCCACGGCCGCTGCCGCGCAAGATCCGGTCATAGCGTGCGTGCCGGTGGATGGCTTCGGCCACGGGCCCGGCAAAGCAGTGCAGCAGGTCGCGCTCGATGGGTTCGACGAGGGAGGGCAGGTATTCGGCAATGCCACGGGCGGCAAAGGCCGGGTGCACGATCAGGTAGTCCGCCTCCACCAGCCCCTCGGCAAAGTGCGCACGCCCGTTCAGGTCGATCAGCGGGCCGCTGGCGGCCTGGGCGTGGGTCAGCACGGTCACCCGTGCAATGGGCTGGCCGTTCCACCACACGGCCAGGGCGTGACCGGCCTCGTGGATGGCGGTTGAAC
This sequence comes from Pseudomonas sp. FBF18, assembly GCF_024261405.1. Taxonomy (NCBI): domain Bacteria; kingdom Pseudomonadati; phylum Pseudomonadota; class Gammaproteobacteria; order Pseudomonadales; family Pseudomonadaceae; genus Pseudomonas; species Pseudomonas sp. FBF18. The sequence continues at coordinate 281,563 of NZ_QKRS01000004.1, read as the reverse complement.
GCGGGCGCATGTCCATGGGGCGAGCCTCCCGTGGGGTGGTCGCTCGCCCTGACTACGCCTGCGTTATCGGTGCACGGCTCAGCGAGCGTTTGTCCTACCTTCTGCTCCCTGGCGGGTTCCGTATAAGAGATTATGGCTATCACCCACCAATACTGCGGCTATTTGCCGACTCGGGGGCGGCGAACTAGCCTTAGTTCGGTGCCGGCGCCAGCTGGCCGACCCATCCTGATGAAGAGACAAGATCGCGGCGCTCAGCCGTTCGAGTCGTTGACGATGCAACCTGTGTAACTGATTTCGCACGTTGCCACGGCGCCCTGGCAGGGCTGCCTGGCGACATGAACTCGACCAAGGGTAGCTCTCACATGGCAACTGAATCGAAATGCCCGTTCAATCATGCCGCCGGCGGTGGCACCACCAACCGTGACTGGTGGCCCAACCAGCTCAACCTGAAGATCCTGCATCAGCACGCGCCCCAGGCCGACCCGCTGGGCGAGGGCTTCGACTATGCCCAGGCGTTCAAGAGCCTGGACTTCCAGGCCCTCAAGCAGGACCTCACCGCGCTGATGACCGACTCGCAGGACTGGTGGCCGGCCGACTTCGGCCATTACGGGCCACTGTTCGTGCGCATGGCCTGGCACAGTGCCGGCACCTACCGTACCGGCGACGGGCGCGGCGGTGCCGGCTCCGGCCAGCAGCGCTTCGCGCCGCTCAACAGCTGGCCCGACAACGTCAGCCTCGACAAGGCGCGGCGGCTGCTGTGGCCGATCAAGCAGAAGTACGGACGGGCGATTTCCTGGGCCGACCTGATCGTGCTCACCGGCAACGTGGCGCTGGAGTCGATGGGCTTCAATACCTTCGGGTTTTCCGGCGGTCGCCCGGACGTGTGGGCGCCGGACGAGGACGTGTACTGGGGCTCGGAGAACAAGTGGCTGGGCGGCGACACGCGCTACGGCAAAGACCCTGAAGCCATGCAGCCGCCGGGCGAGGGCACCCTGGTGGCCGAACCCGAGCAGCACGGCAATGAAGAAAGCCGTACCGAGCAGGGCCGCAACCTGGAGAACCCCCTGGCCGCAGTGCAGATGGGGCTGATCTACGTGAACCCGGAAGGCCCGGAAGGCAACCCCGACCCGGTCGCCGCCGCCAAGGACATTCGCGAGACCTTCGGGCGCATGGCCATGAACGACGAGGAAACCGTGGCCCTGATCGCCGGCGGCCACGCCTTCGGCAAGACCCACGGCGCCGGCCCGGCCGACAACGTGGGCCCCGAGCCTGAAGCGGCAGGCCTGGAGGAGCAGGGCCTGGGCTGGAAGAACAGCTTCGGCAGCGGCAAGGGCCCGGACACCATCACCAGCGGCCTGGAAGTGACCTGGACCACCACCCCGACCCGCTGGAGCAACAACTTCCTGGAGAACCTGTTCGGCTTCGAGTGGGAGCTGACCAAGAGCCCGGCCGGGGCCCACCAGTGGACGCCCAAGGGCGGCGCCGGCGCCGGTATCATCCCCGACGCCCACGACCCGTCCAAGCGGCGCAACCCCACCATGCTGACCACCGACCTGTCGCTGCGCTTCGACCCGATCTACGAGAAGATCTCGCGCCGCTACCTGGAAAACCCCGACCAGCTGAGCGATGCCTTTGCCCGCGCCTGGTACAAGCTGATCCACCGTGACATGGGCCCGCTGTCGCGCTACCTGGGCCCGGAACTGCCCGCTGAGGAGCTGCTGTGGCAAGACCCGATTCCCAAGGTCGACCACCCGCTGGTCGATGACGGCGACATCGCCGCGCTCAAGGCCAAGGTACTGGCCTCGGGCCTGTCGGTGGCGCAGCTGGTGTCCACCGCATGGGCGGCGGCTTCCACCTTCAGGGGTTCGGACAAGCGCGGCGGTGCCAATGGCGGGCGGCTGCGCCTGGCCCCGCAGAAGTTCTGGCAGGCCAACCAGCCCGAACAGCTGGCCGCCGTGCTCGCGACCCTGGAAGGCATCCAGAACGAATTCAATGGGGCGCAGGCCGGTGGCAAGAAGATCTCCCTGGCCGATCTGATCGTGCTGGCGGGCAACGCCGGTGTCGAGCAGGCCGCGAAAAACGCCGGGCATACGGTCACGGTGCCGTTCACGCCGGGGCGCACCGATGCCAGCCAGGAGCAGACGGACGTGGAGTCGTTCGGCTTTCTCGAACCCATTGCCGATGGTTTTCGCAACTACCTCAAGGGGCACTACCGCGTGCCGGCCGAAGCGCTGCTGATCGACAAGGCGCAACTGCTGACGCTCAGTGCACCGGAGATGACGGTGCTGGTGGGCGGCCTGCGGGTGCTGGGGGCCAATGTGGGCCAGAGCAGCCATGGCGTGTTCACCCAGCGGCCGCAGGCGCTGACCAATGACTTCTTCACCCACCTGCTGGACATGGGCGTGGAGTGGAAGCCGGTGTCCGAGGCCGCTCAGGCGTTCGAAGGGCGTGATCGCAAAAGCGGGCAGGTGAAGTGGACCGCAACCCGGGTCGACCTGGTGTTCGGCTCGAACGCGCAATTGCGGGCCGTGGCCGAGGTGTATGCCAGTGCGGATGCGCAGCAGCAGTTCGTCAGCGACTTCGTGGCGGCCTGGGCCAAAGTGATGAACCTGGACCGTTTCGATGTGAAGTAGCGCGTTCGCCGGCAAGGCCGGCCCCTGCAGAGCAGCACACCCCCTGCAGGGGCCGGCCTTGCCGGCCAAGCGAATGCCTGCAGTACCGGCTCACACGCTGGCCGGCACCTCCCGTTGCAGCGCAAGGCGTGCAACAAGCCGCGTACAACCCGGCAGCGAAACCACCTCCAACTGACCGCCCACCCGGGCGATGCGCGCATGCATGCTGCGCATGCCCACGCTCACCCCGGCGCGCTGTACCGCCAGCACGTCGAAGCCGATACCGTCATCCTCGATGTTCAGCTCCAGGCTGTCGGGCTGCGGCTGCTGCAGCTCAACCTGCACATGCCGGGCACGGCTGTGCTTGACCACATTGGTCAGCGACTCTTCCACCAGGCGTGTCAATGCCATGCACTGCAAGGCGCTGGGCGGTGTGCGCCACTGCGCGGCAAAGTGCCAGGTGCAGGTCACATCCAGTTCGTCGAACAGCTGGGTGAAGCGATGGCGCAGCGGGGCGATCCATTCCTGCGGCGTGGCCGGCACCTTGATGCCGGCGCTGGAGCCATTGTCGATGGTCTGGCGCAGGTCATCACGCAGCAATTTGAGCATCGACAGAAACTGCGGGCCCTGCAGCGGCGTGCTGGCCTGCTCGACCATGGCCATCATGCGCACCAGCGAGCCGCCCAGCCCATCATGCAGGTCGTGGGCGATCTGCAGGCGGTCCTGCAGGCGGGAGTTGGTCAGCGCCAGGGCGTGTTCGCGTTCGAGGGTGGTGGCCAGTTCCCCGCGAGCGCGCTCGATGCCTTCGGCCAGCTCCAGGTTGAAGCGCTCGATGCGGCGCACGCTGCGCGCATGGCGCAAGCCCAGCACCACCGACATGCACAGGGTCGTCACCACGCTGGTGAGCGGTGTCCACGCGGGCGTTTCGCCGATCAGCTTCAGCATTATCAGCAGGTCATGGGCCCCGGCCAGCATGAATATCAGCAGGCTGGCGGCCAGCCACACATGCTCGGGCCGCCGGGTGCGCAAGGCATGCAGCTGAAACTGCAGGCAGTTGAGGAAAAACACCGTCGCCGTGCTCAGCACCGCCACCAGTTGCGCGTTGCCGACGCGGGCATCCGGGGCCAGTGCCATCAAGGCCACCAGTGCGGCAGTCAGCAGCCAGAGTGCCCTCTCCAGGCGCGGCAGCGATTGCCCGCCAAATCGCCAGACAAACACGCAGAAACAGGTGACGTACATCACCAGCGCGATGCCGTTGAAGCGCGCAGCCATCAGGGTGGTGGAGAAGGGCCAGGGGCTGGTCATCAGTATATTGGCGATGAACAGCACCCAGCACAGGGCCATGGCCGCATACCAGCCAAAGATCCGTTGCTCGCGGCGGATCACCCAGATACAGAAGAACAGCCCGCCCAGCACCGCCGAGACGGTCAGGTTGAGCACGAACAACGAGCGGTTGGTCCACAGCAACTCTTCATACAGCTGGCGTGCCGAGGCCTCATCCCCCAGGTACACCGGCCCCAGCCCGGGTGACTGTACCGCCAGGCCCACCACACGTACCCACAGCGTGTTGACGCCTTCGTTCAACAGGCCTTCGGGCAGGTGCCAGTAGCGGGGCATGTTCCAGCTGCGTGACAGCGGCTCGCTCAGCTGGCTGTCACGCCACAGGCGCTGGTCGTTGACGAACACTTCGCCGGCCATGATCACCGAGCGCAGCGTCAGTGCCACCGGCATGCGTTGACCGGCCGCGCAGTCGCGCTGCCACTGGAGGCGGTACCACACCGTGCCGTCGTGCTGCGGCCAGCGTCGGCTCCAGTCGTCGGGCAGGGTCACGGCCTGCCAGGGGCCGGCCTCGGGGCGGTTGCCCTGGTCATCACCCTGGGCGGTGGCTACCGACAGCACCTGCACGGTGCAGCTTGCACCGCCCGGCGTTGCAGCCTGCGCTGCACCCGACAGGCACAGGACGAGCAGCCAGCACGCCATCAGGCCTCTCAATCGAGCAGGCCACGCGTGCGTGCCGCATGGATGGCGCGGGTGCGCGAAGACACCGCCAGCTTGCGATAGATGCGTTTGACGTGGCATTCGACGGTGTAGCGCGACAGGTTCAGCTGTTCGGCGATTTCGCGGTTGCCCAGGCCCTCGGCCACCAGGCGCAGGATCTGGTCTTCACGCGGGGTCAGGCGTTCGCCATCGGCGGTGTCGACCGGCTGGGCGGCCCCCGGGCGCAGTTCCTCGATGATGCGCCGGGCCACGAACGGGTCGATGGGGGCGCCGCCGCGCAGCACGCTGCGCAGCGACAACAGGATCTCCAGGTCGTCGCGTTCCTTGAGCACATAGCCGGTGGCGCCTGCCCGCAGCGCCGCGAGCAGGGTGTCTTCGGTGCTCCATGCCGAGATCACCAGGATCGCCTGGCCGGGGTCGGTGGCGTGCATCTCTTCGATCAGCTCGATGCCGTTGCCGTCGGGCAGGCCCAGGTCTATTAGCGCCAGCGCCACCGGCTGCACTGCCAGGCAGGCGCGGGCCTCGGCCAGCGAGCTGGCGAACAGCAGGGCCTCGGGCCGGTAGCCCAGTTGCAGCAGCAGGGCTTCCAGGCGGCGGTGGATCAGCGGCTCGTCCTCTACCAGCAGTACCGGCGCGAGCAGCGTGAGTTCGGGAACAGTCGTCTGGATAGGCATGGGCAGTCTCGGGCGCGCGGTGGGGGCGACTGTGCCCCATGCAGCGGCCAATAGGTATCCCTGAAAACAGGTAAATGAAGCCTCATAGCCTACCCCACGCCCCGGTGCTAGCCCAGCGCCATTACCGCGATCACGCCCAGCGCCAGCAGCACCAGCATCGCCCCCGTGGCCCGCTCCAGCCACGGCAGGGCACGGGCGAAGCGGCGGCGCACGTGGCGGTTGCCGATCACCACCGCCACCAGCAGGTCCCACGCCAGCACCACGCCGAACATCCACAGGCCGTAGGCCAGCTTCCAGCCAGGGCTTGCCTGCGGCCCGCTCAGCATGGCCGCCAGGCTGGCGTAGAACAGCGCGTTCTTGGGGTTGAGGATGCCGGACACCACCCCCATGCCGGCGGCGCCCAGCCAGGTGGTGGCCGCGGGCGACGGTGCCGGCGACCCCTGCGGGGCAACCTCCAGCGTACTGGCACCGGCATGGCGGATGAACAGCCAGCCCAGGTACAGCAGGTAGGCGCAACCGGCCAGTTGCAGCACGATGAACAGCGTGCTGTGCGGCTGCAGCACCGACACGCCGGTAAAGGCGGCGACGATGAACACCCCGTTGGCCAGTGCGATGCCCAGGCAGGCTCCGCTGGCCACGCGCCAGCTGGTGGCCAGGGAGGTGCGTGCCACCAGGAAGAAATCCGGCCCCGGTGACAGCAGCGCCAGAAAGTGCGCTGCTGCAATGATCAGGAACTGCTCCATGTAACCTTCACTTCTATGGATGTGGGTCCAGGAAGTGTGTGGCGGGGCCGGGGGCGGCGTATTGAACAAAATTGCGCAGGTTCAGGCGGCGTGACGGGCGAACAGCTTTTCCAGTTGCTGCCACAAGGCCGGGTCGGTGCTGAACGCCACGTTGAAGCGCATCCAGCCGGTGGCCTGGGCGTCGACCATGAACAACTGGCCGGGGCCGATCATGATGCCGCGCTCCAGGGCGTCGTCCACCAGCGCTGCGCTGTTGGCGATCTGCGGGTGGCGGGTCCACAGGTACATGCCCTCGTCGGACTCGACGAAAATCTCGAAGCCCAGGCGGTTCAGGCGCCGGCTGACCTCCTGCTGCGCCTCGGCCAGGCGCTGGCGCAGGCGCTTGAGGTGCTTGCGCCAGCGCCCGTCGGTGATGGCCGCATACACCACGCGCTCCATCACCTGTGAGGTGGTCAGGCCCGAGCGCATCTTCAGTTGCAGCAGCTTCTGGATCAGTTCGGGGTTGGCCAGCATGTAGCCCACCCGCACGTTCGGCGAGATGCTCTTGGAATAGCTGCCCACGTACACCACCTGCTGCAGGTGGTCCAGGCTGCTCAGGCACGGTTGCGGTTCGGCCACCATGTCGGCGTACAGGTTGTTCTCCACCAGGCGAAAGCCGTGTTGCGCCGACAGTTGCAGCAGGCGGTGCAGTTGCGCCAGCGGGGTGCGCGAGCAGGTGGGGCTGTGCAGGTGCGGCTGGGTGAAGAACACCGTGGGCCGGTGGTGGGCCAGCAGCCGCTCGAGATGCTCCAGGTCATACCCGGCCGGGGTGCGCGGCACGCCGATCAGGGTGGCGCCCTGAAAGCGCAGGATGCTCATCAGGTTGGGGTAGCCCGGGTCGTCCACCAGCACCACATCGCCTGGGCGCACCAGGGTGCGCACCGCCAGGTCCAGCGCCTGGCTGGCGCCGTGGGTGAGCATCAGCTGGTTGGGGTTGGCCACGATGCGCTGGTCCTGCTCCAGGTTCTGCGCGGTGAGGGTGCGCAGCTCGAGCAGGCCCATGGGGTCGCCGTAACCGCTCAGTTCCATCACGCTGCCGGCCACCTGGCGCAGGCCGCGGCGCAGGCCGTCCTCGAACATCCACTCGTTGGGCAGCCAGCCACAGCCGGGCTTGAAGGCCAGCTGGCGGCTTTCGAAGATGTTCTGCAGGTACCACTCGGAGTTGAACTCCGGCTTGCCCGGCTCGGCGTCGCTGGCCTGGCTTTCGATGCGCTCGTTCACCGAGCGGTTGACGAAGAAGCCGGCATTGCCGCGGCTGACCAGCAGGCCCTGGGCCACCAGCCGATCGTAGGCTTCGACCACGGTGAAGGTGCTGACCGAGTAGGTGGCGGCGAAGGCGCGGATGGACGGTACCTTGGCACCGGGTTTGAGGGTCTGGTTCTCGATCAACTCACGCAACCCGTTGATGATCTGGTTGACGAGCGGGGGGGCGGAGTCGGGTCGTAATTCAAGCATGTTGGGGCTGTGCCTTCAGGGTGCGTAACGCCTGGCGCCTGCAGGGAACGGGGGTGTACTGCATTGGCGGCCTGTACAGTGCAGTGCATATTTCACGGCGCTGTGCATGGCTCTCTGTGTCGTACATTTTTACATTAGGGGTCTGTATTCGCCAGCTAAAGCATGTTGAGAGGCCCGATCACTACCGCCAGGGGCAAGCCCCCGGGCGTGCACAGCACGATTGCCGACCTTCAAGGCCATGGATGCCCGCCGGGTTTGCGATCCATCCCGTACACAATCAGACACTGACGAGCAATGAAGCCCGGCATTCGCCGGTCTTGCGTGTTCGCTGGAAAAAGAAAAACAAGGGGTAGACAACTGATGGACGCTACATCGACTTCCACATCCTCCAAGGTGGAGCCCGAGAGCAAGCTTAGCGCTTCGCTCAAATCGCGCCACCTGACCATGATGTCCATCGCCGGGGTGATCGGCGGTGCGCTGTTCGTGGGCTCGGGGAGTGTGATCCACAGCGCCGGGCCGGCCGCCATCCTGGCGTACCTGGCCGGCGGCATCCTGGTGGTGCTGATCATGCGCATGCTGGGTGAAATGGCCACCTCCTCGCCAGACACCGGCTCGTTCTCCACCTACGCCGAGCGCGCCATCGGGCGCTGGGCAGGCTTCACCATCGGCTGGTTGTACTGGTGGTTCTGGGTCATCCTGATGGCCTGGGAAGCCTATGTGGCGGGCAAGATCCTGCACGGCTGGTTCCCCTCCATCAGCGTCAACGTGTTCGTGCTGGCCACTACCCTGGTGCTGATCAGCGTCAACTTCTTCAACGTCAAGCACTACGGGGAGTTCGAATTCTGGTTCGCGCTGATAAAGGTGGTGGCGATCATATGCTTCCTTGTGGTGTGCGGGCTGGCCGTGGCCAACCTGTGGCCCACCGGTGAGGTCCACGGCATCACCAACCTCACGGCCCAGGGCTTCATGCCCAATGGGGTAGAGGCAGTGGTGGTGGCCATGCTGGGGGTGATGTTCGCCTTCCTGGGCGCCGAAATCGTGACCATCGCGGCCGCCGAGTCGAAGAACCCGTCCGAGCAGATCGTCAAGGCCACCAACTCGGTGGTGTGGCGTGTGTGCCTGTTCTATGTGGGTTCGATCTTCCTGATCGTGGCCCTGGTGCCGTGGAACGACCCGCTGATGGGCCAGTCGGGCTACGGTTCGTACCGTCGTACCCTGGAACTGCTGGGCATTCCGGGCGCTGAGTTCGTGATGAACTTCGTGGTGCTGACCTCGGTGAGCAGCTGCCTGATCTCGGCGCACTACACCGCCTCGCGCATGCTGTTCTCGCTGTCGACCCGCGGTGATGCACCGTCGTTCTTCAAGATCACCCGCGCCGGTACCGGTGTGCCGGTGTTCGCCATCATCGGTTCGTGCTCGGTGGCGGTGTTCGTCGCCCTGATCAACTTCAGCGACACCCTGCGCCCGAAAGACGTGCTGGACGTGCTGATGAACACCACCGGCATGATCGCCTTGCTGGTGTACCTGGTGATCGCGTTCTCGCAACTGAAGATGCGTCGCAAGCTGGAAGCCGAGGGCAAGGAAATCCGCCTGAAGATGTGGCTGTTCCCGTGGCTGACCTACCTGGTGATCGTGTTCATCATCGGGTGCCTGGTGACCATGGCCTTTGTGCCGGACTACCAGGTACTGGTGTTCTCCACCGGTGCGGCCGCGGCCATCGTGGCACTGATGGGCGTGTTCATGCACGTGCGTGCGGCCAGGCAGCTCAAGGGCTGACAGGCACCATGACGAAAAAGACCAGGGCCGCAAACGGCCCTGGTTTTTTTTTGCCTGCCCGTGGCGCGGATGCCGTGCGCCGGGTTCGTCCTACAAGCAGTGGCCGTGATGCCGGTAAACAATCCCCATTACGGCACCGGGCAATCATCGCAACGTTGATTGCAGTGTGCCAGTACGCCTGCCTAGCATGCCCGTTTGCTCGATTCGGCACGGAGTGCAGGCATGAAGATCGTTCACAAGGCTGGCCTGGCGGCCGCCACATTGCTGTTCATTACCACCGGATTGCTGTCGGTCGCGCAGGTCAGCCAGGTGCGCGACGCCCTGCACAAGCAAGTGTCTGCCGGCATCGCCGAGTCCAGCGGTGCCCTGGCCCGGCAGATAGAGAACTGGCTGAACGCCAAGCTCAAGCTCATGGGCCTGGTGGCGCAGGTCATCGACAGCCGCTACAGCCCTGAAAACACCCAGCGCATCATCGACAGCCCGATGCTCAAGGACGAGTTCATCCTGATATTCGGCGCCTTGCAACGCGACGGCAAACCCCTCACCAACACGCCCAGCTGGCGCCCCGATGCGAGCTGGGACGGGCGCACACGGCCCTGGTATGCCGTCGCCAAGGGCGCCGACAAGGCGGTGCTCACCGAGCCCTACATCGACTCGGCCACTGGCGAAACGCTGATTTCGGCGGTCACGCGCCTCCACGATGGCGCTACCTTCGCCGGCGTGCTGGGCGGCGATATCCGCCTCAAGAGCGTGGCCGATGCCATCAATACCCTGGACTTCAACGGCGCCGGCCATGCCTTTCTGCTCAGCCGCAACGGCACGATCATTTCCCACCCCGACAGCCAGTACAACGGCAAGCCCTACAGCAGCCTGTTCGATGGCCAGCACCCGGCGCTGGACAGCCAGCTGCAGACGGTTCGAACCGGCGATCACGATTCACTGGTGTCCTTCACCCCGCTGACCTACCTGGAGGGCATGGACTGGTTGATCGGCGTGGTGCTCGACCAGCGCATCGTGATGGCCGAGGCCGACAGCCTGACCTGGCGTGCAGTGCTGGCCACGCTGCTCGGCGTGCTGGTGAGCCTCGTGGTGCTGGGCCTGCTGCTCGGGCGCCTGCTCAAGCCGCTGGAGCTGCTGCACCGCTCGTTCCATGAGGTCAACCAGGGCGACGGCGACTTGACGCGGCGCCTGCCCGACGGCGGCAATGACGAGGTGGCGCTGGTGTCGCGCGAGTTCAACGGCTTTCTGGGCAACCTGCAGAACCTGATCCATCAGGTGATGAGCACCTCCAACCAGGTGCGCGAGAGCACCCACCTGACGTCGGCCGAAGCCACCCGGACCGATGAACGCCTGCAGCGCCAGTTGCAGGAGCTGGACCAACTGGCCACGGCCATGCAGGAGATGGCCTCCACCGCCGAAGACGTCGCGCGCAACGCTCAGGCAGCGGCGCAGGCCGCAGTGATTGCCGACGAGGAAGCACACGGCGGCGAGGACGTGGTGCGACGCTCGACCGCGGCGATCCGGCAACTGGCCAGCGAAATGGACGACACCGGCCATGCAATCAATGACCTGTCACGCCTCAGCGACAACATCGAGTCGATCCTGGCGGTGATTACCAGCATTGCCGAGCAGACCAACCTGCTGGCGCTCAATGCTGCCATCGAGGCTGCACGTGCCGGCGAGACGGGGCGAGGTTTCGCGGTGGTGGCTGACGAGGTGCGCACGCTGGCCTCGCGCACCCAGCAGTCGACCCAGGAGATCCGCCAGATGATCGACCAGCTGCAGGCCGGGGTGCGCCACGCCGAGTCGCGCATGCAGCACAACCGCGACAGCGCCGGCAAGACCGCCGAGGAGGCGGGCGCGGCCAACGACATGCTCGTGCGCATTCGCCAGGCGATCACCCGCATCAACGACATGAACACCCAGATCGCCACCGCGGCCGAGCAGCAGAGCGCCACCAGCGAAGAGATCAACCGCAACACCACGACCATTCGCGACATCAGTCATGAAGTGGCCGCAGGCACCCAGGTGCAGGTGCGCCAGTGTGCGGTGATGGTGGAGCAGGTGGGGCAACAGCACCACCTGCTGGGGCGCTTCAATCTGTGAGGCGGGGGCTCAGGCCTTGAGCGAGGCCATGTCGATCACGAAGCGGTACTTCACGTCGCCGGCGATCATGCGGCTGTAGGCCTCGTTGATGTGCTGGATGTCGAGCATCTCGATGTCGCAGCAAATGCCGTGCTCGGCGCAGAAGTCCAGCACCTCCTGGGTTTCGGCGATGCCGCCGATCAGCGAGCCGGCCAGTACGCGGCGCTTGAGCACCAGGTTGGCGGCGTGCAGGGGCGGCTCCACCGGTTCGATCAGGCCCACCAGGATGTGCACGCCGTCGAACTTCAGGGTTTCCAGGTAGGGGTTGAGGTCGTGCTGCACCGGGATGGTGTCGAGCAGAAAGTCGAAGTGCCCGGCCACGGCGGCCATCTGCGCGGCATCGGTGGACACCACCACATGGTCGGCGCCCTGGCGGCGGGCTTCCTCGGCCTTGCTGGCCGAACGGGTGAACAGGGTGACTTCGGCGCCCATGGCCTTGGCCAGCTTGATGCCCATGTGACCCAGGCCGCCCATGCCGAGGATGCCGACCTTGTGCCCGGCCTTGACCCCGTGGTGCTTGAGCGGCGAATAGGTGGTGATGCCGGCGCAGAGGATCGGCGCGGCGCTGGCCAGGTCCATGCCGGCCGGGATGCGCACCACGAAATGCTGGTCGACCACGATACTGCTGGAATAGCCGCCCATGGTGTTGCTGCCGTCGACCCGGTCGGGGGTGGCGTAGGTCATGGTCGGGCCTTCGAGGCAGTACTGTTCCAGGTTGGCGGCGCAGGCCTGGCAGTGGCGGCAGGAGTCGACCATGCAGCCCACACCCACCAGGTCACCCACCTGATAGCGGCTGACGCTGGCGCCCACGGCAGTGACCTTGCCCACGATTTCGTGGCCGGGCATCAGCGGGTACACGGCGATGCCCCATTCGTTGCGGGCCTGGTGGATATCGGAGTGGCACACGCCGCAGTAGAGAATCTCGATGGCCACGTCGTCGGGGCGTGGGCTGCGGCGCTGGAAGGTCATGGGGGCGAGGGGCGTGGTGGCCGACTGGGCGGCGTAGCCGATGGCGGTGTACATGGGGGAACCTCGCAAAAGCAATGACGGTAGAGGCGGCGCATTGTCCGCGCGGGCAACGGGCGTGCCCACCGGCATTCCTCTGCGTGTCATGCCTGATTCTCCGGACCTGCGGGGGTGTCGCCCGGGCGGGCCGCTTCGCCGGCAAAGCCGGCGCCTACTGGCGAAGAGGCGAGTCGAATCTGGTCAGTGCGCGGCCTGCTCCAACAGCCGGTAGATCCGCTCATCCTGCGCGTGCGCCACATTGAAGCGCAGCCACGGCACCACCCGCGCATCGGGCATGAACAGTTGCCCGGGCGCGAGCAGAATCTTGTGTTCGCGTGCGTCCATGGCCAGTGCCGTGGCGTCTTCGACCTGGGGGTGACGGGCCCACAGGAACAACCCCGCATGGGGCTTGACGAAGATCTCCATGCCCACCGCCTCGAGCTTGCGCGCCACCTGTTCATGGGCCAGGGCCAGGTTGGCCTGCAACTGCTTGACGTGCTTGCGGTGGCGCCCCTGCAGCAGCACCTCCAGTGCCAGTTCCTCGGCAATTGCCGAGGTGGTCAGGCCGCTGGCCATCTTCAGTGGCACCAGTTCGTCGATCAGGTCGCGGTGCGCGGCAACGAACCCCACCCGCAGCGACGGCGCGATGCTCTTGGAGAAGCTGGCCACGTAGATTACCCGCGCCAGCTGGTCCATGCCTGCCAGCGCCTGCTGGTCGGACGGGTCGAGGTCGGCGTAGATGTCGTTTTCCACGATCAGGAAGTCGTACTTTTCCGCCAGTTGCAGCAGACGGTGGGCCACCGCCAGTGTCAGGCTGGTGCCGGTGGGGCATTGCAGGCGCGTGTTGGTGAAGAACACCTTGGGCCGGTGTTCGCGGATCTGCGCCTCGAGCACGTCCAGGTCGATGCCGTCGCGGGTGCGTGGCACCCCCAGCAGACGGGCCCCCTGCAGGCGCAGGTTGAGGAACAGGTTGTGGTAGCCCGGTTCGTCCACCAGCACGCTGTCGCCGCGGTGCACCAGGTAGCGCACCAGCAGGTCCAGCGCATGGCTGGCGCCGCTGGTCAGCAGAATCTGCTCGGGGTGGGCGTTGACCCGGGTATCGAGCAGTTTCTCCACCAGCCGGGCGCGCAGGTTGGCGCACCCCTTGGCATGGCCGTAGCCGGTGAACTCGCTCGGGTCGCGACGGCTCAGGGCGCGCAGGCTGCGTTGCACCCCGTCATCGTCGCTCCAGGGCTCGGGCAGCAGGCCGATGCCCGGGCGCAGGTCCATGCCCAGCGGCTGGAACACCTTCTGCAGCAGCAGGTAGGCGTCGAAGTCGAAGGCATCGTCGCTGGCACTGGGCATCGGCGGCGGGGCGGGGGTGTCGGGGGCGCTGCGTACATAGAAGCCGGCATTGCGCACCGCCGTCAGGTAACCCAGGGCCACCAGCCTGTCATAGGCCTCGACGGCGGTGAAATGGCTGACCTTGTGGGTTTGCGCGAACTTGCGGATGGAGGGCAGCTTGGTGCCCGGGCGCAAGCGCTGTTCGTTGATCGCGAGGGTGATGCCCGCAACGATCTGGTTGACCAGCGACTGCGACGAGCTGGCATCCAACAACATCATAGAAAACATCCGTCAGGCGAGGGTGTGGCGGTGGGTGTACTGGTGAAAACACCATAACAGGGCCGGCACAACCAGCGCGTTCTGTGCATGGTGGGCCGCCGGGGGCTGCTGCAACATCCCTGCATGCCGGCGGGCCAAGTGCCCGAAACATACCATGAACAAGGAGGCGCGATGCACCCCAACACCCCGCGGATCGACGCGCAGCAGGTTTCGCCCGAAGAGTGGCAGACCCGTTGCGACCTGGCAGCGCTGTACCGGCTGCTGGCCCACTTTCGCATGACCGATCTGATCGACACGCACATCTCGGCCCGTGTCCCCGGCGAGCCGGGGCATTTCCTGATCAACCGCTACGGCGTGCTGTTTCACGAAATGCGCGCCTCGGACCTGATCAAGATAGACCACCACGGCAACACCATCGACCCTGGCTATGACGCCGGCAGCGTCAACCGTGCCGGCTTCAACATCCATTCGGCGATCCACGCCGCACGTCCGGACCTGGCCTGTGTGGTGCACACCCATACCGCTGCCGGCATGGCCGTGTCGGCCCAGGAGCAGGGGCTGCTGCCGATCACCCAGCATGCGCTGAAGTTCTATCGCCGCCTGGGTTACCACGACTACGAGGGCATTGCGCTGAACCCGGCCGAAGGCGAGCGCCTGGTCAGGGACCTGGGCCCGCACATGGCGATGATCCTGCGCAACCATGGCCTGCTGGCCGCCGGGCGCTGCATTGCCGAAGCCTTCAACCAGATCTACTTCCTGGAGCGCGCCTGCCAGGCGCAGGTACAGGCACTGGCGGGCAACCCGCCGCTGCGCCTGCCGGACGAAGCGGTCTGCGAACTGACCGCGCAGCAGTCCGACGCCGAATTCGATCAGCAACTTCACCTGTTGGCCTGGACCGCCGCCTTGCGCCTGATCAGTGGTGATCAGGTGGATTACCGAAGCTGAAGTGCGACCACCCGAAAGGACGCCCAGCGTGTATCAACTCTGCCAAAACCAATAAATTACAGAGGTAGACATGAAAAAAACCACCATTGCCGCCGTGTTGCTCAGTGCTTTTGCCGCCAACGCCCTTGCTGCCGAAATCACCGTGATTTCGTTTGGCGGTGCCAGCAAGGATGTACAGACCGAGGCCTTCTACGCCCCCTTTGCCGCCGCCAGCCACAGCAAGGTGGTAGCGGGTGAATACAACGGCGAAATGGGCCGGATCAAGGTCATGGTCGACACCAACAGCGTCAACTGGGACGTGGTGCAGGTCGAGAGCGCCGAACTGATCCGTGGCTGCGAGGAGGGCCTGTTCGAACACCTGGACCTCAACCGTATCGGCAAGGAATCGGATTTCGTGCCCGGCACCCTGTCGGACTGCGGCGGCGGCCTGCTGGTATGGTCGATGGCGCTGGCCTACAACGGCGACAAGCTCAAGCAGGCGCCTACCGGCTGGAGCGATTTCTGGGACACCAAGAAGTTTCCGGGCAAGCGCAGCCTGCGCAAGGGCGCCAAGTACACCCTGGAAGCGGCACTGATGGCCGATGGCGTGCCGTATGCCGACGTGTACAAGGTGTTGTCGACGCCGGAAGGGGTGGAGCGTGCATTCCGCAAGCTGGACCAGATCAAGCCCGACATCCAGTGGTGGGAGGCCGGTGCGCAGCCGATGCAGTTCCTGGCCAGCGGCGACGTGGTGATGAGCACCGCGTTCAACGGCCGGGTGTTCGCCGCACAGGCGGCCGGCGCCAATGTGCACACGGTATGGAATGGCAGCATCTACGCCATCGACTCGTGGGCGATCCCCAAGGGCAGCAAGAACAAGGCCCTGGCCGAGGACTTCATCGCGTTTTCGCTGCGCCCGGAAAACCAGAAGATCCACACCACCAAGCTGGGCTATGGGTCGACCAACCTGCATACCGCCGGGCTGCTTGACCCTGCACTGGCGGCGCAGTTGAACACCGCGCCGGACAACCTGGCACAGGCCATCCCGATGGACAGCGAGTTCTGGGTCAACAACGGCGAAGACCTCGAGCAGCGCTTCAATGCCTGGGTTGCCAAGACCAAGTGAGTGAACCCCTTCGCCAGCAAGGCTGGCTCCTGCACCAATCGTTGTAGGAGCCAGCCTTGCTGGCGAAAGGGCCACAACCGTCAATGCCTCTTGCTGTCAGTTCAGCGACTTCAGCACCGCCTCCAGCGTCTGTACGAACAGATCGGCATGCTCGCGCTGGAAGATCAACTGCGGCCTGATCTTCAGGATGTTGGCCGCCGGCCCCGCCGAACTGATCAGTACGCCACGTTCACGCATGCCGTTCACCACCCGTGCCGTTGCCTCGGTGGCCGGCGCCTTGCTGGCACGATCGGTCACCAGCTCGACCCCCACGAACAGCCCGGCCCCGCGCACGTCGCCAATCAGCGGGTAGCGCTCGGCAAGCCCCTGCAGACCCGCCTTGAAGTATTCGCCCACCGCCGCGCAGTTGGCCATCAGGCCTTCGCCCTGGATCACGTCGAGCACCGCGTTGGCTGCTGCACATGACACCGGGTTGCCGCCGAAGGTGTTGAAGTAGCGGGCGGTGCGACCGAACGCATCGAGCACCTCGCTGCGAAACACCGCACCGGCAATCGGCTGGCCGTTGCCCATGGGTTTGCCCATGGTGACGATGTCGGGCTGCACGCCATGGCGCTGGTAGCCCCACATGTGCGAGCCGGTACGGCCAAAGCCCGATTGCACCTCGTCGGCGATGTACAGCAGGCCCTCTTCGCGGGCCACGGCCACCGCCTGCTGCAGGAAGCCGGCCGGGTCGGACAGCACGCCATCGCTGGCGAAGATGCCGTCGAGCAGCAGTGCTGCCGGCTTGATCCCGCAGCGGCGCAGGTCGGCGATGGCGGCGCGCACGTCGTCGGCGAAGATCTGTGCCACGTTCTCGGCGCCCAGGCGGTAGGCGTCGGGAGCCCGCACGGTACGCACGAAGTCACCCACCGGCACGCCCGCACCCAGCGAAGGCGAGGCGGCGGCGATCTGGTCGGTCACGCCGTGGTAGGCCAGCTGGGTCACGATCAGGCCGGTACC
The DNA here is from genome assembly GCF_024261405.1 of Pseudomonas sp. FBF18. Classification (NCBI taxonomy): domain Bacteria; kingdom Pseudomonadati; phylum Pseudomonadota; class Gammaproteobacteria; order Pseudomonadales; family Pseudomonadaceae; genus Pseudomonas; species Pseudomonas sp. FBF18. The sequence continues at coordinate 264,465 of NZ_QKRS01000004.1, read as the reverse complement.
GCCGGTGTACTGACGGGCGATGCGCAGGGCCAGGTCGTTGGCCTCGCTGCCGGTGCAGGTGAACATCACCTGGTCCAGCTCGGGCGGGAAGGTGGCCAGCAGTTTCTCGGCATAGTCGAGGATGCCTTCATGCAGGTAGCGGGTGTGGGTGTTGAGCACCTTGGCCTGCTCGTACAGCGCCTCGACCACCTTGGGGTGGCAGTGGCCGATGGAGGCCACGTTGTTGTAGGCATCTAGGTAACGCTTGCCGTCGGCGTCGTACAGCCACACGCCTTCACCCTTGACCAGGTGCAGCGGGTGTTCGTAGAACAGGCGGTAGGCCGGGCCCAGCACGCGCGCACGGCGCTCGATCAGGGCACGTTCGGTTTCGCTAAGGCGTGCGGCATCTTCGGCGGTGAAGCCATTGATCATGGTCATTTACAGCGTCTCCTCGGAGCAGATACGACGAATCTGTTGCTGCGCGACCTCGCGCGGCACGTCAGCCAGGGCCTTCAGGCCGCGCCAGGCAGACGGCGCGTTGCGCAGGATGTAGGTGCGGTTTTCCGGGTACAGCGCAGCGCGCCAGTTGGTGATGGTCACGGTCAGCACCAGGCGGGTGGCGATCAGGTCCACCAGCAGTTCCTGTTCCAGCGGCTCCAGCGGCGCGATGCGGTGGTAGGCGCGGATGAACGGTGCAGCGTGTTCCAGCGGGTCGCCCTGGCTGCCCAGTTGATAGGCGGCGCCCACGGCCAGGTCGTTGACCAGCGGGGCATGCACCATGTCGCCGAAATCGAGGATGTTGCGCACCGGGTGCGGCTGGCTGGCATCGACGATCACGTTGTGCGGGTTCAGGTCGTTGTGGATCACCTGGGCGCGCAGGCCCTTGAGGTGCGGTTGTGCGTGGCGCTCGAAGTTGTCCAGAAAGTGCTGGGCCAGCTGGCGCTCTTCAGGGTCCTGGATCAGGCCGATCTTGTCGCTCAGCCGCGAGGCGTGCTTGAGGTCCCACAGCAGCTCGTGCCCGGCGCCGGGGTGGAAGAAGCCGCGCAGGGCCAGCCCCAGGCGGGCCAGGTGCTCGCCCAGGCTGCTGCGCAGCGCCACGTCGGGGTGTTCGACGCGGTGCAGGCAGATCCCGTCGACGAACGAGAACAACCGCACCAGCAGCGGCTGGCCATCGAACATCAGCGGGATCTGGTAGCTGCCGCTGGTGTTGGGGTAGATGCGCTGCACCGCCAGGGTCGGGTCGCAGTGCTGGATGTGCAGCAGCGCCTGGTTCTGGAAGTCGGCCACCTGCGGGTCTTCGGCCGCGTTGGAGACCTTGAGCAGGTACTGGGCGCCGTCGGCGCAGGTGATCTGGAAGTTGAGGTCACGCTCGCCGGTGAGCAGGCGGCACGCGCCGTGCAGGCCGAAGTACTGCGCTGCCACGGCCTGCGCCTGTTCGGCCGAAACCTTGGGCGGAGCTGCGACCAGCAATGCGTCGAAGGCAGGGGGTGTGTGAAGGGTCACTGAACATCACTCTGTCGATTGCCGGGAAAGCTGGGGTGTCAGGCCAGCACTGGTTCGAACATAGGCCTGTTTGGCTATATCGGTTATATCCAGAGTTGATCAGTTGTTAAGGCCACTTGTATGCTCGCGGTTCCGATTCCGCCCCTGCAGTGAGGCACCCGATGGCATCGCTTCTCCACGACCTGCTGGTCGGCACGCTGGACCGCGACGGCGGCGTGACCCTGCAGCGCCAGTTGTACCAGGCGATCCAGGCGGCGATCCTGCAGCGGCGCCTGCCGGTCAACCACAAGTTGCCCTCCACCCGGGCGCTGGCCGAGCAGTTGCTGGTCTCGCGCCTGACCGTGTCGCTGGCCTACGACCGTCTGCTCGATGAGGGCTACCTGTACGCCCGGCCCGGCAGCGGCACCTTCGTGGCCGACACCTTGCCCCAGGTGAAAACCGGCGTGCCGGCCCCCGATACGCCCGATCAGGCGCCGCTGTCGGCCCGGGGCAAGGCGATCAACGCGCGCTTCGGCGCGGTGGCGCGGGCCGAGGGCGCCTTCGTGGGCGGCGTATCGGACGCCGACCTGTTTCCGTTTCATATCTGGAAGCGCCTGCACAACCGCTACCTGAGCAAGCGCCAGGCGCACCTGGCCGGCTACGTGGATCAGGGCGGCTACCGCCCGCTGTGCGAGGCGCTCAGTGCCTACCTGTATGCGGCCCGCGCGGTCCGTTGCAGCCCGGCGCAGGTGATCGTGACCCAGGGCACCCACCAGTCGCTGGACCTGGTGGCCAAGCTGCTGGGCGACCCGGGGGACACCGTGTGGGTCGAGAGCCCCTGCCATTGGGGGGCGCCGGTGGTGTTTTCGGCGGCGGGGCTGCACTGCGCGCCGCTGGCGATCGATGCGCAGGGCGCCTGCCTGCCTTCTGCAGTGCCGGCTGCTGCGCCGCGGCTGGCGTTCGTCACGCCGTCGCACCAGTACCCCACCGGCAACATCATGTCGCTGCAGCGCCGGCGTGACTGGCTGGCGTATGCCCAGGCCAACAACCTGTGGGTGGTGGAGGATGACTACGACAGCGAGTTCCGGTACGACATCGAGCCGATGCCGTCGCTGCAGGGGCTCGGTGGCGAAGACCGGGTGATCTACCTGGGCACCTTCAGCAAGGTGATGTTCCCGGGGCTGCGCCTGAGTTACCTTGTGGTGCCCGAGGGGCTGGCCGAGGCCTTCGGCAAGGGCCTGATCCAGCTGTACCGGCCAGGGTACCTGTCGATTCAGGCGGCGATGGCCGACTTCATCCAGGAAGGGCATTTCGCCCGGCACATCCGCAAGATGCGCGCCGAGTACGCCCAGCGCCGCAGTTGCCTGCAGCAGTGCCTGGACGAGGCGTTCGGGGCGCTGATCGGGTACTCGGCGGGGCAGGCGGGGTTGCACCTGGCGGTACGCATCGGTGCCCCGGGCACGGCGCGCAAGATGCTGGCGCAGGCCCCGGCACATGGGCTGGTGCTGCGCGGCGGCTACAGCGTGGAGCCCGACGCCGATGACGACAACCTGCTGGTGCTGGGGTACGGCGGGGTCAAGGTGGGCGAGATCGAGGCGGCAGTGCAGCGGCTGCGGCGGCTGTACGATCAGGTGGCGGCAGGGCCGGCTCCCGCACCTGTCGTGTAGGAGCCGGCCTTGCCGGCGAAACGGCCTGCGCGCTCGCTGCTCTACCGGCCTCCCTTCTGGCGCTTGTCAGCCGGCTGCGGATGCCCGAACAGATACCCCTGAAAATGCGAGCAGCCTTCGGCCTGCAATTGCTTGAACTGCGCCTCGGTCTCCACCCCCTCGGCGGTGGTGTTGATCAGCAGGCTGCTGCTCATGCCGGTAATGGCGCGGATGATCGACATCGCCTCGCGGCTTTCGCCCATGTCGTGCACGAACGACTTGTCGATCTTGATCCGGTCGAACGGGAACGAGCGCAGGTAGCCCAGCGAGGAGTAGCCGGTACCGAAGTCGTCCAGGGCAATACGCACGCCCATGTCCTTGAGCGCCTGCAGGGTACGCAGGTTGCCGTCGCTGTTCTCCAGCAGCACCGATTCGGTGATCTCCAGTTCCAGGCGCGACGGGTCGAGCCTGGCGTCGGTCAGCGCAAGCTGCACCACTTCCACCAGGTCGCTGTTCTTGAACTGCACCGGCGACAGGTTGACCGCCACCGATTGCTCGGTGGCCCAGCTGGCGGCCTCCTGGCAGGCCAGGTTCAGCGCCCGCGTACCCACCTCGTGGATCAGCCCGGTCTCTTCGGCAATCGGGATGAAGTCCATCGGCATGACCTGCCCCTTGACCGGGTGCTGCCAGCGCATCAGCGCCTCGTAGCCGGTGATCTGCCCGTCGTTGCCGATGATCGGCTGGTAGTGCATGTGCAGCTGGCCCAGGTGCAGCGCGGTGCGCAGGTCGGTTTCCATGATGCGGCGGCGCCGCGCGGCTTCGTCGAGCTCGGGGTGGAACAGCTCGTAGCGGTTGCGCCCGTTGCGCTTGGCCTCGTACAGGGCCATGTCGGCGTAGCGCAGCAACTGGTCGGCCTTGTGGTGGTCGACCGGCGCGATGGCGATACCCACGCTCAGGCCCACCGAGAAACTGTGGCCGTCGATCAGGAACGCCGGCGCCACTGCCTCGATCAGGCGCGTGGCGGTGCGCTGGGCATCCTCGAGGCGCGCCAGGTGCGGCAGCACCACGGCGAACTCGTCACCGCCCAGGCGCGCCAGGGTGTCCTGGTCGCGCAGCACGCTGCGCAGGCGCTGGCCCAGGGCGCGCAGCAGGCGGTCGCCGAAGGCATGCCCCAGGGCATCGTTGATGTTCTTGAAATTGTCCAGGTCCAGACACAGCGCCGCAGTCATGTGCTGGCGCGCCTGCCCGTCGGCCAGGGCCTCTTCCAGGCAGTTGTGGAACAGCGTGCGGTTGGGCAGGCCGGTGAGTTCGTCGTGGTGCGCCATGTGGTGAATCTGCGCGTGTGCGGCGATCTCGTCGGTGACGTCGTCGGCGATCTGCAGCACATAGTGGCCCGCACCCACCTGCGGGTTGCGGCTGAGCAGGGTGCGTGAGCGCAGGGTGCGTCGGCCCAGCGGGGTGTCGAGGTGGTCTTCGGTCAGGTGCAGGCCGTTATGGTTCAGGCAATGCTCGGTGAGGTGTTCGAGGTAGCCAGCCATCACCGGCACCAGGCTCTGCTGCGGGGTGCTGCCGACCAGGGCGCACTGCTGGCTGGAGAACAGCTTCTCGGCCTGCGGGTTGGCCAGCAGGATCTGGCGTGACGCCACGTCCAGCACCATCACGCTGGACGGGATGTTGCTGATCACCGAGTCGAGAAACTGCGACAGCGCGGCCATTTTCTCGCTCTGCGCTTCGGCCAGCTCCTTGGCTGCCAGCAGGTCGAGTTCGTACTGGCGGCGCTCGGTGATGTCGCGGGTGATCTTGGCAAACCCCAGCAGCTGGCCATCGTCGTCGTGGATGGCTTCGATCACCACGTTGGTCCAGAAGTGCGAGCCGTCCTTGCGCTGGCGCAGGCCCTGGGCCTCGAAGCGGCCGGTCTGGCGTGCGGCGTCCAGGCTCTGGGCGGGCAGGCCGGCGGCGCGGTCCGCCGGGGTGTAGAACACCGAGAAATGTTGGCCGACGATCTCGTCGTGGGTGTAGCCCTTGGCCCGCTCGGCGCCGGCGTTCCAGTTGATCACATGGCCCAGCGGGTCGAGCATGTAGATGGCGTAGTCGTTCACGCCTTGTACCAGCAGGCGGAAGTGACGCTCCTGTTCACGTTGTTCGAGCAGGGCACGGCGCTGTTCGGTGCAGTCGCGGGTAACCTTGGCAAAGCCGACCAGGTGGCCGTCGTCGTCATGCACCGCGTCGATCACCACGTGCGCCCAGAACGCACTGCCGTCCTTGCGCAGGCGCCAGCCCTCGGCCTCGAAGCGGCCCTGGTCGCGGGCGGTCTGCAGGTTTTTCTGCGGCAACTGCGTGGCGCGCTCCTCGGCGCTGTAGAACACCGAGAAATGCTCGCCGATGATCTCTTCGCCGGTATACCCCTTGGCCCGCTGCGCCCCGGCGTTCCAGTTGCTGACCACACCCTCCGGGGTCAGCATGTAGATCGCGTAATCGATCACGCTCTGTACCAGCAGGCGATACATTACATCGGAGTTTTCAATCATGTCGGCATCTCGGATCGCGTGGGGATGAAGCCAGCGGGGTGGGCAAGAGGAAACGAAAGGCGCGGGTGCGCAAAGCGGCACACTCAATATCAGGGCCGGATGCGAACGGCAATGGTTCTTTGGTACTGATTTTGGCGGCGCTCAGGGATTTGCGCGGCGCGAGGTGGGCATTTGGCCAGCAACGCCGGCTCCTGCAGGCTGCGTGCGCCCGTGCAGGAGCCGGCAATGCCGGCGAAGGGGCTCAGAACTCCAGCTGTGCCGAGAACGTCAGGGTACGCGGCGCGCCCAGGAAGTGGTCGCTCAGCCAGTACGCCTTGTTGGTCAGGTTGCTGACGTTGGCGCGCAGGGTCAGGGCGTTTTCCGCCAGCGGCAGGCGATAACGCGCACCGGCATCGAAGGTGGTGAACGACGGCAGGCTGTAGTGGTTGGCCTCATCCACGTACTGCTTGCCGGTGTAATAGGCGCCGCCGGTCACGGCGAATCCGGGCACGCCGTTCAGGTCGTATTCGGCGTACACCTTGGCCAGCTGGCTGGCCACGCCCACCGGCTTGTTGCCCTCGATGCTGGCGTTGGCCGCCTTCTTCACCTGGGGGTCGAGCAGGGTCAGGCCGCTGACCAGGGTCAGCTGCGGGGTGACCTTGCCGGTGATGCCGAACTCCAGGCCGTTGTTCTCCTGGCGTCCGTCCTGCACGTAGATCTGCTGCTGGTTGGTGTAGCCATTGGGCTTGTCGATGTTGAACAGTGCCAGGGTCAGCAGGGCTTCGCCCACTTCGGCCTTGACCCCCACCTCGTACTGCTCGCTGATGGCCGGGGCCATGGCCTGGCCGGCGTTGAGTGCGGTGTTGGGCGCGATGCCGCCGGCCTGCAGGCCTTCGATGTAGGTGGCGTAGGTGGTCAGCCAGGGCAGCGGCTTGTAGATCAGCGAGACGTTGGGCGAGGTCTTGCTCTGGTTGTAGTTGTCGATCTGGCTCGGGGTGCCGAACGATTCGGCCCACACGAAGTTGTCGCTGAAGGTCTTGATGCGGGTGCGGGTGACCCCGAGGATGGTCGACCATTGTTCGTTGAAGGTGATCACATCGCCCAGCAGCAGGTTGTCGGCCTGGGTGCGCGAGGACAGGCGCTGGTCGCCGTGGCCGATGGAGTAGTCGGGCTTGGCGTACTGCGGGGTTTCATCCAGCGGGATCGAGCCGTTGCCGCCCACCGGCTGGTACTGCGGCCCCGGGAAGGGAATGTAGTCGGTGTAGTCGCGTACCCGCGCCACGTTGCCCTGGTAGCCGAAGGTGACCTTGTGGCCGATGCTGGCGGTGTCGAAGGCCGCGTCGGCGAACAGGTAGGCCGAGGTTTCCTCGCGCTCGACCGGGGCGAAGGCGTACAGCGGTTGGCTGTAGACCCCGGGCGAGGTCACGGTGGGGCCGGTGTAGGCGTACTGGGTGCGGTTGCGGTCGTGGGCCACCGCACCGCGCAGGCTGAACACCTCGTTCAGGCGCCAGTTGAAGCGGCTGCCGACACGCTCGTGCTCGCTGTCGGAGAACGCCCAGCGCTGGCTGTAGAGCTTGTCGTTGTCCAACTGATCGGCGTCGGGGCGCAGGCGCTGGTCGGCGAAGTACCAGTAGCTGGTCAGGCCGTGGGTCTGGTTTTTCTTGTACGAGGCGTCGAACTGCACCAGCAGGTCGTCGCTGACGTTCCAGTCCAGCGCCAGGCTGACCATCTTGCGACGGCGGTTCTGCAGGTCGATGGCGGTCTCGCCGTCCTGGGCCAGCACGTTGACGCGGTAGGCCAGCACGCCCTGATCGTCGATCGGGCCGCCGAAGTCGCCGTGCACATAGGCGTTCTCGCCGCCGGCGTTGCCCAGGGTCACGCTGTTGTAGCGCTCGTAGGTGGGGCGCTTGAGCACGTAGTTGACCAGCCCGCCCGGGCTGCCGGGGCCATACAGGAAGCCGCTGAGGCCGGTGACGATCTCCAGGCGCTCCATCTCCTCGACGAAGTTGCCGCTGTCGGAGCCATTGCTGAAACGCAGGCCGTCGTTGGCGATGTTGAGATTGCCCAGGTCGTTGAAACCGCGGATCGCCACCGAACTGGCATAGCCGGCGCCCGAGGGCGAGGTGAACTGGGTGAAGGGGCTGAGCTTGAAGATGTCGTCGGTGGAGGTGGCCTGGGTGTTGCGGATCAGCTCGCTGGACACCACGCTGATCGAATAGGGCGTGTCCTTGAGGGCCATGCCGCCCAGGGCGCCGACGTTCTTCAGCGAGTCGGTGAGGTAGCCGGCTTCGGCGCTGCCGTCGGCGATGCGGGTGGCGTTGACGTCGGTTTGCGGCAGGTTCAGCCGGGCTTGGGGCACAGCCTGTTCATCGGCGGCCAGCAGCGGCGTGGCGATACCGGCGCAGGCAATCGCAAGCGCCAGCAGGTGAGGGCGGGGCGTAGGGGCGGCAACGGACATGGGGTCAGGTTCCTGATGTGAATGGTTCTCAGTAACCCTGTTGCCGCACGAGAAACAAAAAGTGACAGAGGCGCTGCAAAATAAATCGTGCAGCGCCTTTTTTTCAGGTTTTGAAGCGCCGTACCAGCGTGTTCATTTCGTTGGACAGCTGGGTCAGGTTGAACGCATCGCTCTTGGCTTCACTGGCCAGTCGCGCCACCCGCTGCGCATCTCCGTGGATCTGGCTGATGTGCTGGTTGATGCTTTCGGCCACCTGGTGCTGCTCTTCGGCGGCGGTGGCGATCTGGGTGTTCATGTCGCGGATCATGTCCACCGACTCGCGGATCTGGCCAAAGCGGGTGCGTGCCTCGCCGATGCGGCTGACCGAGTCCTGCGACAGGCTCAGGCTGGTGTTCATCTGTGCTGCGACCTGGCTGGTGCCGCGGGCCAGGTTGGCGAGCATGCCGTCGATCTCGGCGGTGGAGTCGGCCGTGCGCTTGGCCAGAGCACGCACTTCGTCGGCCACCACGGCAAAGCCGCGCCCCTGCTCGCCGGCCCGCGCCGCCTCGATGGCCGCGTTCAAGGCCAGCAGGTTGGTCTGCTCGGCAATCGAGCGGATGGTGCTGAGGATCGACTGGATGGCGTTGCTGTCGCGCTCCAGCTGCTGCATGGATTGCGCCGACTGGGCGATTTCCTGGCTGAGCTGGTCGACGCTGCCCACGGCGGCGTCGATCTGCTGCTGGCCCTCGGAAGCCTGGCGCTGGCCGTTGTCGGCCGACTCGGCGGCCTGGCTGCACGAACGCGCGACCTCGTTGGCGGTGGCGACCATTTCATGGAAGGCGGTCGACACCATGTCCACGGCCTCGCGCTGGCGACTGGCGGCGTCGGCCATTTCGTTGGACACGCTGGTGGCGCTGTGGGAGTTGGTCAGGATGCCATCGGCGGCGTGCATGATGTGCTGGATCAGGCTGCGGATCGCGCCCAGGAACTGGTTGAACCAGCCCGAGAGCTGGGCCGTTTCGTCGTTGCCGCGCACATGCAGGTTGCGGGTCAGGTCGCCTTCGCCCTGGGCGATGCCTTCCAGGCCGTGGGACACGTCGTTGATCGGGCGCACGATGACCTTGGCAAAGCTGGCACCGACGAAGGCGAACAGCAGCCCAAGCGCGGCGGCAATGCCGACGATCAGCCAGGTGAGGCGGGTGGCCGAGGCCATCACTTCACTCTGCTTGACCAGGCCGATGAAGCGCCAGCCCAGTTGCTCGGAAGGCCACACGTTGGCCATGTAGCGCTCACCGTCAAGCTCGATCTCCACCAGCCCCTGGGTAGTCTTGGCCAGTTGCGCATAGCCCTGGCCGAGGCTGTCGAGCTGTTTGAAGTTGTGCGCCGGCTGCTTGGGGTCGACCAGGATGTTGCCGCTCTGCTCCAGCAGCATCACGTAGCCGGTTTCACCCAGCTTGAGCTGCTTGATGATCTCGGTCAGTTGCTTGAGCGACACATCCACGCTCACCACGCCGCCGTTGGCGCCCAGCGCGTTGGGCAGGCTGCGCACGGTGCTGACCAGCACCGCGTCGTCGTTGGCCCAGTAGTAGGCGGCGGTACGCAGGGTCTTGCCCGGGTTGGCCTGGGCCATCTTGAACCAGGGGCGCTGGCGCGGATCGTAGTTGGCCAGGCTGGGGTCTTCGGGCCATGAGATGTAGCCGCCCTCGGTGGTGCCGATGGAGATGTAGCCATAGGCCGGGTGGCTGGCGCCGAGGCGGGCAAAGTAGTCGAACACCGGTTTGTCCTGCGGCCCCATCGGCAGCGTGGGGGCGTCGGGCGAAATGTACTTCTTCAGGCTGGCGTCGGTGTTCTGCAGCATGGGCAGCTTGCTGAGAAATTCGATGTTCTGGCTGATGCCGTCGAAGAACAACTGCATGGCATTGGCCACCTGTCGAATCTCGCGGTCGCTGCCGTCGACGAAGTTGTCCCGCGCCTCCAGGCGGATGTTGAGTATCACCAGCGTAGCGACGACCAGTATCGGTACGCAGGCGATGGTCGCGAAGCCCCACGTGAGTTTCTGTTTGATGTTCATATCCGCTCCGCTGACGCCGTTTAATTGTTGTTTCGTCTGGTCGGGTTATCGGCGTGGCGAGCGGCCGCTTGAGCAGCAAAGGCAAGGATTGTAGGACATTTCATCTGCGCACTCCTGCGGTGCACACAAGCGCGTTCATGCGCCGTTTCGGGGCGCAGAAAAGGTGGGTTCGCAGGGGCATGGAAGGGGCTGGCAGAGTGCTATCTGGCTGGCTTGCGCGTCGGTTTTCAAGGTGGTTTTTTGCGTTGGCCTGGTAGTTGCCTGCCGAATGGACAAAGGAATGTCGTATCGGGAGATGTAAATGTCGCTATCGAACAATTGCATGCAACTGTCCGCCGCAGAAAAGCGCTGGCTGCCATGGTTTGGCAAGACCGGCAAACTGGCCATGGGCTGGGCCTGCCGCCTCAACCGATCGGCGTACCCGGTGATCGGGCAGACCTTCGAAGCCATTGCGCAAACCCGCGTCAAGTTGCTGCAGGGCTGGGCCCAGGAGCAGTGGGAGCACCTGGCGGAGCTGGCCGCCAGTGCCGGCAACGACATCCGCAGCCTCGATGGGCAGGTATTGCAGCAGAAGCTGGCCCAGGCCGAAGACTTTTCCGAGTTGTTCGTCGTGGATGCGGCGGGCGAGGTGCTTGCCTCGACCTGGCGCGGCCAGGGCACGCGCCCGCGCATCGACCCACGGCCGCTGGCCGAGGGGCTGAAGGCGCCGTTTCTGCATGGGCCCTACAGCGACCCGCTGACCCTGGCGATCGGCCCGTCGACCTCCAGCTTTCATGATGAAGTGACGCTGATGTTCTACCAGCCGATCAAGGTCGACCGCCAGGTGGTGGGCTGCCTGTGCGCACGGGTGCCCAACGACGTACTGGGCGACCTGATCCAGCGCGAGGCCGGGCATATCTTTGCCGAGTCCGGGGACAACTACCTGTTCATGGTGCAGTCGCGTTTCGACCCCGGCCTGCAGCCGGGGGTGGCCTTGTCGCGCTCGCGCTTCGAGGACGGCACCTTCAGCCACGGCGAGAACCTCAAGAGCGGCGTGCACACCCCGTGGAAGACCGTGCAGGTGCAGCGCCACACCGAGCTTGAGCTGCGCTTCACCGACCCGGCCACCGGGCAATTGCACCCTGGCGTGCGCGAAACCATCCGCACCGGCGCCAACCTGTTCGTGAGCTACCCCGGCTACTCGGACTACCGCCACATTCCCGTGGTGGGCAAGGGTGTGACCTTTCAGTTGCCCGGTTCGCCGGACCGCTGGGGCATGATGTGCGAAGCCGACCTGGAGGAGGTGTACCGGCGGCGCTCGCTGAGCTACGGCCTGATGAAGCCCTACCTGGCGACCATGCTCGGCCTGTTCGTCAGCAACTACCTGGTGCAGCACTACAGCGGCCTCGACCAGGGCCTGATCGATGCGTGCGAGGGCGTGAGCCTGCTGCTGGCCGCGCTGGTGTTCAGCGTGCTGGGGCCGCAGCGCCTCGCCGCGCGCCTGAGCGAGATGACCGGCGTGATCAGGGCCATCGCCGAAGGCGAGGGCAACCTGCGCCAGCGCCTGGACACCACGCGCATGGCCAATGACGAGACCGGCGACATGGGGCGCTGGATCAACAGCTTCATCGACCACCTGGACGCGGTGGTGGGGCAGGTGATCAAGGCCAGCCACAGCGTGGGCACCACCAACCAGATGATGCTGGGGCGCAGCCAGGCCGCCAGCCTCACCTCCGAGGAGGTGGCCGATGCCGTGCACCGCATGATGGTGATCGTGGAGGAGCAACTGGGCGAGATCCAGCAGGCCTCGGCCGGCGCCGAGCAGATGAAGCAGGCCATGGACGAGGTGGTCAGCCGGGCGCGGGAGCAGTTCCTGACCGTGCAGGCGGGCACCCAGTCGATTCGCGATGTGGTGCAGCGTTCATCGTCCAGTGTCAGGTTGCTGGACAGCCGCATGGCCGAGATCGGCAACATCACCGGGCTGATCAGCGACATCACCAGCCAGACCAACCTGCTGGCGCTCAATGCCGCCATCGAGGCGGCGCGTGCCGGCGAGCATGGTCGCGGCTTTGCGGTGGTGGCCGACGAGGTGCGCAGCCTGGCGGCGCGCACGGCACGGGCGGCCGACGATATCCGTACGATGGTCGACGGTTTGCACAGCGAGACGCAGCAGGCCGTGGGCTTCATGCAGAGCGGCGTGCAGGACGTGGATGACAGCCTGCGCCTGGCCGAGCAGGCCTCGTCCGAGAACGTGCAATTGCACCGGGCCGTGGAGAACATGTTCGGCATCATCCAGCAGCTCAACCAGCGCAGCCTCGAGTACGGGCGCACCATCAAGGAGGTCGATCAGGCGTCACTGGAAATGCGCCAGACCGTGACGGTGTTGCACACCAGTGCCGAGACCGTGCGCTTGAATGCGAACAAGCTGCAGAAGCTGGTGGGCGTGTTCGAAGTCAGCCGCGGGGCAGGAGAGCCTGCCGCCGCATGACCCCGTTGGCGAAAACCCACCCCAAATCTTTTTTAAATCAGGGGGTTGCAAGCCCTCCCGAATGCGGACATAATGGCGTCCATCGAAAGCGACGAGAAATAAAAATCTCAACGTTTTCAATGAGATGCAAATCTCTACAGTTTGTACGTGATTGAGCTGCTTCAGAGGGTTCAGTCATTTGAGGCCGAGTAGCAAAGTGGTTATGCTCCGGATTGCAAATCCGTCTACGCCGGTTCGATTCCGACCTCGGCCTCCATTATTGAAAGCCCCGCAGATTAACGTCTGCGGGGTTTTTCTTTGGGCGATAGAAAACCTGATCGTTTCCGCATCTTGAGGCATCGTTTCCGCATCAGCCCTCTACTTGGTCGGGCTGACCACTTCACCGACTCGGCGATAAACACGCTTGGTGATTTCCTCTTTCCCTGGTCGAGAAGTGCATGACTGGTGGCTCGTACAAAAAGTCAGAGCCAAAGACCTGGTAACGTCCGTTACAGTCAGCGCCGCCTCATCAGGCGGCGTTTTCGTATGGCGGGAAGGCGCTGGTGGGCAGCGCTGCTGGTGTTATGCTTCGCCGCTTACCAAACAGGGAGAGTGGTAGTGAAACTGCGGGAAAAGCATAAGGTATTTCAGGAATGGTTCACGCCGCGGCGGCGTCGGCGAGCGGGCGGTACGTTGCTCGTCATCTGGACTGTCGGCATCTGCGTTTACCCTGGCAAGCACTGGATCTACGTGATGATTCCCGGAATGATGTGGTTCATGAGCGCTTGGCCTCCCGAGCTCCATGACAAGCGCTGAGGCACTGGCGGGCGGCGCCGAAGGGGCAGGCCGCGCGGCGCTTCAGTTGATCAGTAAGCTGCGTTGGCAGGTTGCGGATAGTCAGGCTGCTGCTGTCCTGGTCGAACTCAATCTTGGAGCCGAGCAAGTGAGGCTCGAAGCTGATCGACAAACCCTCTGCTCGACCGGTGTAGCGCCTGAACTGGTTCAGGGTGCGCTTGTGCGCAGTGAAGCTTTCCATCAGGCCGTAGTCCCCGGCCTTGATAAATTCGGCGAAGGTCGCGGGTCGATCTTCATCGAGCACCTGCACCGTGTAGTGAGGCCCAAATATCAACATCAACCGGTCGGAACAGGGTCAATGCGGGAGCGCATTCAGGTGGGGCAAGACGTAGTGCTTCGCGGCGGCATGCGCCGCCCTTCGTGACCTGAGCGCCTACGCAAGTTATCGTGCGGTTATGGATGGATGACTGAAGGAGGCGTGAATGCTGTGGTTCGGAACCGACAAAGCCAGGTTCAAGGTTCAGCGGCGCATCGCGGGCGTCGTGTTGTTCATTGCGATCTTCTTTCTGGCCGCACAGCTCGAAGCATGGTGCTCAGATAACGCCGCATTTGGCGATGTACTGGACGGCATCATCTTGACTGTGTTTGCAGGAGGCATGTTCTACCTGGCAGGCAGATGGTGACTCTGGTGACCCTCCGTGGCCGGATGCGGCATGGGGGTGAATGAACCTTTTCATACAGCGTCGTCTACATTGGAGGGGCTATCCCCTTTCTGAGAGTACGGCCATGCTCAAATCGAAAACGTTGATCTCAGTGCTATCAAGCCTTGTTTTAGTTACAGGCTCGGTCGGCGCATGCGCTGACCCCGGTAATGGAAAAGGGCAAGGCAACGGAAAGGGTAACGCTCACAATGCTCAAGGCCACGGCAACCAGGGGAGCGGGGCTAAGGGAACGCGTTCAGGGCAAAATGACTGGGACCACGGCCCGAACATTGATCGTGGCAGCGTCCTGAACGTTCTGAACAGTTACCACAATTATTGGGCCCCAGGCCCAGCACTACCGCCTGGCATCCAGAAGAACTTGGCACGAGGAAAACCGCTCCCTCCTGGCATCGCGAAAAAGCTCGACGCAAGACTTATCGGCCATCTACCGCGCTACGATGGCTATGAGTGGCAACAAGCTGGCACAGACTTGATTCTCGTTGCTATTGCCACTGGCATCATCTACGAAGTGATAAATGGAGTGCTGGATTAAGCTCGATCTATTAGAAGCTCGCATCAGGCTTTACAGGCGGCGCGCTTGCTCCTCTGGATGCGAGTTGAAGGGTTACGGGTGCTGTGCGCTTGGACTGACAAGGAGCCGATAGCGCCTGAAGTGCGTACCGTCGATATCAACTTCTCCGTCAGGGCGAAACCCTAGGCGCAGGACACCTTTGATTCGAACTCTGGTTGGTGGAAGCAGTAGGGTAATCGACTCCAGCCTCAACTCCTGAACAGCGCGCCGTACGATTTCATTGAAAATTACCTTTCCCAATCCCCAGTAGTGTGGATGGAGCACCAAGGCAAGATCGGCGTCGTCGCCCTCTTTCTGTAGCCCACCCCAACCGGCAAATTCATTCTCGACGAAGAAGGCCCAGGGCCCATATCCGTTAAGGACCCATTGGGCCTCTTTTTGGGCGACCCATGCCTTGCATTTTTTTTCGTCAAAGTCGGGGCGACCCAGGGGCATCTGGCGTAAGACATCTGGATTGTTGTTAAGCGCCATGATGGCATCGGTTGAAACATCGCTGAGATGTCGGAACGTTAGCTGCATGATTTGCCTTGCGGATGACTTGATGTTCACCAATACCGGCAACTCACCATTATTTCAACGTCCAGGTGCGTGATGAGCAGATCGATGCCGCCACCATCGCCGACCGGATCAACCAGAAAAAGCTGAACCTAGCCAATAACTACAGTGACAGCGCCTGCGGCATGAGCCTCGACGAGTACAACCAGAAGCTGGCGGCCCTTAAATTATGCTCATGCAGAAAAATGGCTCAAAAAAAGCCCGCGCTAGACGGGCTCAAGTATGCGTCGGTACAGTGACCTCACACGTTATGAGGGCTCAAATCGGGTGCCGCAAGCATGACACAGCCAACTACGGCGCCAGACTTCCAACTTGTCGTATTGCGCGACGTTGAACCGCCAATGACGAACAAAACCGATCACGCCGATTGCAATGAACGCAACGCCAATGAAGAACCTGGTCCAATCGACTCCCCACCAGGTGTTCATGAGTTTAAGGCCGTCATACAGGATGATGGAGCCCACGATCGTAAGTATGACGGGCCCCAGCAAGCGTTTGCCTGGTGGGGGAGAGACGCTGGCGGCCAGGTCAGTCTGATGTTTACCCGTCGTCTCGACCGTAACACTTGGCCCTACTCCGGATTGCACTTGATGAGTGGTTTTGATGCGGGAGGTGCCTGCGGCATGGATAACGGACAGCAGTTGAACATTTTGCCCGTGACAGTGTGGGCACGCGACGGCATTGTGACTTACCACTAGTTCATTCCTTTGAAATGACAAAGTGCGCATTTTAAAACAGGTCCGAACATTCTTGCACTTGGTGGCATTTTGCTTGCAGCCACTTTGCTGGTTGACCGAGAGGGGCTCTTTTCATCTTGAATCCATCGCTGTGGTAGCGCATTCGATTCATCCGCCCCTGCACCAGGGTGGCGTGCACCGTTGAAGTGAGCTATTGCTGATGTTTCGGCACCTGGCCGACTCAGGAGACAATTCGATGAAACAGCTACTGTTGGGCGCCTTGCTGGTGAGCGCTGCCGGCATTGCCCATGCGGACATCCCGCTGCTTAACGCCACCTGCCCAGGCAACATCGAGGTTCACGCCGATGAAGGCGGGCCGATCTATATCAATGGCAAAGAGGCCACGTTGAAGAAATTCAACGACAACTATTTCGAAGCCAAGGGCAGCGGGATAACCGTGTCGCTCACCATCAGGCCCGACGGCTCGCCGGATGTGTCGTACACCGGCAAGAATCGTGCGAATGGCGTCTGCGAACTGGCCGATCAGGACTGAACGCCAGCGCCCGGTAAGCGCTGGCACGATGCGTCACTCAACCGCTGCGAAGGCAAGTGCCGCAAGCGTTCTGGCGCGAGGGTCCATCAGCACATGGCTGCCCATGGTGGTGGTCACGAAACCAAAGCTCATCTCCCGGTCTGGGTCTGCGAACGCCACCGGCCCGCCCAGCCCAACATGACCGAATGCCTGCGGCCCCATGCAATAGGACGCGTCAGGGTCGGCGGCATGTTCCATCATGCAACCCAGGCCATAGCGCATGGGGCGCCGCAGGGTCTGGTCGAACCCTGCACTTTGCTCTGTGCCGAACGCCTTCAACAGTTGTGGCCCCAACAACTTGCCTTGCAGCAGGGCACTGTAGAAGCCCGCCAGGCCATGGGCGTTGCCATGGCTGCAGACGCCCGGCTGGTGGTAGCCCCACCAGCGCGGATTACCCGTACGGGTGGGTGAAAGGCTGGGGTTGGTGAATGCCAGGGTCGCCACATGCGCAGGCTCATTGAGGATGAGGGTGCGCAGGTCCTGTGCGAACCGGTCACCCACTCGGCCGGGCGCATGCTCGAAGTGAGCGATACGCTTGAACTGATCGGCAGGCACGCCCAGGAACACATCCAGCGCATGGGGTTCGAGGATCTCCTGGTGTATGAAAACCCCGGCGTCGCGACCGTCCACCCGGCGGATCAGCTCACCGATGATCCAGCCATAGGTGGTCGCGCCGTACCCCACCTGTGTGCCTGGCGACCACCACGGCTGTTCGTCTGCTGTCACCTGGGCCATGTGGTTCCAGTCGTACATGTGGGGCGTGCGATCCGGCAGGCGCAGCGCAGGCAAGCCGCTGGTATGGCTCAACACCTGGCGAAGGGTGATTCGTTCTTTGCCGTGTCGAGCGAATTCAGGCCAGTGTTTGGCCACGGGATCATCCAGACCCAGTCGGCCCCGTTCCACCAGCATGAGTACCGCCACAGCGGTGATCGGCTTGATGGTGCAATAGGCGTTGACCAGGGTATCGCGCTGCCAGGGGGCATGGCCGTGCGCATCCTTCACGCCGCCCCAGATGTCTACGACGGTCTTGCCGCCGACCTGTATGCAGACACCGCCACCGCGCTCGTGGGGCTCTTCCAGGATGGCGGCGAAGGCTTGGCGGACCGGTTCAAAAGCAGCGTCACATCGTCCTTGTACCTGCATCTCATTGACTCCATTCGATCGAGCGCTGAACTCTAGCCCGTACTGCGCGGTGGGGGTGCCGGTGCCCTGCGCTTGTGCGCACCGTTCGTCCAATGCCCGGCACTCCCACACCCTGCGAGGCTTCTCACGCTTATGCGCGGGCATCCCGTGCAGCAGCCTGGAGAAGCACCATGGACATCGACGAGAACGCACCTGGCAACAGGTCACAGCAGGGCGTTACGCGCACCACCGACAACGAAACCGGTCACGATCCAAGGCGCGAGGCGCCAGAGGTGCCACTGCCGCCTGACGACGAAGCGGCGGTCGAAGAAGACATGACCGATGTGGAGGCCGGCAACTCGGTACTGAGCGAGCATCCCGAGGCAGGAAACCACAGTCGCGACGACCACCCGCATGCGGGCTCGCCATTGCGCGAGCAGGGCGATGGGAGAAAGGAGACGCGCGACGTGCCTGCGAGCGATCCTGAGTCCGGTGCCTGAACCCTCGCCTGGTCAGTAGGTGGCGGTGATCGCCTGAGCCAGCTGCCGATCTGTCATCAAAGGTGGCCGGGCGGTCGCACGATAATGCCGAGACGCCTGCTCGAACTGTGCGCCGCGTATCTGGCCATCCGAGCCAACGAAGGCCAGCGCGTCGCTTCTGGCCGACTTGAACAGATCGGGCGCATTGAAGGTCAGCGCGGTGGTGCCCGCCACCAGGATGCTCGGCACGAACGTGGTGTACATCAGCGCCTTGTCGAACGGATTGGCGTTTTCGGCAGCCGCAGCGTGGCTGCTGGCCAGGACAAGCAGGGCGGCGCCCAGGGCGTTCCATACGGTCATTTGCGGTTCCATTGCACCGGGTGGCTTAGCGTGATCTCAGGCTTCGATGCAGGCTCAGCACGCCCTTGTCGTCGAACAGAAAGATGATCTGGTTGCCCACGTTGTCCTGGCAGATGACGCCTTCATTCTGGCTGTCGACGATGCCCTGGCATGCCATGTTCGACACGTAGGGGCGCAGTTGGCACTTGAGCGTCTTGCCATCTTCGATCACCAGTTGGTGGTTGGGCGAGATGCTCTGCGGGTCTGGGGCCGGGCAAGTGCCCTGGCCCCAGTCGATGCCTTGATGATTGGGCTGATGATTGGGCTGGGTGGTGCAGCCGGCCAGCAGCACCAGGGGCAACAGGTACTTGCACTTCATGGTCACGGGTCCTGTTAGTTGCATCATTGTTGCGTTAGCGCTGCAGACTACAGGGTGATGGTTTTCATTACCCTGCGCTGAGTCTCGTTTTGAAAGATTCGCCCGGGCGATGCCAGTGCTGCGCCGGGCGGTGCCGCCATCGATGGGGAGGGAACTAGCGCGCGGGCTCACCGTCGGCCAGCCCTCTGGCCAGGTCCACGGCTGCGGTAATGGCGGCCCTGGCCTGGGGGCTGTTCTTCCAGCAGGTCGAGCCCAATGCGGCAGATGCCTGGGCAAGGATGTCAGTGACATCCGATCTGCCCAGCTCGGCCAGGGAATCGATGCCCATCTGCTCGAGCCGGGTGATGACGGTGGGGCCTACGCCCTTGAGCGCCAGCAGGGCAGTACGTTCTGTCGGGGAAAATGCCATCGATGAAATCCTTTTCTGTTCTGTAGAAGCCTGGCGACAAGCCCGCTCAACCCATGAACTTCACGAACACCAGTTCCGGGTCGCCCGGGTCGAGGTTTTCGATTGTCCCGCTGTGTTGATAGCCCAGCTGTGCCAGGAGTTGGCGCATCGGCAGGTTGGAGGTGTTGGTGGATGTGAACACCTTCTGCGCCGAGGCGACTCGCTCCAGGTGCGTCATCAGCTGGCGGCCGACACCGGTGCGCCTGGATGCATCTGAAACGACCACTAGGGGAATGAAGTACTCACCGAAAAAGCTTCGGTCCAGGCAACCATAACCCAAGGGGGTGGCGGCGTCGTTCGCTTTGCAGGCAATCCAGCACTCACGTGCGCCGATGGCCTGCGCAAGCTGCTCGCGGCGGCGTTCATCGTTGCGTGCAACAGCGTCAATGCCTGTCAGGTGGTGGATGTCCTCTGCCAGGGCCTGCCTGATGGATAGGCTCATGGTCTCGCCTTGTCGGTTTGATGCCGCGAAGTGTACTTCAGGGACAGTGAATCCATAAAAGTCGCGATATACGCAACTTGGCGCTACAGTGCCGAATAGTCCCGTCATGGTCTGAACAAGGAAGTTTGCGATGATAGCGAAGTTGATGGTCACCGTTGGTATCGTGTTTTACGCCGTCGTGGTACCGATCCTCGAAATCAATGATACCCACGTCTTCAATCAGGCCTGGGAGCCACACGCGCGCCTGCATGAAACCTGGCAGCTCTTCACCAATACCGCCATTGGTGCGTACAGCGTCTGGCTGGTGTGGGGGCGCGATAACCTGAGGCTGGCGAGCCTGCTGACCCTGTTCGTCACCGGCGGGTTCCTGATGGCGTACTGGCTGCGCGATGGCTACGGCGGCTCGATGGTACTCACAGACGGTTCGGAGAAGATGATCCTGGGCGTCAACCTTGGTCTTTTTGCCTACGCGCTGGCCATTCTGCTGGCGGGGCTTGCGGTCGCCCTCGAGCGGCGCAGGCCCGATAAGTCGCTGGAGGCTGACCAGCGCTAAGCCGATGACCAAGGGGGGGATGAAGGGGCGCGTCACCCCGCCTGCCGTTCCCGCCGCAGCGTATGCCACAACAGGGCGGCCGACAGCAGGCCGGGCATCATGAAGATGTACACGAGCTGCGGGAACTTGTGAGTGAAGCCGGCCAGCACGCCGCCCCATATCAGCGTGACTGCCACCCCGCAGATCAGCAGGCGGCGGTTGGGTACCGCGGGTATTTCAGCCATCGACAGCAGGTAGATCTTCCAGCACGACCAGAGGCCGAACAACGAAATCGACATCAGGCCCATGGCTATGGGTATCGCGAACAGCGGTTGCTCACTGATGACCAACATCGGGAAGAAAAAACCGATGCACCCGGCAATGAACAGCAGCGTCAGGGGCATCAGGCCCAGTACGGCAGCCAGGGTGAGGCCCATTCGAAAGGTGGTGAGTTTGTCCATACAGCTACCTGCGACAACGAAGAGAAAACACTGCAGCCCACGCACTGTGCCATGGCCATGGGCATTTTCAAGGACGCGAAAAACGCGATGTAGACGCTCTGGGCAGTGCGCAAGGGGCCAATTCATGCATGATGGCTGATTGATGTCAATATTGCCTCCCTGCTGCGCCTTTAAAATCGAGGCACATATCGATAGGCGTTGCGTGCCGGGGAGTTGTGGCAATGTTTGGTGGAAAGTGGCGAGAACAGGTCAACGCACAGGCGCGTGAGTTGCAGGAGCTGAAGCAGCAGAATCTGGCGCTCCAGCAGGAAAACCAGCAACTGACCGATTTGCTGGCGCAAACCCAGGGTGAGCAGGCCGAGCTCAATGCCTACAGCCGTTACCAATGTGATCTGCACAGCAAGATGGGCATGTTCGACGAGTCGATGAAGCAGACCCGTGATGGGGTGGTCAGCCAGGCCGAAACCCTGCGCGGGGAGGTCGACCACCTCAAGGCCAACAGCGGCGTGTTCAGCGAGACGTCCGAACTGCTTTCGTCGTTCTCCACCTCGCTCACGCACATGGCCGGTCAAGGCGTGAGCAGTGTCGAGAGCGTGACCCACCTGCAGGCGCGGGTCAGCGAAATCAGCAGCATCGTGGGCTTGATCAAGGCCATTTCAGACCAGACCAACCTGCTGGCACTCAACGCCGCCATCGAGGCGGCGCGGGCCGGTGAGCAGGGGCGCGGGTTTGCGGTGGTGGCCGACGAGGTACGGGCCCTGGCCCAGCGCACCCACCAGGCCACCCAGGACATCAGTGTGCTGGTGGACGCCATCAATGTCGATACCACGGCGGCGAGCAACTCGATCGGCAACCTCTCCAATGAAGCCACGCGCCTGGCTGGCGACGTGTCGACCTCGGCGCAGACCCTGGACGAAATGGTGGTGATGGGTGACCACATGACCACCCTGATCGAGAACATGGCGCTCAGTTCGTTCTGCGAGGCGGTCAAGCTCGACCACCTGTTGTTCAAGCTGATGGTGTACCTGCGCCTGTTCAATCAGGACCCGAACCTTGAGCTGTCGGACCACAAGCATTGCCGCCTGGGCAAGTGGTACCTGATGCCGGAAACCCAGCAGATCTACCAGCACGACCGGGCATTCGCCCAGCTCGACGACCCCCACCGTATCTGCCACGAATCGGCCAGCCATGCGCTGCACCAGGCGCAGCACAAGGACTGGAGCGCGGTGGTGGCCTCGCTGGACAGCATGGAGACCGCCAGCCTCAAGGTGAACCAGGTGCTGCAGGCGCTCGCCCATCGCGGCGACTGATCGACAGTTGCAGGCACCGGCGCGAGGGAGCAAAAGTGGTAGGATCCGTGCGATCGGATCGGGTAAAGGGAGTGCTGCATGGTTGGGGAGCTGGATGAGCGCGACGTCGCGCGTCGTTTCTGCGTTGTCTGTGCAGTCATCATTGCGGCGGTTGGTCTCTGTGCTTCCCTGTACTGCCTGTTGAGCCCGGCCAGCATGTTCCCCTCGCTGGGCCCGGTGCTGGCGATCTTCGCGCTGGCACTGACCAACCTGCTGTGCCTGCCACTGGTGTTTGCCTATTGGCTGTTGGCGTTCCGGCCTGATGGTGCTCGGGTGTTGCTGATCGTGCAGGGCATCGCAATGGCGGCATTTGTGCTGTGGTACAGCGTGGTTTGACTGCAACTGTGCTGCAATGCAAAACGCAAACGTCCGGCACATGGCCGGACGTTTGCGTAGTGGCAGGCGACTTAACGGTGGCGGTGCTTGCGCTTGTGCTTGCTGGCGCTGTGCCTGTTGTCATCTGCCAGATGATTGCCCACCGCGCCCCCGGCCGCGCCGCCCAGGCCGGCGCCGACGGTCGAACCGGTGGAGCCGCCCAGCGCATTGCCGATCAGCGAGCCGCCAGCCGACCCCAGGCCACCGCCCACGGCGGCCTGGGTGCGGTTGCCCTTGCGCGCACCAGCCGCGCTACCTGCAGCGCCACCCAGCCCGGCACCGATGGCGGCGCCGGTGCTGCCGCCGATCTGCTGGCCAACGACATTGCCCAGTGCGCCGCCCAGCCCGCCACCGATGGCGGTGGTGCCGTCGCCGGCAGCGGCAGTCAGGGGCAGCAGGATACCCAGGGCGAGGGTAGGCAGGGTGAAACGCATGATGTGAACCTCAGGTACTTGATCTGCAAGATGATTTTTTGGTGCTGTTCAGACCGCGCGCTGAAGGTTTGGTTTCCGGTCGCGCCATTTAAAAACGTGGTGCGCCCTTGCGAGGCTTCGCGGGCCTCGGCGAAGATGGCCGATTGGCTTTTGCACAGTGAGGTTGATATGGCGCAGTACAAGACCGTTGGCGAGCTGGTGGCAGCCTTGTCGCGGCTTCCGCAGGATGCACGGGTGGTGGTTCAGGGTGGCCTGGGCCTGAAGGACATCAGCCTGTTCGGGGCAGGGCAGGTCCAGATCGAGTTCAAGGAGCAGATCATCGACTCCTCGCCGTCGTGGGTAGTGTTCGTCAAGCAGTGATTTCTGCAGGCTGTGCTAGCGTGTACAGATACGGCAATTAACTTGTACATAAAATTTTCCATGTGCAAGTATCGCCGCCCCCCCGCCCAAGGGCCTGCCAGGGAGTACCGCATGCGACCGCCACCTATCGCGCTGTGCAGGCTGCTGTTGCTGATCGGTGTGCTGGCCTGCGGTTACGCCCAGGCGGGGTGGCGGGCCGACCTGCCGGATGCGCGTCTGGTAGGCAGTGCTGAATTCAGGACCTGGGGCCTGGATATCTATACGGCGCGATTGTGGGCCCCCGGTGCACGCTTGAACGAGGGCGATGGCTTCGCCCTCGAGATCACCTACCGGCGCGCGGTCAGTCGCGAGCGGTTGGTCAAGGTCAGCCTCGAGGAGATCCAGCGTCTGTCTGCCACCCCGCTGACGGCAGCGCAACGGGACCAGTGGCAGGCGCAGATGCAGCAGGCGTTCGTGGATGTCGAGGCGGGTATGCGCATCACGGGCGTGTACGTTCCCGGGCTTGGCTGTCGCTTCTATGTGGGGGAGCGCCTGCAGCACGAAGTGCGTGACCAGGCATTCGCCCGTGCGTTCTTCGCCATCTGGCTGGACCCTCGCAGCCGCTACCCCGACTTGCGTCGGCAACTCCTTGGAGCCTCCCCATGAAAGCCTGGTACCTGTTGGTGTTCCTGCTGTTGGCCGGCTGCGGCAATGTTGATGTCGAGGCTTACCGCAACCAGTCACCGGCGTTCGACCTGCGTCAGTACTTCAACGGCCGCGTCGACGGCTGGGGCATCGTGCAGAAGCGTTCCGGCGAGGTCATCAAGCGTTTTCACGTGCTGATCGAAGGGCGCAGCGAAGGCGATAACGTGGTGCTGAACGAGCACTTCACCTACAGCGACGGCACCCGGCAGCAACGCACCTGGACCATTCGCCCGGACGGCCCAGGACGTTGGCGCGGCACGGCCGGGGATGTGGTGGAAGAGGCGCGCGGGCAGAACGCCGGTTTCGCCTTGCGCTGGCAGTACGTGCTCGACGTACCGGTGGACGGCAAGACCTGGGCCATCCGCTTCGACGACTGGATGTACCTGCTGGACGAGAACACCCTGGCCAACCGCTCCTACATGACCAAGTTCGGCATCGAAGTCGGGCAGGTCACCTTGTTCTTTCGCAAGCAGGTGCAGTAGGCCGGCCGAGACGGTGCAGTACCGGCAGCAGCAAGGCCCACACGGCGGTAAGCACCAGCAGGCTCGGCCAGGTGCCCAATGGCAGCCTGGCACCGGCAAGCTGCACACCGCCCCAGTAGGACAACGGGCCGCCCACCGCGCCCAGCAGGCTGGCCCGCCACCAGGGGTTGGCGGTCCAGTGCAGGCTGTGGCGCAAGGTGCAGGCGAACACCGGCCACAGCAACAGCAGCCAGAACGGCGGCAGCCAACGATGACCGCCAAACTCGAACACCCCAAGCGCCAGCAGCAGGCTGTCGGTCAGCCAGCCGCACAGGCTGACGGCGACGATCAGGCGCACCTCGCCGGGCCTGGCCAGGCAGCTCAGGTGCGTCACCAGGCAGGCCACTGCCACTGCC
The DNA here is from genome assembly GCF_024261405.1 of Pseudomonas sp. FBF18. Lineage (NCBI taxonomy): Bacteria > Pseudomonadati > Pseudomonadota > Gammaproteobacteria > Pseudomonadales > Pseudomonadaceae > Pseudomonas > Pseudomonas sp. FBF18. The sequence goes on along the minus strand of NZ_QKRS01000004.1, from coordinate 239,704 downwards.
AGCAAGGCGGGGTGGCGAGCACCCAGCACGCAGGCGAACCAGCCAAGCTGAAACAGCAGCGCATTGCCCAGCACCGCTGCCCAATGCGCTGTCCGCCGGTTCAGCCTGGTTGCCCCAGCAGCGGTGCGGGCCGTGCGCCGGCCTTGGCCAGCAACAGCTGGGCGGTGCCGATGGCACGCTCCAGAAAGCCCCCCTCGCAGTAGCACAGGTAGAACTCCCACAAGCGGTAGAACGTGTCGTCATAACCCAACGCCTGCAACGGCTGGCGCGCCTGCTGCAGGTTCTGGTGCCAGCAGCGCAGGGTGCGCGCATAGTGCAGGCCGAATTCCTCCATGTGGTGCAGGTTCAGATCGGTGTCGCGGCCCATCACCTGCAGCATCACCCCTACCGAAGGCAGGGCGCCGCCCGGAAAGATGTAGCGCTGGATGAAGTCGACCGAGCGGCACGCCTGTGCGTAGCGCTGTTCGCGGATGGTGATGCTCTGCAGCAGCATCAGGCCATCGGGCTTGAGCAGCCGCGCGCATTGCCTGAAGTAGCTGCTGAGGTAGCGATGGCCGACAGCTTCGATCATCTCGATGGAAACCAGCTTGTCGTACTGGCCCTGCAGGTCGCGGTAATCCTCCAGCAGCAGGGTGATGCGGTCCTGCAGGCCGGCTTCGTCGATGCGTCGACGGGCATAGGCGAACTGTTCGGCCGACACCGTGGTGGTGGTTACCCGGCAGCCGTGGTGGCGTGCCGCGTAAATGGCCAGGCCGCCCCAGCCGGTGCCGATCTCCAGCAGGTGATCGTCGCGGGTGAGGGCGAGCTTCTGGCAGATGCGCTGCAACTTGTAGTGCTGGGCCTGTTCCAGGGTATCGTCGGCCCCCTGAAACATGGCCGCCGAGTACATCATGCTCGGGTCCAGCAGGCGCTCGAACAGTTCGTTGCCCAGGTCGTAATGGGCGGCGATGTTGCGTCTGGCGCCGCGCCGGGTATTGCGGTTGAGCCAGTGCAGGCCATGCAGCAGCGGGCGCCCCAGGCGTGCCAGCCCGCCTTCCAGGCCGTCGAGTACCTCCAGGTTCGCCACCAGCACGCGGACCACGGCGGTGGGGTCCGGGCTGGTCCAGTAGCCGTGGACGTAGGCTTCGCCTGCGCCAATCGAGCCGTTGCTGGCCACCAGGCCCCATAGCGCGTCGTCCACTACCTGGACATGCCCTTGCAGGTTCGCGCCGGCGTCGCCGAAGTGGTGCACCACATTGGCTTCGATGACCACCAGTGCGCCGTGGCGCAGGCGTTCGAGCTGGCGCAGCACAGCGCGCCGCAGCAGCATCACGCCGATGCCGTTGCCGGCGGACGCGAAGCGTTTTGCCGGGATTGCCTCAGGGCTTTTCATGGGGGGTGTCCTTTGCGCTGTCGGGTGCATTGATCGGTTTGGCTCGCCGCCAGGTGCCCCGGGCGGCGAAGTGGTCGAACAGGCGATGACGCTTGAGCAGCAGGCGCAACGCCTGCCAATGGATGGCCAGCAGGGTCTTGGCGGTCATCCACGGGAAGCTCAGCAGGTGCCGGTGCAGGCTGCGTCGGTCCAACTCGATGCGCGCCAGGTTCAGCACGGCGCTGAACACCCGGGTGTGTGCCTGCCAGTCCTCCATGCGCACACGGATACGCGCTGCAGGTGTGCAGAAGTGCATGCGGTATTCCAGGTCGGCGGGCAGGAACGGTGACACATGAAACGCCTTGGCCACGCTGAAGTTCCACGGCCCCGGGCCGTCGGCGGGCAACACGTAGTGAAAGCGTTCGCGCCAGGGCGTGTTGGTGACCTCGCAGAGAATCGCAGCCAGACGCCCGTCACCTTCAAAGCAGTAGAAAAAGCTCACCGGGTTGAAGGCCAGGCCCCAGCTGCGGGGTTGGGTCAGTACGCACACCGGCCCTTGGGGGCGGTGGTGCAGCACCTGTTCGAGCAGGTCCAGCACGGCGCTCTTGAGGGGCGTGCCCTGGTGAGTGGCGGCTGGCAGATAGTCCCGCTCGTCGAAGGCAAAGGCGCTCCACCGGCCCCCGCCGGCCAGCCTCGACAGCGCTGGCAGCTGCGCCTGCTCGTCCAGGTCCAGGTACAGCAGGCCGATGCGGTAGGCAAAGCCGAAATCCCCCCTGGCGGGGCGGCGGTGGCTGACCCAGCCCTGGTAGAGCGCGCTGTTCACAACTGCTCACCAAATTGTGCGGCCACGCGCAGCGCGCTGACCACGCCGTCTTCATGAAAGCCGTTGCCCCAGTACGCGCCGCAGTAGTAGCTGTGCCGGGCACCGCACAGTTCGGCGTGACGCGCCTGGGCCCGTACCCCGGCAAGGCTGAACTGCGGGTGGGCATAGGTGTAGCGGCCAAGGACCTTGCCGGGGTCGATGGCGCCGGTCTGGTTGAGGCTCACGCAGAAGGTCTGCGGGGCATCGATGCCCTGCAGAATGTTCATGTTGTAGGTGACGGCGGCCGGCTGGGACTGCGAGCCGCCGAGGCGGTAGTTCCAGCTGGCCCAGGCCAAGGGGCGACGCGGCAGCAGGCGGGTGTCGGTGTGCAGGACCACGTCGTTGTCGGCATAGCGCAGCGCGCCAAGAATCTCGCGCTCGGCCTGGCTGGGATCATGCAGCATCAGCAGCGCCTGGTCGCTGTGGCAGGCGAACACCACCTTGTCGTAACGCTCCATGCCTGCTCGGCTGAACAGGCTGACACCGTCGGCATCGCGGGTCACGCCCAGTACAGGGCAGTTGAGGCGAATGCGTTCGGCAAACGGTGCGCACAGCGGGGCCAGGTAACTGCGCGAGCCGCCTTCCACTACCCGCCATTGCGGGCGGTCGTTGACCGACAGCAGCCCGTGGTGCTTGAAGAAGCGCACGAAAAACTGCAGCGGGAAGCCCAGCATCTGCGCCAGTGGCATCGACCAGATGGCGGCCCCCATCGGCACGATGTAGTGGTCGATGAAACGCTCGCCGTAGCCGTTCATGTACAGGTAGTCGCCCAGCGAAAGGGTGTCGTTGACTCGCTGCTGCTCCAGGTCGTTCAGGGCCTGGCGATTGAAGCGCAGGATGTCGTAGAGCATGCCCCAGAAGGGCGGCGACAACAGGTTGCGGCGCTGCGCGAAGAGGCTGTTGAGGGTGTTGCCGTTGTACTCGTGGGCGGTCCGCGGGTCGTGGACCGAAAAGCTCATTTCGGTAGGGCGCGAGGCGATGCCCAGCTGATCGAGCAGGCGGATGAAGTTGGGGTAGGTCCAGTCGTTGAACACGATGAACCCGGTATCCACCGCGTAGTGTCGCTCGCCAAGCTGCACGTCGACGGTATGGGTGTGCCCGCCAATCCGGTCACTGGACTCGTACAGCGTGATGGCGTGCTGGCGCTGCAGCAGGTGGGCGCAGGTAAGCCCGGCGATACCGCTGCCGATGATGGCTATCTTCATGGGTGGGGTTCCTGGCGCAGTGGCCGTGACAGGTGCTTGCCCAGTGCCAGTTGCAGGCTCACCGGCAGCAGCGCGACCAGGCGCAGGCCGGCGATGAACAGGAGCGGAAAGGCAATGGTGTACGGGCGCTTGTGCAGGCGCCGGGCAATATGGCGTGCGGCCTTTTCGGCGGGCCAGCACAGCGGCATGGGGAAGTCGTTGCGCCGGGTCAGCGGGGTGTCGACGAAGCCCGGGCTGACCAGCGTCACGGCAATGCCTTCGCGGGCCAGGTCGATGCGCAGCGATTCGAACAGGTAGCGCACCGCGGCCTTGGAGGCGCCATAGGCCCCGGCGCGTGGCAGCGCCAGAAAGGTCACGGCGCTGGCCACGGCCACCAGGTGCGGCTGTCGGCCCTGGCGCAGCAGGGGCAGGGCAGCCTCCACGCAGTGGCTGGCACTGAACAGGTTGGAAGCCACCACGCGCTCGACCATGGCGGCTTCGAAGGCTTCGCTGTCCAGGTACTCGCAGGTGCCGGCGTTGAGTATCACCTGGTCCAGGCCACCCCAGGCCTGGGCGATCTGCTGGGCTATCGCGCGCACCTGGTCACCTTCGCGAAGGTCGCCCGGTACCACCAGTACCTGGTCGGGGTAGCGCTGCGCCAATGCCTGCAAGGGCTGGACATTGCGCGCGCTGACCGCCAGGCGATGCCCCTGGGCCAGCAGCAGGGGGGCCAGTGCCGCACCAATGCCGCTGCTGGCGCCGGTCAGCCAGATGCGTCTCATGCCAGCCTCCGCTTGAGCCAGCCGATCACACTGCCCATCACCGGCAGGTGCTCGTACAGCAGCGCCCCGGCGTCGAAGTAGTCATGGTGCAGGTAGACCTTGTCGCGCCACATCAGGTGCGAGCAACCCTGTACCTGAACCGGGCGCCCACCGTTCAGGCGCGCATGCCGGTAGTGCAGGGTCCAGCGCAGGTAGCCCTTCCCGTCGTCGACCTGGTCATAACCGTGGAACTCGAAGCGCACCTGATCGACGTTGGCGTACAGCTGAGCGAAATAATCCTGCAGCGCGGCCATGCCGTGGATCTGATGCAGCGGGTCGCGGAACTGGACATCGTCGCTGTACAACTCGCGCAGCACACCCAGGTTGTGCGCGTCGATGGCGCAGAATCGCTCTGCAAAGCGTTTGAGATACTCGGACATTGCCTGCACCCATGACCATTGTGGTCATTTAGTTGTACACGTATTGTTATTTGTACAAGATATTTGCAGGTTAGAGGGAAATTTGTACAAGTCAATTCATCCCTGCAGATTTTGCTGCAGGGAGATGGACGCAGGGGCAGGGGCAAGGCGAGGGAGAACGCAGGACGCAGAAAGCAGAAAAGCGCCCCAAGGGGCGCTTTTCAGAAGATGGTGCGAGTGGCGGGACTCGAACCCGCAAGGCTCACGCCGGCAGATTTTAAGTCTGCTGTGTATACCAATTCCACCACACTCGCACGGATCATCCGGCTGCAAGGTCAGGCACAGGGTGTGTGCGACACTTTACCTTCCGGATCAAGGCGGCTTTATAACTCATCGTTATATTCGAGTCAACTCGCGCACCCGCTACTTTGCCATGTAACGCCGCAGCCAGCGACGGGGAATCAGCAGTGACACGATGGCCAGCGCCAGGGCGAAGCCACCGCAGGCCATCAGCGCCGCCAGGCCGTAGCGGTGCTCCAGCAGCCCGCCCAGCACTGCGCCGCCGAACATGCCGGACCACGGCACCAGTTGCACGCGCCAGCCCGGACGCCGCTCCCCCATCAGCCAGCGGCCCAGGCCGCGGCCAAAGCGCGACAGGGCGCCGGTTACATAGGTCAGCCCGATGGGCAGCCCGTTCACCTCTTCGACCGCCGCATTGAGCATGCCCATGGCGATGATCGCGCCCAGCAGCGCCGGCAACTGCGCCTGCGCGCCCCACAGGCCTGCCCCCAGCAGCAGTGCCGCCGACAGGGCGAGCAGCGGCCATGCGCGCTTGGCGCTCAGGCGGGCGATGATCACCCCCAGCGCGTTGCCGGCAATGAAGGCGCCGATCAGCAGGGCCAGGCGGGCCACCAGTGCCCAGTGCGCATCGCCCAGGGCGACGGCCATGCGCGTGGTGTTGCCGCTCATGAATGAAACGAAATCGCCGGTGGCGAGAAAGCCGATGGCGTCGGTCATGCCCGCCAGCACCGACAGGGCAGCGACGAAAAACAACCCGACGCGGCCCCGGCGCTTGTAGACGAGGGTAGTCAGCGGCCCGCGTTGGCCCTGTGGGCGCTCTGGCAGCATGGGCGTCTCCGGGGCTAGGGTTCGATGCGGTCGGCCACGCTGCGCAACTGGTCGATCGATGCCTGCAGCCCATTGATGCTGCGCTGCACTTCCAGGGCATCCTGCGGGTGGGCCGAGTGCTGCAGGTAGCGCGCATGCCCGGCCATTTCGCGCGCGATCTGCTCCAGATCGGCGGCGGTGTGCTCCAGGTCATCGTGAATGCCTTTCATCCTTGCATCTGTGGTCAACGTCCTTCCCCCGGTTGCGCTTGCACCTGTGGACTATAACAAGTTGCCCCCCGGCCCGGAACGATTTCCCCGGGCACTGCCCGGATAGCTGAGCACCCGTTGACACCGGGCAATCACTGCGCCACTGTTCCGCCAGTGATTTATCGTTCACGTCCTGCAGGTCGATACGACTGTTTCGAAATTACGGAATTGCAGAGGCACCCGGTTGTCTACCTTCTCATTGTCCTCACTGCGGTGCCTGCGGGTTTGCCATGGATTCTTCCCAGCGCTCTGACCTTCAAACCATGCACGCCAGCCGCTATGAGCAGTTGGTGCAGACCGTTGCGGACTACGCCATCTATATGCTCGACCTCGAGGGCCATGTGGTGTCGTGGAACCTGGGGGCCCAGCGCATCAAGGGCTACAACGCCGACGAGGTCATCGGTCGGCACTTCTCGATGTTCTTCACGCCGCAGGATTGCGCCGAAGGCCGGCCTGGCTGGTTGCTCAATCGTGCGCTGAGCACCGGCGGGGCACAGGACGAAGGCTGGCGCATGCGCAAGGACGGCACGCAGTTCTGGGCCCTGGCGGCACTGGATGTGATTCGGGACGAGCAGGGCGAGGTGGTCGGGCTGGCGAAAAACACCCGCGACATCACCGATCGTCGGGAAGCCGCATTACAGTTGGACGCCATGCGTGCGCAGCTGTTCCAGTCGCAGAAGCTGGAAGCCCTCGGCCAGCTTACCGGGGGCATGGCCCACGATTTCAACAATCTGCTCACGATCATCATCGGCTCGGCCAAGCTGGCCATGACCTCTCGCGACCCGCAGCGTACCGAGCGCCTGTTGCAGCATATCGTCGATGCCGGCGAACGCGGCAGCCAAGTGACCCAGCAGTTGCTCGGGTTTGCCCGGCGCAAGGTGCAAAGCACAAGCCGGGTCGATGTGGCGCAGTTGGTCCGGGCGAGCCAGGCGTTGCTGTCCCAGGCGCTGCCCAAGGGCATCGAATTGCTGGTGGATATCCAGGGCGAGGTGTCGGATATCGAGGTGGACAGCGGCCAGTTGCAGATGGTGCTGCTCAACCTGATCTTCAACGCCCGTGACGCCATGGATGCCGAGGGGCGCATCGAACTGGTTGCACGCAACCAGGTGCTGCAGGGGGAGTGGGACGGGCTGGTTGGCGATCATGTGCTCATCAGCGTGCGCGACCCCGGACGTGGTATCGATGCTGCGGTGTTGCCGCGCATTTTCGAACCGTTTTTCACCACCAAGAGTTTTGGCAAGGGAACCGGCCTGGGGTTGAGCCAGGCCTACGGTTTTGCCAAGCAGAGCAACGGTTGCATCAGGGTCGAGAGCGAAAGCGGTCGCGGCACCTGCATGACCCTGTGCCTGCCGGCATGGCAGCCACCCCAGCCCGACAACCTTCAAAGCGAGTGAACCTATCGTGGAGCAGCTCAAGCGTCTTGCTACAGGCATCGAAGGTCTGGACGACCTGCTCAAGGGCGGCCTTGTGGCCGGCTCGTCCTATATCGTCCAGGGTCGCCCGGGCTCGGGCAAGACCATCCTGGCCAACCAGTTGGCGTTCAACCATGTGGCCACGGGCGGGCGGGTGCTGGTGGCGACGCTGCTGAGCGAGTCCCATGAGCGTCTGTTCCAGTACCTGTCCACCCTGAGCTTTTTCGACCCTGCGCTGGTGGGCAACCAGCTGCAGTTCGTCAGTGCCTTCGATACCCTCGAAAGCGAGGGGCTGGAGGCGGTGGTCAAGCTGCTGCGCGGTGAAATCGGCCGCCAGGGCGCCTCCCTGCTGATTGTCGACGGCCTGCTCAATGCACGTTCACGCGCCGAAAACGTGCTCGACACCAAGAAGTTCATTTCAGAGCTGCAAGGCCATGCCGCGTTTGCCGGCTGCACCTTGCTGCTGCTTACCAGTTCGCGCCTGGATGACGGCAGCCCGGAACACACCATGGTCGATGGCGTCATCGAGCTGGGCGAGGACCTGTACGGCGCACGTTCGGTGCGACGCATCCAGTTGCGCAAGACCCGCGGCAGCGGGGCGCTGTCCGGGGTGCACGAATGCGAGATCACCGAGCAGGGGCTGAAGGTGTATCCGCGCCTTGAAGCACTCTACAGCCACCCCTCCAGCCCGGGCAGCGAGGTGTTGACCCGCGTCGGCACGGGCCTGGCCAGTCTCGATGGCTTGCTGGGCGGGGGCTTTCCCAGCGCTTCGGTCTCGCTGGCGATGGGGCCGTCGGGTATTGGCAAGACGTCCCTGGGGCTGAGTTTTCTGGCCGGTGCCACAGTGGCCGAGCCGGGCCTGCATTTCGGCTTCTACGAGACCCCGCAGCGCTTGCGCATCAAGGCCAGGGCCATCGGTATCGATCTGCCGGCACTGGAGAAAAGCGGGGCGGTGCACCTGGCCTGGCAGCCCACTACCGAAGGGTTGCTCGATGGCGTGGGCGCCCGTTTGCTCAGCCATGTACGCAAGCACCGCATCAAACGGGTGCTGATCGACAGCCTGGGCGCGTTTGCCCGGCTCGCCACCAACCAGGGGCGGCTCAACGAGTTCTTCCGTGCGCTGATGGGCGAGCTGCGTGCCGAGGATGTGACGGTGTTGGCGACCTGGGAGATGCGCGACCTGTTCGGCTCTGAAATCAACGCACCCGCGTCGGAGCTGTCGTCGATCGTCGACAACCTGTTCCTGATGCGTTTCGTCGAGCTGGACGCCGAGCTCAAACGCTTGCTGTCGATCCTCAAGGTGCGCGACAGTGAATACGATCCGGCCCTGCTGGAGCTGGTCATCCGTTCGACAGGCATCGAGCTCGACAAGGCGTTCGTTCAGGCGAGCGCGGTGATGTCGGGCACCGCTTCATCGGCGCAAGGGGCATGAAAGCCCTGGGCTGGCAGCCATGAGCACGATTCTGGTCGTGGACGACGAGTATGTAATCGCCGATATCCTGGGGTATGCCCTGGAGGATGCCGGCTACAAGGTCGAGAAGGCGCCCAATGGCAAGACGGCCCTGGACGTGCTGGAGAAGGTGCGAATCGACCTGGTCATCACCGACTACATGATGCCGATAATGAATGGCGAGGAGTTGGCCAAAGCGATTCGCAGCAATGCGCAGTTTGCGGACCTACCGGTCATTCTCATGAGCGGGGCCCAGGCAAGTATCGGCAAAGCCATACCTGACCTGTTTTCTGCAGTGTTCGACAAGCCGTTCGATACTGCCAGCATGGTGGCCAGGGTCAGGGCATTCATCGGTGTGGCGGAGGCCGGGCGGGATACGCCAGAGCTTCAGTGAACCGTGTTGCCGGGACCAAGCGCATCCGTGCGACTCGATTAGCCCTGGTTACTGGTGATCATCCCCCTTCTCCGGCGCCGGGCTGCCGGCTTGAATGCGCTTGTAAATCTCTTCACGGTGCACCTGGACATCTTTGGGTGCATCGATGCCGATCCTCACTTGCATCCCCTTGACCCCTAGAATGGTGACCTTGATGTCATCATTGATGACGATGCTTTCGCCAACTTTGCGGGTGAGTATCAGCATGTACTTCTCCTTGGTAACTTTGAATGCCTTGCAGGCGGTAGCTGCACAGGCCGGGTGTGCGCGGTGGCACAGCCGTCTTTCCCTTCATTAAAGACGCATTCGATGGAAATTAATTCCCCGAGCACAAGATTCTGTTGAGGTCTTTAGTCACAGGTTCCGATTGGGCAGATGGGCAATTACGCACAACCGGTATCGCCCATGGACGCAAGCATAGGGGGCTTCAACGCATATGGGAAATTTCTCTGCCTGATGGGGGATATGTCTTTTTTCTATGGAACGGCGGCGTTTAAAAAGTAGGGTTATTTAATGTGCTAGTTAATGATTTTCATTCGTATCGCATGCATTCAATGTCATGAGAAACCGTGCCAGGGCCACCTCGGCCAGCTCCATGCGCTGGCGCGCCCGTGGCCGTGGCAGCGCGTGGAGCTCGCCCAGCACGAAGCGCTCCAGCAGCGCCGGGTGCACATAGCTGCGCCGGCATACGGCGGGGGTATTGCCCAGTCGCGACGCCACCTGCTTGAGCATGGCCACGATCTGTCGGCGCGCTTCGGTTTCCGGTTGCCATTGCAGCTCACGCAGCAACTCCAGCGCCAGCGCGCTGCCGGCCCAGGTGCGATAGTCCTTGGCGGTGAAGTCGGCACCGGTCAATTGCTGCAGGTAGGCGTTCACGTCCGCCGAACCGACGGTGTGACATTGCCCCAGCGCGTCCTGCCACTGGAACAGGTCCTGGCCCGGCAGTTCCAGGCAGCGCTTGACGATGCGTGCCAGGCGCCGGTCCTTGAGGGTCACCTGGTGCTCGATGCCGCTCTTGCCGCGAAAGCGAAACCGTATTGCGCTGCCTTCGACCTGCACATGGCGAGTGCGCAGCGTGGTCAGCCCGTAGGAGCGGTTGTCGCGGGCATACTGACGGTTGCCCACGCGGATCAGCGTGTTGTCGAGCAGGCTGACCACCAGTGCCATGACCTTTTCGCGGTCCAGGCCGGGCCGCGCCAGGTGCTCGTCGAGTTGCTTGCGCAGCCGCGGCAGGCGTTTGGCGAAGGCCAGCATGCGGTCGTACTTGTGGCTGTCGCGCAGTTCGCGCCAGTCGGGGTGATAGCGGTACTGCTTGCGACCACGTGCGTCGCGTCCGGTGGCTTGCAGGTGGCCGCGCGGGTCGGCGCAGATCCATACATCGGTATAGGCCGGCGGTATGGCCAGCGCCTTGATGCGGGCCAGGGTATCCGGTGCGGTGATGCGCTGGCCGTGGGCGTCGAAATAGGCGAAGTGCTTGCGCAGCAGGCGCCGATGGAAACCGGGGCGGCTGTCATCCACGTAATGCAGGCCACTGGGCAAAGGGGGCAGGTCGACACTCATGCTGGGCGCTCGCGTAGGGGCTCTGACGATGGACAGCAGCCGTTCGCGCAAGTTAGCCCAGCAATGCCACCGATTTTATCTGCGCCCACAACTGCTGGCCTTCGTGCAGCCCCAACTGGTCGCTCGAGTAGCGCGTCACCCGCGCCAGCAGGGCTGTGCCATCGGCGTCCAGGCTCACCAGCATCTGCGCCGGGTTGTCACCGGCGCGCAGCGCGCACACGCGCACCGGCAGGCGGTTGAGAATGCTCGAACGGCTGTCGTCGGCCAGGCTCAGGCTCACGTCGCGTGCCTGGACCTTGACCCGCAGGCGCGCCCCCGGGGCCAGCGCCTCGTGGGTCAGGCGCAACCTGAGGTCGCTGCCCGGCAGTTTCAGGTCCAGCAACTGGTAGGCCGCGTCGTGGGCGTCCACCTCGCCCTCGATGACCACCCCGGCGTCCTCCTGCAGGGCCAGCGGCAGGTCCAGGCGGGCCAGGGTCTGGCTGATCGGCCCGCTGGCCTGCACCTTGCCCTGTTCGAGCAGCACCAGGTGATCGGCCAGGCGCGCCACTTCGTCCTGCGCATGGCTGACGTAGATCAGCGGGATCTGCAACTGGTCGTGCAGGCGCTCCAGGTACGGCAGGATCTCGCGTTTGCGCGGGCCGTCCAGGGCTGCCAGGGGTTCGTCCATCAGCAGCACCTTGGGGCTGGTGAGCAGCGCACGGGCGATCCCCACGCGCTGTCGTTCACCGCCCGACAGGGTGTCCGGCTTGCGCGCGAGCAGGTGGCTGATGCCCAGCAGCTCGCAGGCGTGCTCCAGGCCGACCTTGCGCTGGTGCTGGGCGATGCGTCGCCAGCCGAAGATCAGGTTGTTCTTCACGCTCAGGTGGGGGAACAGGCTGGCTTCCTGGAACACATAGCCGATGGGGCGCTGGTGGGGCGGCATGAAGTACTGGCGTGCGGAATCCTGCCAGACTTCGCCATTGACCTCGATGTAGGCCTGGTCGGCCCGCTCCAGGCCTGCCAGGCAGCGCAGGCAGGTGGTCTTGCCCGAGCCCGAATGGCCGAACAGGGCGCTGACACCGCGCCCGGGCAGTTGCAGGTCGACATCCAGCCGGAAATCGTCGAAGGCCACCTGCAACCGGGCCTGGATCAATGCACTCATCGGTCAGCTCCAGGCCGGCTTGCCGCGGCGGCTGGCGTACAGCGCCAGCAGCACCAGGAACGAGAACACCAGCATGGCGCCGGCCAGCCAGTGGGCCTGCATGTACTCCATGGCCTCGACATGGTCGAAGATCTGCACGGAAACCACACGGGTCTTGTCGGGAATATTGCCGCCGATCATCAGCACCACGCCGAACTCGCCGACGGTGTGGGCAAAGCCCAGGATGCTCGCGGTAATGAAGCCAGGGCGGGCCAGGGGCAGCACCACACTGAAAAAGCAGTCCCACGGGCTGGCGCGCAAGGTGGCAGCCACCTCCAGCGGGCGCTCGCCAATGGCGCTGAACGCGTTTTGCAGCGGTTGCACCACGAACGGCATCGAGTACACCACCGACCCGATCACCAGGCCTGTGAAACTGAACACCACGGTGCCCAGGCCCAGCGCCTGGGTGGCCTGGCCAAGCCAGCCGTGGGGGCCCAGGGCGATCAGCAGATAGAAGCCGATCACCGTGGGCGGCAACACCAGGGGCAGGGCCACGATCGCCCCGATCGGCCCGCGCAGCCAGGAGCGCGTGCGCGCCAGCCACCAGGCGATCGGGGTGCCGATCAGCAGCAGGATCAGGGTAGTCAGCGACGCCAGCTTGAACGTCAGCCAGATGGCGCCCAGGTCGCTGGCGTCCAGTGGCATCAGAGTTCGTAGCCGAACGACTTGATCACTTCAGCGGCCTTGGGGCCCTTGAGGTAATCGACCAGCGCCTTGGCGGCGGCGTTGTCCTTGCCCTTGTTGAGAATCACAGCGTCCTGCTTGATCGGGTCGTGCAGGTTGGCCGGCACGATCCAGGCCGAGCCGTTGCTGACCTTGCCGTCCTTGTAGATCTGCGACAGCGCCACGAAGCCCAGCTCGGCGTTGCCGGTGGAAACGAACTGGAACGCCTGGGTGATGTTCTGGCCTTCGACCAGCTTGCCCTTGGTGGCCTCGGCCAGGTTCAGCTTGGCCAGTACCTGCGTGGCGGCCAGGCCGTAGGGCGCGGCCTTGGGGTTGGCGATGGACAGGTGCTTGTAGTCGTTTTTCTTCAGGACTTCGCCCTTGTCATCCACATAGCCCGCTTTGGGCGACCACAGCGCGAGGGTGCCGATGGCGTAGGTAAAGCGCGAGCCCTTGACGGTTTCGCCTTCGTTCTCGAGTTTTTCGGGGGTGGTGTCGTCGGCCGACAGGAACACCTCGAAGGGCGCGCCATTCTTGATCTGCGCGTAGAACTGCCCGGTAGCGCCGAAGGAGGCGACCAGCTTGTGGCCGGTGTCCTTTTCGAAATCCTTGGCAATAGCCTGGATGGGCGCGGTGAAGTTGGCCGCGACGGCCACCTGGACTTCATCGGCCCAGGCGCTGTTGAGGGTCAGCATGCCGAATACGGCGGTCAGGGCAAAACGAGGGGCGCGCATTCTCATCAAACAGCTCCATGTGCATGAGGTAATCGTTATGCATTGGAATATATAGCGATTGCCCGACAAACGGAAAGATCTGTTTTACCGTGACATCAATGCCAGCGCCTTTTCTGCCAGTTGGCGCGTCAGTTCGGCTGCCGGCAGGGCTTGGCCAAGGCGCAGCGCCTGGCCGGCCCACAGGTTGCTGAAATCGCTGTTGCCCTGCGGCTCGCTGATGGCGCGAAGGGGCATCAAGGCGCCGCCGGCCAGGGGGAAGGCAGGGGCCAGGGGGCTCATCGGGCCCAACTCACGCATGATGCGGGTATTGATGCCGCGTGCCGGGCGCCCGGTAAACAGGTTGGTGAGCGCGGTATCGCTGGCCTGTGCGCTGTGCAGTGCCTGGCGATGCGCGGCCGACACCTTGGCCTCGGGGCAGAACAGGTAGGCGGTGCCCACCTGAACGGCCGAGGCGCCCAGTGCGAAGGCCGCCACAACACCGCGGGCATCGCCGATGCCGCCAGCCGCGATCACCGGAACCTTGACCGCATCGGCCACCTGGGGCACCAGCGCCAGGGTGCCGATCTGGGTGGTGAGGTCATCGCTCAGGAACATGCCGCGGTGCCCACCTGCTTCATAGCCCATGGCGATGATCGCGTCGCAGCCATGGGCTTCGAGCCAGCGTGCTTCCTCGACCGTGGTGGCACTGGACAGTACCTTGGCCCCGCTGGCCTTGACCCGCGCCAGCAGCTCGGGCGCAGGCAGGCCGAAGTGAAAGCTCACCACTGCAGGCTTGCAGTCTTCCACCAAGGCACAGCCCGCTTCGTCGAAGGGCGCGCGATTGGAGACCGGGGTGGTGGCGCCGAAGTCGGCACCCACTTCTTCGTAGTACGGCTTGAGTGCCTGCTTCCAGCGGATTGCACGTTCGCCATCGGTGGCGGGTGGCCGATGGCAGAAGAAATTGAGGTTGAGCGGGCCGCGACTGGCCTGGCTGAAGGTCGCGATCTCCTGGCGTATCTGCTCGGGGGTGAGCATCGCGCATGGCAGCGAGCCCAGCCCCCCGGCGTTACTGACCGCGATGGCCATGGCCGACCCCGTGGCGCCCGCCATCGGTGCCTGGATGATGGGCAACTCGATACCGAGCAGGTCGAGGATACGTGGGTCCGGCCATTGGCTCATCGCGGGGCTCCTTGTGTGGGCGTGGGTTACAGCGCCTTGCTTACCTTGATGTCGGTGATCTTGCTGAAGTCTTCGCCGTGCAGTTTGCGCAAGGCTTCCTCGACCTGCTGTGGCGCCGTGCTGCTGAGCACGGCGAAGTCGAAACGACGCTCGCCGTCGAGGTTGTACTTGATGACGTACTTGATGTTTTCGCTCATGGGGTTATCTCAGCTTCGACGACGAACGGCGGATGATCTTGATCGTGTGGGTGAAGGTCGGCTTGCTTACCGCCGACAGGGCACGCGGGCCGACGGTGTCGATGGTGATGTTCCAGAAGCCGTCGCTGGGCACGGTGATCTTCGCCGGGAAGTCGACGAAGGCGCCGCCGTGATAGGTATGCCGGCCGCCATTCTTGAAGCTGCGGAAGTTGGCATCGTTCATCAGGCGGATATTGCAGCGCTGGGAGCAGTGGATGACGACGATGTCGTCTTCATTGAGGTGCTCGCGCTGGTGTACGAATTTCATGTCGCTCTCCGCAAGGGATCTTTTGGCAAATCAAAACGATAGCACGATGTCGGGTTACACTGTGGGGCTGAGTGCCAAGGCCAGAGATAAAACTGCCAATCCAGGGAGCAAATCGGCCTGGCCATGGTCCAACGGTTTTTTATGGAGGGGTACCGATGAAATGGGTTGTACCAGCGCTGGCAGTTGCGCTGACCGGTTGTGCCAATGTAGCCGAAATCGAACAGAGCCCCGAGACCATGAGCGTGATCTCGGGCAAGTCGCCACGCGAGTTTGCCACCTGCGTTCAGCAAAAACTGGCTGATAGCCGTGGCCCGCTGACCATCGAGGAGCGGGGTAGCGGCCTGCGCGTGGTGGTTCCGCAGAAGCTCTCGGACAAGTCCCCGGCTGCAGTGCTGGAGATCAGCGAGCGCTCGAGTGGCAGCGCGGTCAAGTTGCATGAGCGGTTGAGCAATTTTCCCCTGCGCCCGGGGGATGTCAAAGCGGCTGTGAGCGTGTGCATCTCCAAGTGATTGCGTGAGCCGCGTTTAAACGATTCAGTGGTTGTCCCTGCATTTTTCTGTGCCTGCCCGCGTTGTAGCGCTGGCCGGATAGGCCTAGTATCGGTAGGCTTATATTTTATAAGTCTAAGCTTATAACAAGAAAAATGGAGTCCGTGATGATCCCACTGGATCGAATCCTGATAGGCAGCCTGCTGTTGCTTTCAATGCAAGCCGCCACTGCCGCCGATGGCCAGAAGATATTCACCCAGGGAGGGGAGAACCCCTCTGCCATGGCCTGCATGAGCTGCCATGGCCCCGATGGCCTGGGCATGGCCGCCGCCGGCTTCCCACGCCTGGCTGGCCTGCCGGCCGCCTATGTGAGCAAACAGCTCAAGGACTTTCGTGACGGCAGCCGCAAGCAGCCGATCATGGAGCCGCTGGCCAAGGCCCTGAGCGACGCCGAGATCAGCGCCATCAGCGCCACGCTGGCGGCAATGCCGGTGGCGCCCACCCCTGATACCCGTCGCCAGCAGATGGCAACCGACCCGGTCGAGTCGCTGGCGCTTTACGGCGACTGGAGCCGAGGCATCCCCGGGTGCGTGCAATGTCACGGGCCGGGTGGTGTGGGGGTAGGCGAGCACTTTCCGCCATTGGCCCACCAGCCTGCCAGCTACCTGGCCGGGCAACTTGACGCATGGCGCGACGGCCGGCGCAGCAACGACCCTAACAAGTTGATGGTCGGTGTCGCCAAGGCCCTGACCGATACCGAGGTCAAGGCGCTGGCTGAATACTTTGCCACCCGCGCCAGCCAGGAGGCCGCCCAATGAATCGCTTGCTACTCACTACCCTGACCCTGTTCATGGGCGGCGTTCAGGCGGCCCCGATCGCCATGGAAGACCAGTCGCAACTGAAAGTGGCGCCGGCCAGCACGCCGGCCAGCTTCAAGCCCCCCGCCGAAAGCGAGTTGCCCGACAACGCCTTCGGCAAGATGGTGCGCGACGGCTATGCGCTGTTCGTCGACACCAAGCGCCTGGCCCCCGAGTATGTGGGCAACGGCCTGAACTGCAGCAACTGCCACCTGGATCAGGGACGGCTGGCGCATTCGGCGCCGCTGTGGGGGGCTTACCCGATGTACCCTGCCTATCGCAAGA
Organism: Pseudomonas sp. FBF18; assembly: GCF_024261405.1. Classification (NCBI taxonomy): domain Bacteria; kingdom Pseudomonadati; phylum Pseudomonadota; class Gammaproteobacteria; order Pseudomonadales; family Pseudomonadaceae; genus Pseudomonas; species Pseudomonas sp. FBF18. The sequence continues at coordinate 223,027 of NZ_QKRS01000004.1, read as the reverse complement.
AAAACGACAAGGTCAACACCTTTGCCGAGCGTATCCAGGGCTGCTTCCAGTTCAGCATGAACGGCAAGCCGCCGGCGGCCGACAGCCCCGAGATGACGGCGTTGTCGGTGTATGCCTACTGGCTGGCGAGCAAGGCACCGATCGGCGTCGAGACACCGGGGCGTGGCTACCCGGAGGTCGACAAGCCTGCGCAGGGCTATGACATCAAGCGCGGTGCCCAGGTGTATCAGCAGCAGTGCGCCATCTGCCACGGCGACAGCGGCCAGGGCCAGAAGGTGGCCAAGGACTATGTGATGCCACCGCTGTGGGGCAAGGACTCCTACAACTGGGGTGCCGGCATGCACCGCATCAACACGGCGGCCTCGTTCATCAAGCACAACATGCCGCTGGGCAAGCCAGGCACGCTGACCGACCAGCAGGCCTGGGACGTGGCGGCCTTCATCAACGCGCATGAGCGCCCTCAGGACCCGCGCCTGGTCGAAGGCTCGGTGGAAAAAACCCGGCTCAAGTTCCACGCCAATGACGGCGTCAACCTCTATGGCCAGAAGGTCGACGGGGTGCTGATCGGGCAGGGCACAGGCGGCTAGAACGCTCGCCCATCCGCGTATCCACGCCTGCCTGCGGGCCTGGATACGCGGATTATTTGCAACCTGCGGGAACTATCTACACTGAGTTTTTCTCTATCATTCATTCGGCCGGGCCACGGGGGCATTGTAAGCGCATCGCCGCCTGATTAGACTGCGCCGAATTTCGTACTGCACAGCCCCTTGTTAAGGACGTTTATGATCAAGAAATGCTTGTTCCCGGCAGCCGGTTACGGCACCCGCTTCCTGCCAGCAACCAAAGCCATGCCAAAGGAAATGCTGCCAGTGGTGAACAAGCCACTGATCCAGTACGGCGTTGAAGAAGCGCTGGACGCTGGGTTGAACGAAATCTCCATTGTCACCGGCCGCGGCAAGCGCGCTCTGGAAGACCATTTCGACATCAGCTACGAGCTGGAAAACCAGATCAAGGGCACCGACAAGGAAAAGTACCTGGTCGGTATTCGTCGCCTGCTCGACGAGTGCTCGTTCTCCTACACCCGCCAGACCGAAATGAAAGGCCTGGGCCACGCGATCCTGACCGGTCGCCCGCTGATCGGTGACGAGCCGTTTGCCGTGGTGCTGGCCGACGACCTGTGCGTCAACCTCGACGGTGACGGCGTGCTCAAGCAGATGGTCAAGCTGTACAAGCAGTACCGCTGCACCATCGTTGCGATCATGGAAGTCGACCCGCAGGAAACCAGCAAGTACGGTGTGATCGCCGGCGACCTGATCGGCGACGACCTGTACCGTGTACGCAACATGGTCGAGAAGCCAAAGCCGGAAGACGCCCCGTCGAACCTGGCGATCATCGGCCGCTACATCATGACCCCGGACATCTTCAAGCTGATCGAAGAGACCGAGCCGGGCAAGGGCGGTGAAATCCAGATCACCGACGCCCTGATGAAGCAGGCCCAGGACGGCTGCGTGATTGCCTACAAGTTCAAGGGCAAGCGTTTCGACTGCGGTGGCGCCGAGGGTTACATCGACGCGACCAACTTCTGCTTCGAAAATTTCTACAAGACTGGCAAGGCCTACTGAGTTCACTCGGTCGGTTGCGTCACAAAGCCACCTTCGGGTGGCTTTTTTGTTTATGGGCCTGGCTGGCGGTATGCTGGCGGCCTGCCAAGGAGACTGATATGGCCTACGATTTTGATCTGTTCGTGATTGGCGCCGGTTCCGGCGGTGTGCGTGCAGCACGTTTTGCTGCCGGTTTCGGCGCAAAAGTGGCGGTGGTCGAAAGCCGCTACCTGGGCGGCACGTGTGTCAACGTCGGCTGCGTGCCGAAAAAACTGCTGGTGTACGGCGCGCATTTTGCCGATGACTTCGAGCAGGCGGCAGGCTACGGCTGGTCGCTGGAAGATGCACAGTTCGACTGGGCACAACTGATCGCCAACAAGAACCGTGAAATCGAGCGGCTCAACGGCATCTACCGCAACCTGCTGGTCAACAGTGGCGTGACCCTGCTCGAAGGCCACGGCCGCCTCACCGGGCCCCATGAGGTCGAGGTGGACGGCACGCGCTACAGCGCGAAGAACATCCTGATCGCCACCGGCGGCTGGCCACAGATTCCGGACATCCCCGGGCGCGAGCTGGCCATCAGTTCCAACGAGGCGTTCTACCTCAAGACCCTGCCCAAGCGTGTGCTGGTGGTGGGGGGTGGTTACATCGCGGTGGAGTTCGCCGGAATCTTCCAGGGGCTGGGCGCCAAGACCAGCTTGCTCTACCGGGGCGACCTGTTCCTGCGCGGCTTCGATGGCGCAGTGCGCACGCACCTGAAGGAAGAGCTGGAAAAACGCGGTCTCGACCTGCAGTTCAACAGCGATATCCAGCGTATCGACCAGCAGCCCGATGGCAGCCTCAAGGCGACCCTCAAGGATGGTCGCGAGCTGATTGCCGACTGCGTGTTCTACGCCACCGGCCGGCGCCCCATGCTCGACAACCTGGGGCTTGAGAACACCGAAGTGCAACTGGACAAGCGCGGCTACGTGCAGGTCGATGACCAGTACCAGACCGACGAGCCTTCGATCCTGGCCATTGGCGATGTGATCGGCCGCGTGCAGCTCACTCCGGTGGCCCTGGCCGAAGGCATGGCCGTGGCGCGGCGCCTGTTCAAGCCGGAGCAGTATCGCCCGGTGGATTACCGGAACATCCCGACGGCGGTGTTCAGTCAGCCGCCGATCGGCACCGTGGGCCTGACCGAGGAGCAGGCGCTGGAGGCGGGGCACAAGGTGCAGATCTTCGAAAGCCGCTTCCGGCCAATGAAGCTGACCCTCACCGACGTGCAGGAGAAGACCCTGATGAAACTGGTGGTCGATGCCGACACCGACCGCGTGCTGGGCTGTCACATGGTCGGGCCGGATGCCGGCGAGATCATCCAGGGCCTGGGCATCGCGCTCAAGGCCGGGGCGACCAAGCAGCAGTTCGACGAAACCATCGGTGTGCACCCGACAGCCGCCGAGGAGTTCGTGACGCTGCGTACGCCTACGCGCTAAGCGGTGCTTCCAGCGCGGGTCCAGCCCGCTCCCACAGCGATTGCAACGGTCTTTGTGGGAGCGGGCTTGGCCCGCGATCGCATCAACATAAATCGTCTATCTGTACTGAGCTTTATAGCCAAAACCAATCACCAGCATCAGCTTTGCCAATGAGCGCTATCGGCGATGAATGGTTAGGATTCTCCCATCAAGTTTTTCAACCCTGAGGAGAGTCACCGATGCCTATCATCAACAGCCAGGTCAAACCGTTCAACGCTACTGCCTACCACAACGGCGAATTCGTCCCTGTTTCCGAAGCCGACCTGAAGGGCAAGTGGTCCGTGGTGTTCTTCTACCCGGCCGACTTCACCTTCGTCTGCCCGACCGAACTGGGCGACCTGGCCGACAACTACGCTGAATTCAAGAAGCTGGGCGTGGAAATCTACGGTGTGTCGACCGACACCCACTTCACCCACAAAGCCTGGCACGACACCTCGGAAACCATCGGCAAGATCCAGTACCCGCTGATCGGTGACCCGACCCACGTCATCTCGCGCAACTTCGACGTGCTGATCGAAGAAGCCGGCCTGGCCGACCGCGGTACCTTCGTGATCAACCCAGAAGGCCAGATCAAGATCGTCGAACTCAACGACGGCGGTGTAGGCCGTGATGCCAGCGAGCTGCTGCGCAAGGTCAAGGCTGCCCAGTACGTCGCTGCCCACCCAGGCGAAGTCTGCCCGGCCAAGTGGAAAGAAGGCGAAGCTACCCTGGCGCCATCGCTGGACCTGGTCGGCAAGATCTAAGACCGTGAACCAGCCGAGGGCGGGCCACCGCACCTGAAGTCTGTCCCGCCCCGCAAAACGCCCGGGCGACTCTGCCCGGGCGTTGTTTTTTCTACCGTTTGAAAAGGAATCGCCCGTATGTTGGACGCCACGCTTAAAACTCAGTTGAAAGCCTACCTGGAGCGGGTCACCCAGCCGATCGAGATCGTTGCCTCCCTCGACGACGGCGCGAAGTCCCGTGAAATGCACGACCTGCTGCGGGAAATCGCCAGCCTGTCGGATCTGATTACCTTGCGCGAGGACGGTGCCGACGCTCGTCGCCCGTCGTTCTCGCTCAATCGCCCGGGGGGCGATATCAGCCTGCGCTTTGCCGGCATCCCCATGGGCCACGAATTCACCTCGCTGGTGCTGGCGCTGCTGCAAGTCGGTGGCCACCCCTCCAAGGCGAGCGCCGAGCTGATCGAACAGGTCGCCGGGCTCAAGGGTGAGTTCAACTTCGAAACCTACTTCTCGCTGTCGTGCCAGAACTGCCCGGACGTGGTGCAGGCGCTGAACCTGATGGCGGTACTCAACCCCAGCGTGCGCCATGTGGCCATCGACGGCGCGCTGTTCCAGGCCGAAGTCGAGGCGCGCCAGGTGATGGCAGTGCCCAGCGTCTACCTCAATGGCGAGGTGTTCGGCCAGGGCCGCATGGGCCTGGAGGAGATCGTCGCCAAGCTCGACACCGGCACCAGCGAGCGCCAGGCCGAGAAACTCAACGCCAAGGACGCCTTCGACGTGCTGGTGGTCGGTGGTGGGCCGGCAGGCGCGGCAGCAGCGATCTACGCGGCCCGCAAAGGCATTCGCACCGGCGTGGCTGCCGAGCGCTTCGGCGGGCAGGTGCTGGACACCATGGCCATCGAGAACTTCATCTCCGTGCAGGAGACCGAAGGGCCGAAGCTGGCCATGGCGCTGGAAGAGCACGTCAAGCAGTACGACGTCGACATCATGAACCTGCAGCGCGCCGATGCGCTGGTGCCGGGCCAGGACGGCGCGCTGCACCAGGTGCGCATGGCCAACGGTGCCACGCTCAAGGCCAAGACCGTGATCCTGGCCACCGGCGCACGCTGGCGCGAGATGAACGTGCCGGGCGAAAAGGAGTACCGCAGCCGTGGCGTGGCCTACTGCCCGCACTGCGACGGCCCGCTGTTCAAGGGCAAGCGTGTGGCGGTGATCGGTGGTGGCAACTCCGGCGTGGAGGCGGCCATCGACCTGGCCGGCATCGTCGCCCATGTCACGCTGATCGAGTTCGACAGCCAGTTGCGTGCTGACGCGGTGCTGCAGCGCAAGCTGCACAGCCTGGCCAACGTGACCGTGATCACCAGCGCCTTGACCACCGAAGTGCTGGGCGACGGCCAGAAGGTCAACGGGCTGCGCTACAAGGACCGCAACAGCGACGTGCAGCATGACATCGCGCTGGAAGGGATCTTCGTCCAGATCGGCCTGCTGCCCAACACCGATTGGCTCAAGGGTACCCTCGAACTGTCGCCCCGTGGCGAGATCATTGTCGATGCGCGGGGCCAGACCAGCGTGCCGGGCGTGTTTGCCGCCGGTGACGTGACCACGGTGCCCTACAAACAGATCGTGATCGCGGTGGGTGAGGGGGCCAAGGCATCGCTGGCAGCGTTCGACCACCTGATCCGTACCAGCGCTCCGGCCTGAGGCGCATCGCCGGCCTTGCCGGCCTGTGACGGTGCAACAACGCAAAAGCCCTGACAGGTCAGCCTGTCAGGGCTTTTGCGTGGCCTATTCGAACAGCGACCGGCCCTTGTCCAGTTGCTGGTCGACCAGCGACTTGCCCAGTGCAATCGACGCGCGCTGGGCGTTTTCCAGGTCGGCCAGAAACAGCGGCGCGTGGGCACACAATCGCCGGGTGCTGTGCTTGTCTGGGGAGGTGATGCGGCATCCGACTTCGAACGGCAGGGGAATGCCGGCATGCGGGACCACGTTTGCCGTGACCGTGTAGTTGCGGTGGACACATTCAAGGGTGTGCATGAGCGCTACCTCGCTGTGGTGGCTTCAACCGGTATCAGCTCCGGTATACCACAGCCAGGTGCGCCGGGGCGGCGCGCCGACGAGCGCGCCCCCGGGGCCGCTGTCAGAACTCGGTCGGCTGGATGATCTCTACCCAGTAATCGTCCGGGTCCTTGATGAAGGCCAGGTGCTTCATGCGCCCGTCGCTCAGGCGCTTCTGGAAGTTCACGCCCAGTTGCTCGAAACGCTCGCAGGCCGCACGGATGTCCGGTACGGCAATGCAGATATGGCCGAAACCGCGCGGGTCGGTGTTGCCGTTGTGGTAGGCGAACGCGGGATCGTTTTCGGTGCCGTGGTTGTGGGTCAGCTCGAGGATGCCCGGGATCGACTTCATCCACTCGGTACGCTTGGCCGGGTCGGCCGGAATCTGCGCCTTGTCCACCAGCGCCAGGAAGTACAGGCTGAATTCGGCTTCCGGGAAGTCGCGTTTTTCCACGAGGCTGAAGCCCAGAACGCGGGTGTAGAAGTCCAGGGACTTGGCGACGTCCTTGACCCGCAGCATGGTGTGGTTGAACACGAAGTTGTGGGTCGCGGCATCCGGTTGCGCGGTGACGCCGGGGAGGGTGTCGAGGTTTTGCAGGCTCATGGGCACTCCGCAGATAGGGCCGGCGCTTGGCGCGCCAGCAAAACAGTCAGGGAGCAATGATACGGAACTGAAGCGATTGCGCAAACGGTTTGCGCCCCGTCGACCAGGCCTGACGGGGCGCAAGAATTAGAAGCCCGCCGAAGCGGGCGTATGGGGCGCTAATCCTTTAGCAGTCTTCATCCTGAGCCAGTACATGTGAAAAAAGTGTGAAGTACTGTTTCACTTGCGCAACCAGCTGTCGACTGTCTGTGCGCCGTACTCCTGCTTCCATGCCTTGAGGCCGTGATGATTGCCGCCCTTGGTTTCGATCAGCTCGCCGGTATGCGGGTTTTCATAGACTTTCACCACGCGCGCACGGCGTTGCTTGGGCGCGCTGGCAGGCCGGCGCGTAGTGGCCGCCGGGTCGAGAATATTGATGATGTCGCGCAAGCCCTTGTCATAGGTTTTCATCAGGCTGACAAGTTTCTGCTCGAATTCGATTTCCCGTTTGAGGCCGGCGTCTTTTTTCAGTGCCTCCAGTTGAGCAAGCTGTTCCTGAAGGGCTTTTTCGGCAGCACGAAACTCTGCAAGTCTGGACACTGTCATCTCTCCTGTTGGTCGGTAAGGGCCGTGCGCGGCGCAACCGCTTGAGGCCGCTATTGATGCCGCGTCACCGGGTAGAAAACAAACAACACAGTAAAAAGAGTGTAGTCAATCGCCCTGCGATAAACATCAAACTTTTACGACAACACACTACGGAACTTTCTTATTGCACAGTGCTCGCCACACTAAAGAATTAATTACCGCATCGGCATCTGTTCTAGACCATGGTCCAATGGCCCGTGCCAGAGCGCTTTGGAGACAATAAGCGGTCGCTGCCTAGTTGTGTGCAGCGGCCCTTGCCCAGCCCCGTCGGGGCTGATGGATACCTTGCCCTTCGTTCTGGATACTGCTTTTCATGCGTGCCCCAACTCCCTTCATTGCCCAACGCCCGGTGGTCGGCGCGTTGTTGTCCTTCGTTACTGTTTCGGCCCAGGCCAGTGGTTTCCTGCAAGACAGCAGTGTCAACATCGAGGCGCGCAATGTGTATTTCAATCGTGACTTTCGTGACGGTCACACCGCCTCCTCCCAGGGCGCGTCGAAACGTGAAGAGTGGGCGCAGGGCTTCATACTCAACGCGCAGTCCGGGTATACCCAGGGCACCGTGGGCTTTGGTATCGATGCGCTGGGCATGCTGGGTTTCAAACTCGATTCCAGCCCGGCCGACAGCAACAGCGGGCTGCTCCCGTCCAGCGGCCACAACCCGCGCCATTCGGCCGATCAGTACGCAAAACTGGGTGTGGCCGGCAAGGTGCGTTACTCGCAGACCGTATTGAAATACGGTGCCATGCTGCCGGACATGCCGCTGCTCAAGTACAACGACGGGCGCCTGTTGCCCACCATGTTTCATGGCGCGATGCTGACGTCCAGAGAGGTCGACAACCTCACCTTCAGCGCCGCGCGGCTCGACAAGTACACCGCCCGCGATTCGACCGACCAGCAAGACATCCGCGTGCACTGCAAGAACAAGCGCTATGCCTGCGACACCCGCGCCGACCACTTCGACACGGCCGGGCTGGAGTACCGCTTCAACGAGCGCCTGAGCGCGCAGTACCAGGTGGCCAAGCTCGAAAACATCTATCGCCAGCATTTCCTCGGGCTGGTGGCCAGCCAGCCCTTGAGCGTGGGCCGCCTCTCGGCCGACCTGCGCCTGATCAAGAGCGACGACATCGGTCGTGCCCGTGCCGGCGACATCGACCACCGTGCCTTCAGCGCCATGCTTGGCTACAGCCTGGGCGGGCACAAGCTCAGCGCCGGCTGGCAGCGCATGTACGGCGAGAACGCCATGCCGTACCTCGATGGCAGCAACCCCTACCTGGTCAACTACGCCCAGGTCAACGACTTCGCTGCGGCCCAGGAGCGGTCCTGGCAGGTGCGCTACGACTACGACTTCAAGGCAGTAGGGCTCGAAGGCCTGAGCTTCCTGACCCGCTACATCAGCGGCGATCACGTCAAGGTGCCGGGCAGCCCGGCACAGGGCAAGGAATGGGAGCGCGACAGCGAACTCAAGTACCAGGTGCAGAGCGGCACCTTCAAGGACGTCAGCGTGCGCCTGCGCAACTCCACCTACCGCAGCAACTACGAGAAATTCGCCCGCGACATGGATGAGACCCGGGTGATCGTCAGCTACAACTTCTCCGTACTGTAGGCGCAGGCTTTGCCAAGTGGCGCGGGCCGGTCGACAATGGCCGCGCGCCCCTGGGAGAGCTTGCGATGAAACACCTGCTGCTGATTGGAATAGGCCCGGGCAACCCCCGGCAGATCACCCTCGAAGCCATCGACAGCCTGAACCGCGCCGACGTGTTCTTCGTGCTGGACAAGGGCGCCGCCAAGGACGACCTGCTGCGCCTGCGCAAGGAGCTGCTGGAGCGCCACGTCACCCGGCCCTATCGCCTGGTGCAGGTCGAAGACCCGCAACGCGACGCGGCGGCTGCAGACTACGTCGGTGCCGTGGAGGACTGGCACCGCCAGCGCGCTGCGCTGTATGGGCGCCTGCTGCACGACGAGCTTGCCGAGGGGCAATGCGGCGCGTTCCTGCTGTGGGGCGAGCCGACGCTTTACGACAGCACCCTGCGCATTCTGGAGCGGGTGGCGCAGCCGGCGTTCAGCCTTGAAGTCATCCCCGGCATCAGCAGCGTCCAGGCCCTGGCGGCCGCTCACCGCATTGCACTGAACCGTATCGGCGAGCCGCTGCATATCCTGCCGGGCCGACGCCTGGCTGATGAGTCAGGCATCGACAACGTGGTGGTGATGCTGGACGGGCAATGCGCCTTTGCCGAACTGGACGATCCGCACCTGCACATCTATTGGGGCGCTTACCTGGGCACTGCCGACGAGCTGCTGATCGAGGGGCCGCTGATGCAGGTCAAGGCGCAGATCCTGGCGCAGCGCGAGCAGGCCCGCGCGCGCAAGGGCTGGATCATGGACACGTATCTGCTGCGCCGCCGCTAGGCCGGTTCTTGGCCTCGATCCACTGGGCCATGTACTGGGTGCTCTTGTGGTGATGGTGGCGCAGCATGGCCCCGGTGAAGTTGTACAGGCGCTGTTCATCCAGGTGCGCCAGCGTGTGTTCGATGCGCTGCACCAGGGCCTGGCCGTGCCAGCGCCTGTCGTAGCGGGCGCTCAGCAGCTGGCGCCCGTCGCGCTGGGCCTGCTCCCAGCGCGGTTGCTCGCTGTAGAGCCGCGCCGCGGCATCGGCCAACCCTTCGGCGGTGTCGGCCACCAGGCCTGGCCAGGGCAGGTCGCCGTGCATGGCCTCGGCGCCAATCGGGGTGGTCACGCTGGGCGTGCCGCACAGCATCGCATCGGTCAGCTTACCCTTGATGCCGGCGCCAAAGCGCAGCGGGGCCAGGCACACCCGTGCGCCGCTCATCACCTGCAGGGCGTCCTCAGCCCAGTTCATCACGTGAAATCCTTCGGCAGCATTGTGCAGCGCGGTGGCCTTGGGCGGCGTGTAGGCACCATAGATGTGCAACTGCGCCTTGGGCAGGCGACGGCGGATCATCGGCCACAGGCTGTGCTTCATCCACAGCACCGCATCCCAGTTCGGCGCGTGGCGGAAGTTGCCGATGCTGAGAAAGTGCTCGCGTTCCGCGAACGGCCTGAAGGCTTCGGTGGGCGGCGCCAGCATCAGCGGGCACCAGTGCAGCAACGCCTCGGGCACGCCGAAGCCATTGACCAGCAGGTCTATCTCGACATCCGAGATCATCAGGCTCAGGTCGCTGCGGTAGATCGCCGCCAGTTCGCGCTGGGCCAGGTCGGCACCGGCCATCTGGCGATACAGGTCGGGGCCCGAGGTGTTGAACAGCGCGCGAAAGTCGTTGCTGTCCAGGCCCTCGGCCAGGCGCCGGCGCAGCAACTGATGACGGGCATCGCGCAGGCTCTGCAGGTCGGAGGTCTCGAGCACGCGCAGGGCCGCTGGGCAATGCTTCTCGACGCGCCAGCCGAACTGCTCCTCCATCATGAAGCGATCGAACAGCACCACGTCGGGGGCAAGGTCGGCGATGAAACGGTCGAAACTGGCGTTGTTCAGCTCGATGGCCTGCTCGGCGATGCCCAGGCTCGCGAGGTCGGCCTTGTGTTCGCCGATGGCTGCGGGGCTGCTGAAGGTGATGCGCCAGCCGCGCTCCAGAAAACACTCCAGCAGCTGCATCATGTGCCCGCCGGCGGCCGAGGAGCGGGGTTCGGGCCAGACATAGCCGATGACCAGGACGTGGAGGGCGGTTGGGTGCATGGGGAGGGCGGGCCTTTGGGCAAAAAAGGCGTATTAAACCAGAATCCAGGCCACCCGTTTCGGCCGCTTCGGCGGCAGGCCGGCTCCCGCAGGTAAAGCGGTGCGGGAGCTGGCGCGCCTAGAGGGCCAGAATCGAGGTCACCTTGTCGCGCAGCTGGTCGATGCTGAACGGCTTGCCGATCATGTGCATGCCCTCGGGCACATCGAAGCTGTCGGCATAGCCACTGGCGAACAGGATGGGCAACAGCGGCCGCAGTTCGCGGGCCTTGCCCGCCAGTTGCTTGCCGTCCATGTCGGGCAAGCCGACATCGGTCATCATCAGGGCAAGGGGTTTGTCCGGGTTGCCCAGCACTTGCAGCGCTTGTTCGGCATCTTTGGCCTCCACCACCTGGTAACCCAGTTCATCGAGCACATCCACCATCAGCATGCGCACGATGGCGTCGTCTTCGACGACCAGAAGAGGGTGATTATCGGGCATGGCAGGATCCTGTGAAAATGGGTGACACACTATCTGTAAACAGCACGCGGTGCTTAGTTCCCTGGATCGTCAAACGTACCAGCCAGTGAGCATAGCGGGCTCTGGCCAAACAGGGAACGTTTGGCGCAGCACTGGCTCAAATACGGGCTCGATGCCCGGCCAACACGGGCACGGCGCCACGCTGCGGGCATTGAACTGGCGGAAAACTGGAACAATTGCTCGAAAATCCGTCACACTCTTTCGTTCGTCTACTTGCTCGGGCCTTTCCAATGAGTCAACCAGCCTCGACCGATCAGCAGAGCTTTCGCAAGCTGCTGAGCCGCAACATCGGCCTGCCCCTGGGGGTCGGTCTGATCAGTGCGGTGGTTTTCGTCGCCGTGATTGCCTACCTGCTGTCGGTCATCCAGTGGGTCGCCCACACCGACCGGGTGATCAACAACGCCAACGAGGCGGTCAAGCTGTCCATCGACATGGAAACCGGCATGCGCGGGTTCCTGCTTACTGGCGACGAGCAGTTCCTCGACCCCTATGAAGTGGCCAAGCCACGCATACAGGCCGAACTCGAGACGCTCAAGGAACTGGTGGCCGACAACCCGCAGCAGGTCGACCGCCTGAGCCGCCTGCAAGCCCTGCAGGCCGCCTGGAACAACTTCGGCAAGGACATGATCGCCCTGCGCCGCGCCAACGACGACTACCGCACGCCTATCAAGCTCGGTCAGGGCAAGCGCCTGACCGACGAGATCCGCAAGGAGTTCGACGATTTCGTCGCGATGGAGCAACAGCTGCGTCTTGCCCGCAACGATCAGGTCAGCAACACCACGAAGTGGTCCATTTCCCTTTACCTGGCCTTCGTGGTGCTGCTCAGCGCATTGCTGGCCTACATCGGCCGCCGCGACCTGCTCAACCTGTCCAGCAACTACGCGGCCAACCTGGAGGCCCAGCAGCGCGCTGCCGAGCGCCTCGAACAGCAGGCCTGGCAGCGCGCCGGGCAATCGCGTCTGGCCGAGCAGGTGCTGGGGCAACTGACCCTGCCGATGCTGGGCAACAACATCCTGCAGTTCTTCGCCCATTACCTGGGCAGCGTGGTGGCGGCCGTGTACGTGCGCGACGAGCATGGCAGCCTGCGCCGCGTGGCCAGCTACGGCTTCTCCCGCGAGCAGCAGGGGCAGGAGCAGGTCGTCGGCGCCCAGGAGGGCATCCTTGCCCAGGCCGTGGCGCAGCGTCGCCTGATGCGCCTGGACGAGGTGCCGCAGGACTACTTCAAGGTCAGCTCCGGGCTGGGCGAGGGGTGCCCGCGCAACGTGCTGGTGATTCCGGCGATCAACGACGGCCAGGTCAATGGCGTGGTCGAGCTGGGCTTTCTGCGTGCAGTGGAGGACCGCGACATCGAGTTTCTCGAGCGGTTGGCCGACAACCTGGGCACCTCCATCGAGAGTGCGCGCTATCGCCAGCGCCTGCAGGAAGTGCTGGCCGAAACCCAGCAGCTCAACGAAGAGCTGCAGGTGCAGCAGGAAGAGCTCAAGACCGCCAACGAAGAGCTCGAGGAACAGTCCCGGGTGCTCAAGGAGTCCCAGGCCCATCTGGAGACGCAGCAGGCCGAGCTGGAGCAGACCAACGAGCAACTGGCCGAGCGTACCGACGCGCTGGCCGAGCAGCGCGATGCGCTGGACCGCAAGAACGGCGAGCTGAACCGGGTGCAGGTCGAGTTGCAGGAGCGTGCAGAGGAACTGCAGCGCTCGAGCAAGTACAAGTCCGAATTCCTCGCCAACATGTCCCACGAGCTGCGCACCCCGCTCAACAGCTCGCTGATCCTGGCCAAGCTGCTGGCCGAGAACCCGCAGGACAACCTCAGCGCCGAGCAGGTCAAGTTCGCCGAGTCGATCTATTCGGCCGGCAACGACCTGCTCAACCTGATCAACGACATTCTCGACATCGCCAAGGTCGAGGCCGGCAAGCTCGATGTACGCGCCGAAACCACCCACATCAGCCGCATGGCCGAAGGCCTGCGCAGCCTGTTCGAGCCGCTGGCGCAGCAGAAGCAGCTGGCCTTCAGCGTCACCGTAGAGCCGCAGGTGCCGGCCACCCTGTTCACCGATCGACAGCGCCTGGAGCAGATCCTCAAGAACCTGCTGTCCAACGCGCTGAAGTTCACCGAGCGCGGCCAGGTGGCGCTGACCATCGGCTACCAGGCCGGCACCGGCATCGTGTTCTCGGTGCGCGACAGTGGCATCGGCATTGCCGACGACCAGCAGCAGAGCATCTTCGAAGCCTTCCACCAGGCCGACGGCACCACCAACCGGCGCTACGGAGGCACGGGCCTGGGGCTGTCGATTTCCCGTGACCTGGCGCAGTTGCTGGGCGGCCAGATCCGTGTCGAAAGCCAACTGGGCCAGGGCAGCGTGTTCAGCCTGATACTGCCCGAGTCGTACGAGCCGAGCGTCGAGGCGCAGCCGCTGGCACTGGTGGCCCGCGCCGCCGCGCCGTTGCCCGTGGCGGCCCCCGTCGTGCTGCCGGCCGCCGAAGCCCCGCGTCCGGCGGCCAGCTTCGCCGACGACCGTCACCTGGCACCGTTCAGCAACCGCTGCATCCTGGTGATCGAGGACGAGCCCAACTTTGCCCGCATCCTCTTCGACCTGGCCCACGAACTGGGCTACAGCTGCCTGGTGGCCCAGGCCGCCGACGAAGGCTTCGAACTGGCGGCCAGCTACATCCCCGACGCCATCCTGCTGGACATGCGCCTGCCCGACCATTCCGGCCTTACCGTGCTGCAGCGGCTCAAGGAGCAGGCGTCCACCCGGCACATACCGGTACACATCATCTCGGTCGAGGACCGTGTCGAGGCGGCCATGCACATGGGCGCGATCGGCTATGCGGTCAAGCCCACCAGCCGCGAGGAGCTCAAGGCCGTGTTCGGCCGCCTGGAAGCCAAGCTGACCCAGAAACTCAAGCACATCCTGCTGGTGGAAGACGATGACCTGCAGCGCGAAAGCATCGCCCGCCTGATCGGCGACGAAGACATCAAGATCACCGCGGTGGGCATGGCCCAGGAAGCCCTGGAGCTGCTGCGCGAGAACATCTACGACTGCATGATCATCGACCTCAAGCTGCCCGACATGCTCGGCAACGAGCTGCTCAAGCGCATGACCGCCGACGATATCCGCTCGTTCCCGCCGGTGATCGTCTACACCGGGCGCAACCTGACCCGCGACGAAGAGGCCGACCTGCTCAAGTACTCGCGCTCGATCATCATCAAGGGCGCGCGTTCACCCGAGCGGTTGCTGGATGAAGTCACGCTGTTTCTGCACAAAGTCGAGTCGACGCTGTCCCATGAACGTCAGCGCATGCTCAAGACCGCGCGCAGCCGCGACAAGGTGTTCGAGGGGCGCAAGATCCTGCTGGTGGACGACGACGTGCGCAACATCTTCGCCCTCACCAGTGCGCTGGAGCACAAGGGCGCGATCGTGGAGATCGGTCGCAATGGCCGCGAGGCCATCGAAAAACTCGAGCAGGTCAGCGATATCGACCTGGTACTGATGGACGTGATGATGCCGGAGATGGACGGCTATGAAGCCACCCGGCGCATTCGCAAGGACCCGCGCTGGCGCAAGCTGCCGATCATCGCCGTCACCGCCAAGGCCATGAAGGATGACCAGGAGCGCTGCCTGCAGGCCGGCGCCAACGACTACCTGGCCAAGCCGATAGAGCTGGACCGGCTGTTCTCCCTGATTCGGGTATGGCTGCCGCAACTGGAGCGAATTTGAGTATCGAACGTAACACCGACATTGAAATCCGGCTGCTGATCGAGGCGATCTACCTCAAGTACAGCTACGACTTTCGCGACTATTCCGGCGCTTCGATCAAGCGCCGGGTGCTGCATGCCGTGCGCCAGTTCGAATGTGCCACGGTGTCGGCCCTGCAGGAACGGGTGCTGCACGACCCGAGTGTGTTCATGCAGTTGCTGCAGTACCTCACCATCCCGGTGAGCGAGATGTTTCGCGACCCCGGTCACTTCCTCGCGCTGCGCGAGGAGGTGGTGCCGCACCTCAAGACCTGGCCCTCGATCAAGATCTGGATTGCCGGCTGCAGCACGGGCGAGGAGGTCTACTCCATGGCCATCCTGCTGCGCGAAGAAGGGTTGCTCGAACGCACCATCATCTACGCCACCGACATCAACCCCAGCTCGCTGGAAAAGGCCAAGCAGGGCATCTACTCGATGCAGAACATGCGCGAGTACACCGAGAACTACCAGAAGGCCGGCGGGCGCCGGGCCTTCAGCGACTACTACACTGCCGCCTATGGCAACGCGATCATCGACAGCAGCCTGCGCGAAAACGTGACCTTCGCCGACCACAGCCTGGCCACCGACAGCGTGTTCTCCGAAACCCAGCTGATCTCGTGCCGCAACGTGCTCATCTACTTCAACAAGACCCTGCAGGACCGGGCCTTCGGCCTGTTTCACGACTCGCTGTGCCACCGTGGCTTTCTGGTGCTGGGCAGCAAGGAAACCCTGGATTTTTCCGCTTACGCCAACCGCTTCGACGCGCTGGTCAGGCCAGAACGGATCTACCGAAAGTCATGAAAGGCACCGATGCGATCGTGGTGGGGGCTTCAGCCGGGGGCGTGTCGGCGCTGCTCACGGTGTTTGCCGCCTTGCCCGCCGACTACGCCATTGCGCTGCTGTGCGTGCTGCACCTGCCCGACGACCGCCACAGCCAGCTGGCCGAAGTCTTCAGCCGCCGCTTGCAGCGCCCCGTGCAGGAGGCCCGCGACAAGGAAAGCGTGGTGCCGGGGATGATCTACGTGGCCGGCCCCGGCTATCACCTGTCGGTGGAGCGTGACCGCAGCCTGTCCCTGAGCCAGGAGGACCGCGTGCACTTTTCCCGCCCCTCGATCGACATCCTCTTCGAGTCGGCCGCCGATGCCTATGGCGACGGCCTGGTCGGCGTGTTGCTGACCGGCGCCAACGAAGACGGAGCGCGCGGGCTGGCGCGCATCAAGGAGCACGGCGGTACTACCCTGATTCAGGACCCGCATGAGGCGCAAGTCGCGGTCATGCCCGAGGCGGCGCTGGCGCTGCACCGGCCCGACCACATACTCCCATTGAATGGCATCGGGCAATTGCTCGCCAAGCTGGAACCACGTGCATGCTAAGCCATATCCAAGCAAACCTGCTGATCGTCGACGACCTGCCGGAAAACCTGCTGGCGCTCGAGGCGCTGATCAAGGGGCCGGACCGCAACGTGTACCAGGCGCAATCGGCCGACCATGCGTTGTCGCTGTTGCTCGAGCACGAGTTCGCGCTGGCCATCCTCGACGTCCAGATGCCCGGAATGAACGGTTTCGAACTGGCCGAGATGATGCGCGGTACGGAAAAGACCAAGAACATTCCCATCGTGTTCGTGAGCGCTGCGGCGCGCGAGATGAACTACGCCTTCAAGGGCTACGAGAGCGGCGCGGTGGACTTCCTGCACAAGCCGCTGGACACCCAGGCGGTGAAGAGCAAGGTGGCGGTGTTCATCGACCTGTACCGCCAGCGCAAGGCCCTCGGCCAGCAGCTGGAGGCCCTGGAGCGCAGCCGCCAGGAGCAGGAGCTGCTGCTGGCGCAGCTGCAGGTCACGCGCAGCGAGCTGGAGCACGCGGTACGCATGCGCGACGACTTCATGTCGATCGTCTCCCACGAGGTGCGCACACCGCTCAACGGTCTGATACTGGAGACCCAGCTGCGCAAGCTGCACCTGGCGCGCAACAACGCCGATGCCTTCACCCTGGACAAGATGCACGCCATGGTCGAGCGTGACGAGCGCCAGATCAACAGCCTGATCCGGCTGATCGAAGACATGCTCGACGTGTCGCGCATCCGTACCGGCAAGCTGTCGATCCGGCCCGCATCGTTCGACCTGTGCCAGCTGGTCAGCGGCCTGGTCGAGAACTTTGCCGCCCAGGCGGCTGCGGTCGACTCGAGCATCAGCCTGCAGGCCGGCGCCGAACTGGTCGGCTACTGGGACGAGTTTCGTATCGAGCAGGTGATCGCCAACCTGCTCACCAACGCCCTGCGCTATGGCGCCAAGTCGCCGGTGCAGGTGCGCGTGTTCGAGGAGCAGGGCATGGCCTGCGTGCAGGTGCGCGACCATGGCATCGGCATCAGTGCCGAGAACCAGCAGCGCATCTTCCAGCAGTTCGAGCGGGTATGCTCCAACCAGAGCAGTGCCGGCCTGGGGCTGGGCCTGTATATTTCCGAACAGATCGTGCTGGCCCATGGCGGCAGCATCACGGTCAGCAGTACCGAGGGCCAGGGCGCGACATTCAGCGTGCGCCTGCCACTGGTACGCAGCCCGCAAGAAAGTGGCGCGCAGCAGGCAACCTCTGCGTGAGGCCGGGGTCGTATAGCGATCCCCCATGAATCAAATACGAGTTGAAGGCATTGGCATGAGTGAAGATGCGCAAGATGTAGTACTGGTCGTCGAAGACGAACCGGTCATTCGCATGATCCTGAAGGACTATCTTCAAGGCGAGGGCTATCACGTGCTGGTGGCCGAAGATGGCGAGCAGGCATTCAAGATCCTGGCCAGCAAGCCGCACCTGGACCTTATCGTGACCGACTTCCGCCTGCCGGGCGGCATTTCAGGGGTACAGATCGCCGAACCTGCGGTCAAGCTGCGCCCGGACCTGAAGGTGATCTTCATCAGCGGCTACCCGGCGGAGATCCGCGAGTCGGGCAGCCCGATCGCGTTCAAGGCACCGATCCTGGCCAAGCCGTTCGACCTGGACAGCTTGCGCGACCAGATTCAGGAACTCCTGAAATAGGCCTGACGTTGGCGTGAGTTCAAGCGGCAGCGTCCAGCGCACCGGTCTGCAGGGTGCGCTCTATCGCCCCCAGCAGCATGTTTTCCATCAGCGCCAGGCGTTGTGGCTGCCCCAGCGGTGAGGCCTGCAACCAGCCGGGCAGGCTGTTGAGCAGCGTGGCGATGACATGGCCGGTCGCCTCCCGGGCCGGCGGCGGCAGGGCCGCGTGAGGGGCGATCAGCTGCAACAGGTGGGTTTCGTATTCGCGGCGCAGCTGGGCGATGCGTGCCTGTTGTTCCTCGCTCAGGCAGCACAGGTCACGTTCGGCCAGGCGAAACTGCAACGGGCGCTCGGCATGCAGCGCCCAGTGTGCCTTTATCACCCGGCTCAACGCCGTGGCCTCGGGCTTGCAGCGCCCACGGGGCTGCAGGGTGGCCAGCAACTCCTCGAACAGCTCTTCGATCAGGTCGAACAGCAGGTGCTGCTTGCTCGGGAAGTGGTGATACAGCGAGCCCGCCGTCAGCCCCAGGTGGCTGGCCAGTTCACGCATGCTGACCTGGCCGAACCCCTTGACCGCAAAGAGTTCGAGTGCCTTGTCCCGACGTTCTTCAAAGTTGGCGCAACGTTCGGCGCAGGTCTGCGGCATGCCCGTACCTCAGTAGGTGAAGAAGCCGCGGCCGCTCTTGCGCCCCAGGTAGCCGGCGGCGACCATTTCCTTGAGCAGGGCAGCGGGGCGGTACTTGCTGTCGTTGAAGCCGTCGTGGAACGACTCGATGATCGCCAGCAGCGTGTCCAGGCCGATCAGGTCGGCCAGGGCCAGCGGGCCGATGGGCTGGTTGCAGCCCAGGCGCATGCCGGTGTCGATGTCCTCGGCGCTGGCCAGGCCTTCCTGCAGCACCATGATCGCCTCGTTGATCATCGGCACCAGGATGCGGTTGACCACGAAGCCCGGGCGGTTGCCGGCACTGATGGCGGTCTTGCCCACGCGCTCGGTCAGGGCCATGGCGCTGGCGTAGGTGGCATCGCTGGTCTGCAGGCCGCGAATGATCTCGACCAGCGCCATCATCGGCACCGGGTTGAAGAAGTGCACGCCGATGAAACGTTCGGGCTGGCTCACCGATGCGCCCAGCTGGGTGATCGACAGCGACGAGGTGTTGGTGGCGATGACGCAGTCGTCGGCCACGCTGGCGGCCACCTGCTGCAGAATCTTCACCTTCAGGGCGAGGTTCTCGGTGGCTGCCTCGATCACCAGCTGCGCGCCCTTGAGCTGCGCGTAGTCGGTGCTGGTGGCGATGCGCGTCAGGGCTGCCTCGGCCTGTTCGGCCTGCAGGGTCTGCTTGCTGACCTGGCGCTCCAGGTTCTTGCGCAGGGTGGCCAGGCCACGCTCCAGCGCGGCCTCGGACACGTCGATCAGGGTGACCTGGTAGCCGGCCACTGCACACACCTGGGCAATCCCGTTGCCCATGGTGCCGGCGCCGATCACGGCGATGTTTTCAATACTCACGGTTAACTCCGACTCAAACACGTTCGAACACGACGGCGATACCCTGACCGCCGCCGATGCACATGGTGGCCAGCGCGTAGCGGCCCTGGATACGTTGCAGCTCATGGATCGCCTTGGTGGCGATGATGGCCCCGGTGGCTCCCACCGGGTGGCCCAGGGAAATGCCCGAGCCGTTGGGGTTGACCTTTTCGGGGTCCAGGCCCAGTTCCCGCGACACGGCGCAGGCCTGGGCAGCGAAGGCTTCGTTGGACTCGATCACGTCCAGGTCGGCGACGCTCAGGCCGGCCTTTTCCAGCACCTTGCGCGTGGCCGGCACCGGGCCCAGGCCCATCAGCTCGGGCTCGACGCCTGCATGTGCATAGGCCACCAGGCGCGCCAGTGGGCGCAAGCCCAGGCGCTCGACCATTTCGCCGGTGGCCAGCACCAGGGCGCCGGCGCCGTCGTTGAGGCCGCTGGCGTTGCCGGCGGTGACGGTGCCGTCCTTCTTGAAGGCAGGCTTCATGCCGGCCAGTTGCTCGGCACTCACATCGCCACGCACATGCTCGTCCACCTCGAAACGTACCGGACCTTTGCGGCTCGGGATCTCGATGGGCACGATCTGGCTGGTGAAGCGGCCTTCGGCGATGGCGCGGGCGGCGCGCTGCTGGCTGGTCAGGGCCACCTCGTCCTGCATCTGGCGGGTGATGCCGTTTTTCGCCGCCACGTTCTCGGCGGTGATGCCCATGTGAAAGCCTTCGAACGGGTCCTGCAGAATGCCCAGCATGTAGTCGACACCCTTCAGGTCACCCATGCGCGCGCCCCAGCGCGCCTGCGGCAGCAGGTACGGGCCGCGGCTCATGGATTCGGCGCCGGCGGCAATCACCGCCTCGGCCTCGCCCAGCAGCAGGCTCTGCGCGGCCGAGACGATGGCCTGCAGGCCCGAGCCGCACAGGCGGTTGACGTTGAATGCCGGGGTTTCCTTGGGCACGCCGGCGTTCATCGCGGCCACGCGGCCCAGGTACGCGTCACGCGGCTCGGTGGGGATCACGTTGCCCATGACCATGTGGCCGATCTGTTCGGGGGCAATGCCGGAGCGTTCGATGGCGGCGCGGGTCACCTGGGTGGCCAGGTCGGCCAGGGGCAGGTCCTTGAGCGAGCCGCCGAAGGTGCCGATGGCCGAGCGAACGGCGCTCACTACATAGATTTGCGGGGTGTTCATACGCGACTCCAGTGTGCGAAAGCGTGGCGGGGCGCTGCCTGGCTCTGCCAGAATGGCGCCCGGGGCCACGCTCGGGATGGGTTCGAGTCTAGGCAAAGGCCACGCCTGGGCCTATGCCATAACTGCCCAGCGAGGCTGGCACTTTTTGCCATATTCTTACGCTGCATAGCGGAAACAGTCATGCGGGAAAACGATTCGGTCGCGGTGTACTTCGTGCACATCATGCTGCACACACTGCGCCAACAGCCGGCGCGCGCCAGTGCGTTGCTGGTGCAGGCGGGCATCGACCCGGCAGTGGTGGACGCACCCGATGCACGGGTGCCGGCCAGGGCGTTCGCACGGCTGTGGCTGCTGCTCATTGAAGACCTGGGCGACGAATTCTTCAACCTCGACAGCCACGGCATGCCGCTGGGCAGTTTCGCCCTGATCTGTCGTGGGCTGATCCAGGAGCCGACGCTGGAAAAGGCCTTGCGCCAGTGCCTGAGCAACTTCGGCCTGTTCCTGCGTGACGTGCGCGGGCGTCTGGTGGTGCGCGGGCAGCGTGCGGTGATAAGCCTGGAGTCGCATTTCGACGATGCGCAGACGCGGGTATATGCCGAGGAGACCTTCCTGGTGCTGGTGGTCAGCCTGCTGTGCTGGCTGGGGGGGCGGCGCATCGCCATCGACCGTACCGAACTGCGTGACGGGCGTGCGGTGCTGGAGGACGACGCGTTGCTGTGGGGGCCGAACCTGCAGTTGGGCAGTGGCCGCACCCAGGTCGAGTTCTCGGCGCACTACCTGCGCTTGCCGGTGGTGCAGGACCTGGGTGCGCTCAAGACCTTCCTGCGCAGTGCGCCGCAGTGGCTGGTGGTGCGCTACCGCAACCAGAACGGATTGGCGGCGCGGGTATACCGGCATCTGCGCGGGCGTCAGTACGGGCAGTGGCCAACCTTGCTGGGCATGGCGGCAGCCGAGGGCCAGAGCCCGAGCAGTTTTCGCCGGCAGTTGGAGCGTGAAGGGTGTTCGTACCAGCAGATCAAGGACGAGGTGCGCCGTGCACTGGCGTTCGAATGCTTGCGCGATGGTGTGTTGAGCGTGGCGCAGATTGCCGAGCAGACCGGCTTCCAGGAGCCCAGCGCGTTTCATCGCGCGTTCAAGAAATGGACGGGGGAGAGCCCGGGGAGCTACCGGGCGCGGGTGGCGGGGGAGTAGGGGGCTGGCCCCCTCGACACCCTGCGCGCTGCTCGCACAGGGCCTGTAGCAGCTCGCGCAGCGCCAGGCCATCGGCATCCAGCCCCTTGCGCCCGTACAACGCCAGCTCCAGGCCCTGGACCGGGGTAAACCCCTGCGCCTCACCCAGCACCCGATGGGTCGGCAACACGCTGCGGGTCGGTATCAGGCTCACGCCCAACCCCGCACTCACCGCCGCCCCCAGGCTGGCCAGACTGGTGCTCGAATAGCTGATACGCCAGCTGCGCCCACGGGCCTCCAGCGCATTGATCATTTCCTGCCGGTACAGCGCCCCCACCGGAAACACCACCAGCGGCACCGGGTCGGCCAGCTGCGTCTGCCCGGCACTGCACACCCACGACAACGGCTCGTGCCAGCCGGCATGGCGGTCGCGGTCCGCACCCCATTGCTTGACCAGCAGCAAGTCCAGCTCGCCATCACGGTACAGGCGCAGCAGCGGGCTGCTCAGCCCGCTCTCGACCTCCAGGCGCACATGCGGGCGCTCGCCGATGAACCGGCTCAATGGCTCGGTCAGCACTTCCCCGGCCAGGTCTTCCGGCACCCCCAGACGTAGCGCCCGTTGCGCCTGCACCGGGCTGAACGCCTGGCGCGCCTCTTCGTCCAGGCGCAGCAGGCGCCGGGCATACCCCAGCAGGCGCTCGCCGTCTTCGGTCGGCCACACCTGGCGCTGGCTGCGATCCAGCAGGCGCACCCCCAGGTGCTGCTCCAGCCGGATGATCTGCTGGCTGATGGTCGACTGGGTCAGGTGCAGGCGCTCGGCGGCGCGGGTGAAATTGCCGGTTTCCACCACGGTCACGAAGCTGCGCAGCAGTACAGGGTCAAGCATTCGATTACCCACTGGTATGCATGAAATCAATTAATTTCATGCTACACCCCAAGCCTCGGATAATCCCGCTTCATTGCACCAAAGGAGGCGCCATGTCATTGCTCAGACACTGGATGTACGGGGTTGCCGGGCTGTGCGCCAGCCTCGGCATCGCCGGGGCCGCCGGGGCGGCCGACACCTTGCTCGAAGCCGCCGCCAGCGGCAACCCCACCCGCGTCGGCGCCTTGCTGGCCCAGGGCGCCGACGTCGATCAGCGCGACTCGCGCAACAATACGCCGCTGCTGCTGGCCACCGCCGGTGGGCATGTGGCGGCGGCGCGCCGGTTGATCGACGCCGGCGCCGACGTCAACGCCAGCAACTGGATGCACGACAGCCCGTATCTGCTGGCCGGCGCCGAAGGCCAGTTGCAGATTCTGGAGATGACCCTGGCCCATGGCGCGGACCTCAAGAGCACCAACCGCTATGGCGGCACGGCGCTGATCCCCGCATGCGAGCGCGGCCATGTCGAGGTGGTCGCTCGCCTGCTGGCCGCCGGCGTTGCACCCGACCACGTGAACTCGCTGGGCTGGACCGGGCTGCTCGAAGCCATCCTGCTCAGCGATGGCGGCCCGCGCCACCAGGCCATCGTGCAACTGCTGATCGACGCCGGTGCCGACGTCAACCTTGCCGACCGCCAGGGCGTGACGCCCCTGCAGCACGCCCGGGAACGCGGCCAGCAGCGGATCGTCGAGTTGCTGCTGGCCCACGATGCCCATTGAACCTGACAGGAGCCTGACCATGGCCAACGAACATTTCATGCAGCAAGCGCTGGGGCTGGCCCGGGCGAACATCCAGGCCGGCGGCCGCCCGTTCGCGGCGGTGCTGGTGCACCAGGGCCGGGTGATCGCCGAGGCGGTCAACCAGATCCACCTGACCCAGGACCCGACCGCCCACGCCGAACTGCAGGCCATCCGCCTGGCCAGCCAGGTGCTCGGCAGCCCGCGCCTGGAAGGCTGCGAAATCTACGCCACCGGCCACCCCTGCCCGATGTGCCTGGCCGCCATGCACCTGTGCGGTATCGAGCGCGCCTGGTTCGCCTACAGCAACGAAGACGGCGAGCCCTATGGCCTGTCGACGGCAGCGGTGTACGCGCAGATGGCACGCCCGCCGCAGCAGCAGTCGCTGCCCCTGGCACCCCTGAAGCCAGCCGGCGAGCAGGGCCTGTACGCCGCCTGGCGGCAGGTGCAGGGGTGATGCGCGAGCAGGCTCGCAGTACCTTGCTGCTGTTGCTGGTGGTGGTGATGGCGCTGAACCTGCGCCCCATCCTCACCAGCATCGGCCCATTGCTGGAGGCCATCCGCCAGAGCACCGGCATCGGCTACCAGCAGGCCGCGCTGCTGACCGCCTTGCCCGTGCTGTGCATGGGGCTGGTGCCCTTGCTGCAACCCTGGTTGCGCCGCTGGGTCAGCGAGCAGGGCGCGATGCTCGCCGGGCTGGCCGCCATCGCGCTGGCCTGCGCCTGGCGCCTGACCCTCGACTCCGCCGCTGCGCTGATTGCCAGCGCGGCATTGGCCGGGCTTGGGGTGGCCTGCATTCAGGCGCTGATGCCGGGGCTGGTCAACCGCTGGTTTCCTCACCGCCTGGCCATGGCCATGGGTGTGTATTCGGCAGCCCTGATGAGCGGCGGCGGGGCCGCCGCCGTGCTCGGGCCGCGGGTGGCCGAGCAGTTCTCGCACTGGCAGGCAGGCCTGGGCATCTGGCTGTTGCCGGCCTTGCTGGCGTTCGCGGTATGGGCCTGGGTGCGCCCGCAGCTCGAAGCGGCGGTCGGCGGCGCAGGTGCCAGCGGGCACCTGTTCGGCAGCCGTCGGGCATGGCTGCTGGCGGTCTATTTCGGGCTGATCAATGGCGGCTACACCAGCATGGTGGCGTGGCTGCCGGCCTACTACCAGCAGGTCGGCGGCAGTGCCCAGGGCGGTGGCGAGCTGGTGGGGCTGATGACCGTGTTCCAGGTGGCCGGCGCCCTCGGGCTGCCCTTGCTGCTGCGTCGCCTGGTGGATCGGCGCCCCGGCCTGTGGCTGGCGTTGACCGTGCAACTGGCAGGCTTTGTCGGCCTGCTGCTGGCCCCGGCGATCGCCGGGCTATGGGTGGCCCTGATCGGCTTCGGCCTGGGCGCGTGCTTCAGCCTCAGCCTCACGCTGACCCTCGAGCACCTCAAGGCCCCCGCCAGTGCGGGGGCGCTGGCGGCGTTCGTGCAGGGCGTGGGCTTCATCATCACCGGCATCGTGCCTTACGTCACCGGCTGGTTGCGCGACGTCAGCGGCGACTTCCAGGCCTCCTGGCTGCTGCTGAGCGTGACGGTGCTGCTGATGCTGCTGGTGACCTGGCGCTTCGCCCCCAGCGGCTATGCGCAGGCGATGGGCATGCCGTTGATCCGCGAAAGCGACGCCAGGGCAGGCATGGCACCACACTGAAAGGGTCGGCGCGCGCCGGTGCCGGGCGTGCCTTCCATTTCACGGGAGAACTGTCATGACGCTGCGAATGCTGCTGCCCCTGGCGCTGTTGCTGGCCGGTGCCGCCCAGGCCCAGACGACCACGGTCTATCAGTACGGCATGCCACTGGACGTGGCGCGCGTGGTGCAACTGGACGAGCCGGCCACCGAGGTCTGCGACGTGGTGAAGGCGTACATGACCTACGTGGACTCTGCCGGCCGGCAGCACACCGTGCAGTACCTGAAACTGGCCAAGGTGTGCACCGACCGCGGTTGATCAGTCCCAGGCGGGTGCAAGCGACTCGGGGTCGACCAGGCGCTCGCCCTTGTCCAGGCCGGCAATCTGTGCCATGTCCTGTTCGCTCAGGCGCAGCTCTGCTGCCTTCAGGTTGCTGGCCAGGTTTTCACGCCGGGTCGAGGAGGGGATCACCGCATAGCCCAGCTGCATCGCCCAGGCCAGGGCCACCTGCGCCGGGGTGGCGCCATGACGTTCGGCGATCTGCTGGATCAGCGGATCGTGCAGCACCTTGCCATAGCCCAGGGTCATGTAGGAGGTCACCGCGATGCCCTGTTCGTGCATGAAATCCACCAGCGTGCGGTTCTGCAGGTAGGGGTGCAGCTCGATCTGGTTGGTGGCGATCTGTTCGGCGCCCACCACCTCGATGGCCTGACGCAGCAAGGCGATGGTGAAGTTGGACACGCCGATCTGGCGGGTCAGGCCCTGGCGCTTCGCTTCGAGCAGGGCGCCCATGAACTCGGCCACCGGCACGGCGCCCTTGGGCGACGGCCAATGGATCAGGGTCAGGTCCAGATAGTCGGTGCCCAGCTTGTGCAGGCTCTCTTTCAGGCTGGGGATCAGCTTGTCGGCGCCCAGCTTCTCGGTCCAGATCTTGCTGGTCAGGAACAGCTCGTTGCGTGCAACGCCGCTGGTGGCGATGGCGTGCCCGACGTCGGCCTCGTTGCCGTAGATCTGCGCGGTGTCGATGGCCCGGTAGCCCAGTTCGAGGGCCTGGCTGACCGAGTCGATGACCACCTGGTCCTTGAGCCGGAAGGTGCCCAGGCCGAGCAGGGGAATAGTCATGGAGTGCGTCCTCTTCTTTGGGATGTAATGCCGTGATGCGCAGTATCGGACAGCGCACGGCGCTGAAAAACACCGCCCGCGGCACAACTTTTTTGAGCGTGCGGCACGAATTGCCCTGGCGGTGGTAGCCTTGCAGGGTCATCCGCAACGGACCCGCCCATGGCCGCGCACAAGCACAGCATTCGCCAGCGCAATGTCGACAGCATCCTGCTGGCAGCAGAAAAGGTCTTTGCCGAGAAGGGCTTTGCCGGCACGGCCATGGCCGACATCGCCGAGGCCGCCGCGCTGCCGCGCAGCAACGTGCACTATTACTTCAGCACCAAGGCCGAGCTGTACCAGGCGGTGCTGTTCGGCTTGCTGGAAGTGTGGAAGCAGGACGCCCTGTGCTTCGAGCTCTACGATGACCCGCGCATCGTGCTCAGCACCTATATCCGCGCCAAGATGAACCATTCCTGGACCCGCCCGCACGGTTCCAAGGTGTGGGCGAACGAGATCATCCACGGTGCGCCGCACCTGGGGGCGGCGCTGGATGACAGCCTGTACGGATGGGCCAAGCTCAAGGAGGGCAAGATTCGCCAGTGGGTCGAGGACGGGCGGATTCTGCCGGTGGAGCCCTCGGGGCTGCTGTACATGATCTGGGCCTCGACCCAGCACTACGCCGACTTCAGCCACCAGGTGAACCTGCTCAACGCGCACCAGCCGCTGAGCGAACCGCAGTTCGAGCGGGCGTTGCAGACGGTGACCAGTGTGATACTGCGCGGGATCGGGCTGGAGCCCTGAAGGTCGATTGCGGCCTACCGCGGGTCAACCCGCTCCCACACGGATCAGCAATGCCCGTGTGGGAGCGGGCTTGACCCGCGATGGGGGCAGAACAGATTCAGCGTGCCGTCAGGTGCATCGCCAGCTGAACCAGCCCTATCAGCACCAGGATGAACACCAGCGTGAAGGCCGTGCCCAGCGCAATGAAGTGCGCGGGCTTGCCGTGGGTGAAGTCGCGGGCGCGGTTCTTGCCGGTCTGCACGCCAAAGGCTGCAGCCAGCACGCTGTGCAGCATTTGCCAGAAGGTCGGCGGTTTGTGTTCGGCCGGGTCTTCCATGATCTGCTCCTGTAAAAGGCTTCAGCTCAGTGTAGACCCTTACCTCACCAGCGCTTAGTTGTCGTACCCCAGGTTGGGCGCCAGCCAGCGCTCGGTTACCGCCAGGTCCTGCCCCTTGCGCGCGGTGTAGCTCTGGACCTGGTCCTTGTCGACCTTGCCCACGGCAAAGTACTGCGCCTGCGGGTGGGCAAAGTACCAGCCGCTGACCGCCGCCGCCGGGAACATCGCGAAGTGCTCGGTGAGGAACACGCCGCTCGGGCCGGTCTCGCCGATCGCCGTGCCGTCGAGCAGGCGGAACAGGGTTTCCTTCTCGGTGTGGTCCGGGCACGCCGGGTAGCCCGGGGCAGGGCGGATACCCGCGTACTGCTCCTTGATCAGCGCCTCGTTGTCCAGGTGCTCGTCCTTGGCATAGCCCCAGTACTCCTTGCGCACCTGCTCGTGCAGCCACTCGGCGCAGGCCTCGGCCAGGCGGTCGGCCAGGGCCTTGACCATGATCGAGCTGTAGTCGTCGCCCTTGTCCTGGTAGGCCTTGGCCACTTCCTCGGCGCCGATGCCGGCGGTGGTGATGAAGCCGCCCACGTAGTCGGTGATGCCGCTGTCCTTGGGCGCCACGAAGTCGGCCAGGCAGAAATTGGGCTTGCTGTCGGGCTTGATCGTCTGCTGGCGCAGGTGGTGCAGCAGGGCCAGGGGCTGGCCGTCATCGCCGTACACCTCGATGTCGTCGTGCGCCACCTGGTTGGCCGGCCAGAAGCCGAACACCGCGCGGGCACTGATCAGCTTCTCGTCGATCAGCTTGGCCAGCATTTCCTGTGCATCGGCGAACAGGGCGGTGGCCGCTTCGCCCACCACCTCGTCGTTGAGGATGCGCGGGTACTTGCCAGCCAGGTCCCAGGAGATGAAGAACGGCGTCCAGTCGATGTACTCGGCCAGCACCTTGAGGTCGATGTTCTCCAGCACGCGGGTACCGGTAAAGGTCGGTGCCACCGGCTGGTAGTCAGACCAGTCGTACTTCGGCTTGGCCTCGATCGACTGCGCATAGCTCAGGCGCTCGGTGCGCGCGCTGCGGTTGGCGGTGCGTTCGCGCACCTCCACGTAGTCCTCGCGGGTCTTGTGCACGAAGGCCGGCTTGAGCTCTTTGGACAGCAACTGCGTGGCCACGCCCACCGCACGCGAGGCGTCGGTCACGTAGACCACCGCGTCGTTGCTGTACTTGGGCTCGATCTTCACCGCGGTATGCGCCTTGGAGGTGGTTGCCCCCCCGATCATCAGCGGCAGGTGGAAGTCCTGGCGCTGCATCTCGCGGGCCACGTGCACCATTTCGTCCAGCGACGGGGTGATCAGCCCCGACAGGCCGATGATGTCGCACTTCTGCTCGCGCGCCACCTGCAGGATCTTCTCGGCCGGTACCATCACGCCCAGGTCGACGATGTCGTAGCCGTTGCAGCCGAGCACCACGCCGACGATGTTCTTGCCGATGTCGTGCACGTCGCCCTTGACCGTGGCCATCAGGATCTTGCCCTTGGCCTCGGGCTTGTCGCCTTTTTCCAGTTCGATGAACGGGATCAGGTGAGCCACCGCCTGCTTCATCACCCGCGCCGACTTGACCACCTGGGGCAGGAACATCTTGCCTGCGCCGAACAGGTCGCCCACCACGTTCATGCCGCTCATCAGCGGCCCCTCGATCACCTCGATGGGGCGCGCGCACTGCTGGCGGCACTCCTCGGTGTCCTCGACGATGAACGCGGTGATGCCCTTGACCAGGGCGTGCTCGAGGCGCTTGTCCACCGGCAGCGAACGCCACTCCTCGTTCTCGACCTCCTTGACCGCGCCGCCGCCCTTGTAGTCGTCGGCAATCGCCAGCAGCGCATCGGTGCCGTCGGGGGTGCGGTTGAGCACCACGTCCTCGACCTTCTCGCGCAGCAGCGCCGGGATCTCGTCGTAGATCTCCAGCTGGCCGGCGTTGACGATGCCCATGGTCAGGCCGTTCTGGATCGCGTGGTAGAGGAACACCGAGTGGATCGCCTCGCGCACCGGGTTGTTGCCACGGAACGAGAACGACACGTTGGATACCCCGCCGGAGGTCAGTGCATACGGCAGGTGGTCGCGGATGTAGGCACAGGCCTCGATGAAGTCCACCGCGTAGTTGTTGTGTTCCTCGATGCCGGTGGCCACGGCGAAGATGTTCGGGTCGAAGATGATGTCTTCGGGCGGGAAGCCCACCTCATCGACCAGGATGTCGTAGCTGCGCTTGCAGATCTCGCGCTTGCGGGCGGCGGTATCGGCCTGGCCGACCTCGTCGAAGGCCATCACCACCACGGCGGCGCCGTAGCGCTTGCACAGGCGGGCATGGTGCTTGAACGCCTCGACGCCTTCCTTCATCGAGATCGAGTTGACGATGCCCTTGCCCTGGATGCACTTGAGGCCGGCCTCGATCACTTCCCACTTGGAGGAGTCGATCATGATCGGCACCCGGGAGATGTCGGGTTCGCCGGCGATCAGGTTGAGGAACTTGACCATGGCCGCCTGGGAATCGAGCATCCCTTCGTCCATGTTGATGTCGATCACCTGGGCGCCGGCCTCGACCTGCTGCAGGGCCACTTCCAGCGCCTCGGTGTAGTTCTCTTCACGGATCAGCCGCGCGAAGCGGGCGGAACCTGTGATGTTGGTGCGTTCGCCGACGTTGACGAACAGCGAGCTGCGGTCGATGGTGAACGGCTCCAGGCCCGACAGGCGGCAGGCCCTGGGAATCTCGGGGATCGCCCGTGGCGGGTACTTGGCCACTGCCTCGGCGATGGCCTGGATATGCCCCGGGGTGGTGCCGCAGCAACCGCCGATGATGTTCAGAAAGCCACTGGCGGCGAACTCTTCGATCACCGCGGCGGTTTCGGCCGGGGTCTCGTCGTACTCGCCGAAGGCGTTCGGCAGGCCGGCGTTGGGGTGCGCCGAAACGTGGGTGCCGGCCTTGTTCGACAGCTCTTCGAGGTAGGGGCGCAGATCCTTGGCGCCCAGTGCGCAGTTCAGGCCCACCGAGATCGGGTTGGCGTGGCGCACCGAGTTCCAGAACGCCTCGGTGGTCTGGCCCGAGAGGGTACGGCCCGAGGCGTCGGTGATGGTGCCCGAGATCATGATCGGCAGCTCGATGCCGTCGTCCTCGAACACCTGCTGCACGGCGAAGATCGCCGCCTTGGCATTGAGGGTGTCGAAGATGGTCTCGATCAGGATCAGGTCGGCGCCGCCCTCGATCAGGCCGCGGGTGGCCTCGATGTAGTTTTCCACCAGCAGGTCGAAGGTGACGTTGCGGTAGCCGGGGTCGTTGACATCCGGGGAGATCGAGCAGGTCCGGCTGGTGGGGCCCAGCACCCCGGCGACGAAGCGCGGCTTGTCGGGGGTTTCGAGGGTCTTGGCATCGGCCACCTGGCGGGCGATGCGCGCACCTTCCACGTTGAGTTCGTACACCAGCGATTCCATGCCGTAGTCGGCCTGGGATACCTGGGTGGCGTTGAAGGTGTTGGTTTCGAGGATGTCGGCGCCGGCATCCAGGTAGGCTTTCTCGATGGCCGCGATCACGTCGGGGCGCGAAAGCAGCAGCAGGTCGTTGTTACCCTTGACGTCGCTAGGCCAGTCGGCAAAGCGCGTGCCACGATAGTCGTGTTCCTCCAGGCGGTAGCTTTGGATCATAGTACCCATGCCGCCATCGAGGATCAGTATGCGCTCTTTGAGGGCTTGCTGAAGTGCTTGGTAACGGGCGCTGCGGTCAGACATAGGACTACCTGGTCGGGCAAATACAAAAGTTGCGGAATAATAACAAACCTGCGCGGTTTTTAGGCGTGTTGCCGGTTTGCATGAATTTGATTCATGTTGGCACGCTGCCGCCACCGGTAGAATCGTGAAGCTATCAATACCCAGGACATTCGGCACATGGTGCATCGTTTACTTGCCGGCGCCTTCGCACTGCTCATCAGCGGCGCGGCGCTCGGACAAGCCCCCGTCACAAGCCCGGCTATTTCCTATACCCGGGACATCCAACCGATCTTCACCGAGAAGTGCGTTGCCTGCCATGCCTGCAACGACGCGGCCTGCCAGCTGAACCTGGGCAGTGCCGAGGGCGCCGCGCGCGGTGCCTCCAAGGTGCCTGTGTATCAGGGCGACCGCAGTACGGCGGTCGCGCCGACCCGGCTGTTCTACGACGCGCACAGCGTCGAGGCCTGGCAGCGCAAGGGCTTCAGTTCGGTGCTCGACAGCCAGGGCAGCCAGGCCGCGCTGATGGCGCGCATGCTCGAGCTGGGCCACAACACGCCGCTCACCCCCAACGCCAAGCTGCCCGAGGAGATCGTGCTGGGGCTCAACCGCAACAACATGTGCCCGCTGCCCGGCGAGTTCGACGCCTACGCCGGCGCCCACCCCAGGGAGGGCATGCCGCTGGCCGTCACCGGCCTTACCGATGCCGAGTAC
Source organism: Pseudomonas sp. FBF18 (assembly GCF_024261405.1). Taxonomy (NCBI): domain Bacteria; kingdom Pseudomonadati; phylum Pseudomonadota; class Gammaproteobacteria; order Pseudomonadales; family Pseudomonadaceae; genus Pseudomonas; species Pseudomonas sp. FBF18. The sequence continues at coordinate 191,103 of NZ_QKRS01000004.1, read as the reverse complement.
CAGACCCTGCAGCGCTGGTTCGCCGCCGGTGCGCCGGTGGAGTACAACCCGATCCAGCCAAGTGCCAGCGAGGCCGCGCAGATCACCGAATGGGAGGCGCTGCTCAACCGCCCCGGGTCCACCGAGGCGCTGGTGGGGCGCTGGCTGTACGAGCACCTGTTCCTGGCGCACATCTACTTTGTCGGCGGCGAGCAGGGCCACTTCTTCCAGTGGGTACGCTCGCGCACGCCCAGCGGCCAGCCGATCGACCTGATCGCCACACGCCGCCCCAACGATCCGCCCGGCACCGACTTCTACTACCGCCTGATGCCCGTGCAGGGCGTGATCGTGCACAAGACCCACATCACCTACCCGATGGGGCCGAACAAGCTCAAGCGCGTCAAGCAGCTGTTCTACAGCGGCGACTGGCATGCCACGGCCTTGCCTGGCTACGGCCCGCGCCACCGCGCCAACCCGTTCGAGACCTTCGAGGCGATCCCGGCGATAGCGCGCTACCAGTTCATGCTCGATAACGCCGAGTACTTCGTGCGCACCTTCATTCGCGGCCCGGTATGCCGTGGGCAGATCGCCACCGACGTGATCCGCGACAACTTCTGGACCCTGTTCCAGGAGCCGGCACACGACCGCTACATCACCGATGCCGAGTACCGCGGCAAGGCCACGCCCCTGTTGGCGATGCCCGGTCAGATCGACGACGTGGGCAGCATCCTGACCCTGTGGCACGCCTACCGCGACAAGCGCAACGAGTACGAAAAACTGCGCCGCGACGCCTATGCCGACCTGCCGCCACCGAGCTGGTCGAGCCTGTGGGCCGGCAACGACAATGCCTTGCTGACCATCTTCCGCCACTTCGACAGCGCCTCGGTGAGCAAGGGCCTGATCGGTGATGTGCCCAAGACCCTGTGGCTGTTCGACTACCCGCTGTTCGAGCGCACCTATTACCAGCTGGCGGTGAATTTCGACGTGTACGGCAACGTCTCGCACCAGGCGCAGACGCGCCTGTACTTCGACCTGATCCGCAACGGGGCCGAGGTCAACTTCCTGCGCCTGATGCCGGCCAAGCAGCGCAGCGACATCCTCGGCGACTGGTACCAGAACAGCGGCAAGGTCAAGATGTGGCTGGACTACGAGGCGATCGACAGCAAGACCCCGACCGCCCTCAAGCTCGACCCGCGCGACCCCAAGCGCGACTTCGGCCTCAAGCTGGTGGAGCGCACCGGCAGCCTGAACGCCGCGCCCGACCCGATCAACCGCTGCCAGGGCGCGTACTGCTCGCTGCCCGGCAGCGAGGAGTTCCGTGACGTGGAGCAGGCCCTGAGCCGGCTGGCCTCGCGCCCGGCGGCCGGGCTCAAGGTGATCGGCCAGTTGCCCGAGGCGACCATGCTGCGCATCGAAGGGCAGGGCGGCCAGCGCAAGGTCTACAGCCTGCTGCGCAACCGCGCCCACAGCAACGTGGCGTTCATGCTCGGCGAGGCCTACCGCTACCAGCCGGGGCTGGACACCCTGACCCTCTACCCGGGGGTGATGAGCAGCTACCCCAACTTCATGTTCAACATTCCGGCCAGCGACGTGCCCGAGTGGGTCGAGGACATGGAGGCGGCGCGGGACGATCCGGCCCGCTTCGAGCGCATCGTCATGCGCTGGGGCGTGCGCCGCAGCCACCCGCAGTTCTGGCAGTACTTTCATGACCTGAGCCGCTACATCCAGCAGACCGATCCGGTGGAGGCCGGCGTGCTCGACATGAACCGCTACGAGAACCTCTGAGGCAACCGCCGGGCAGATCGGGCTGATCTTTCCCGGCCTTTCGTAGTCCCACCCGCAAGCGGTCCCGATTTGTGCGGGGCCAGGGTGGGGTAACGAGAGACGGGAATCGACATGCTGTTTTCGCTTCAGGCATTGAGGGCGCTCGCCGCCTGGGTGGTGGTCTGTCACCACTTCATGCAGATCTTCTTCGACTTCAAGGCCAGCGGCCCGGTAGGGCAGTTTCTGGCCGATCGCGGTGCGGTCGGGGTGGACATCTTCTTCGTCATCAGCGGGCTGGTGATCTACCTCTCGACCCGCGACAAACCCATGGCGCCCCGGCGCTTTCTGCTCAACCGGGTGCTGCGCATCGTGCCGGCCTACTGGTTCTATACCGGCCTGATGGCGCTGCTGCTGGTGGTGGCCAGCCAGTGGATGCCGCACCAGACCCTGGAGCTGTCGCACCTGCTGCTGTCGCTGCTGTTCATTCCGGCGGAAAACCCCGGCGGCTATGGCCTGTACCCCACGCTCAACGTGGGCTGGACGCTGAACTACGAGATGTTCTTCTACCTGCTGTTCTCATTGGTGTTCCTGGTGCGCCAGCGCCATCACCTGTGGCTGGTGGCGCTGGCGCTGTTCGCGGTCAGCGAGGTGCTCACCGGCCTGGGCGTGCTGGGGCGGTTCTACAGCAACAACATCATCTACGAGTTCCTGCTGGGCGTAGCCATCGGCGTGCTCTACCGACGCGGCTGGATTGCCCAGGGGCTGTGGCTGCCATTGCTGACCCTGGCGGCCGCATCGGTGGCGATCTATCGCCTGGATAATTCGTCGCGCCTGCTGCACTGGGGCCTGCCGAGCGCGCTGATCGTGCTGGCGTGCATCTCGCTGGAGCCGTATTTCAAGGGCAACCGGGTGCTCAAGGCACTGGGCGACTGCTCCTATTCGGTGTACCTGATCCATGTGCTGGTGCTGTACGGCGGCTGGTTTGCCAGCAAGCGTCTGGGGCTCAACCCCTACCTGGTGTTCGCGCTGTGCGTGCCGCTGATCGGCGGGGCGTCGTGGGCCAGTTACCGCTGGCTGGAAAAGGGCCTGTACCGGCGCATGAGCGGCTGGTTCGAGGCGCGTCTGGGCCCGGCGGTGCCGGTGGCACTTTCCCGACAGAATTACTAGGACTTTGTTCGCCGGCCGTGTTGGCGTAAACTGCGCACAAGTCTGTGAGGAACTTACATGAGCGCCATAACGATTACCGACGCCGCGCACGATTACCTGGCCGATCTGCTGGAAAAGCAGAATACCCCAGGCATTGGCATTCGCATTTTCATTACCCAGCCGGGTACGAGCTACGCCGAAACCTGCATTGCCTACTGCAAGCCAGGTGAAGAAAAGCCGGAAGACGAAGCGGTGGGGCTCAAGTCCTTCACCGCCTACCTGGATGCGGTCAGCATCCCGTTTCTGGAGGATGCGGTGGTGGACTACGCCACCGACCGCATGGGCGGCCAGCTGACCATCAAGGCGCCGAACGCCAAGGTGCCAATGGTCAATGCCGACAGCCCGATCAACGAGCGCATCAACTACTACCTGCAAACCGAGATCAACCCGGGGCTGGCCAGCCACGGCGGTCAGGTCAACCTGATCGAAGTAGTCGAGGACGGCATTGCGGTGCTGCAGTTCGGCGGTGGTTGCCAGGGTTGCGGCCAGGCCGACGTGACCTTGCGCGAAGGCATCGAGCGCACCTTGCTCGAACGCATTCCGGAGCTCAAGGGCGTGCGTGACGTGACCGACCATTCGCAGAAAGAAAACGCCTACTACTGACAGTTATGCCCAATCGCGGGTCAAGCCCGCTCCCACAAGGATCACCGTAGCCGTTGTGGGAGCGGGCTTGACCCGCGATTTGCCGTACGGCGACAGGCAAACTGCGTTCAGGCCACAAAAAAAAGCCCCGCCAATGGCGGGGCAAAGTGGTCGGTGCTAACCAACCAAAGGAGCTCTGAATCAGTTCGCCGCAGCCACGCTGTCGGTCTGCCAGCCACCACCGAGTGCCTTGTAGATCGCCACGATCCCGCGATACAGGTCCACCTCGCCCAACGCCTGCGCGTCCTCGGCAGTAAGCCGTTCACGCTCGGCATCCAGCAGCACCAGGTAATCCACCGTACCTTCACGGTAACGAATCGACGCCAGGTCCGCGGCCTTGCGGCTCGCCTCGCTCTGGCGCAGCAGCGCCATCAGCCGTTGCTGACGCTTGGCGTAATCGCTGAACGCATTCTCCGACTCTTCCAACGCCAGCAGCACCTGCTGCTCATAGGTCGCCAACGCACCCTCGGCCTCGGCATTCGCGCCGCGCAGACGCGCCCGCACACTGCCCAGGTCGAACGCCGCCCAGGTGATGCTCGGGCCCAGTGCCCACGCCTGCGCCGCACTCGACCCCAACTGCGAACCACGCCCTGCGGTAAAGCCCAGGAAGCCGCTCAGGCTCACCCGCGGGAACAGGTCGGCCGTGGCCACCCCAACATTCGCCGTGGCCGCCGCCAGCTGGCGCTCGGCACTGCGCACATCCGGGCGACGCTTGAGCAGTTCGCCCGGGTCGCCAATCGGCAGGGCCTTGGCAATCGCCGGCAACTGCGCCGGCGACAGGTCGACACTCAACGCATCCGGCCGCTGCCCCAGCAAGGTGGCGATGCGGTTGCGCGCACGCACCTGCTCGGCCTGCAGCTGCGGCACGCTGGCCTCTACCGCCGCCAGGCGCGCATCGGCGCGCACCACGTCCAGTTCGTTGCCAACCCCCGCATCACGCAGGGTTTCGGTAATGCCGCGCGAATCCTGCTGGGTCTTGAGGTTGGCCAGGGCTATCTTCTCGCGCAACTGCGCACCGCGCAGTTGTCCATAAGCATCAACCAGCTCGGCAATCAGGCTCACCTGCAATTGTTGCAGGTCGGCCTGGGCCGCGGCCTCCTGCGCCTCGCTGGCTTCCAGCTGGCGCTGAATGCGGCCGAACAGGTCAAGCTCCCAGGCCATGTCCAGGCCCAGGTCGTAGCGCTCGCTGTTGACCCGGCGGTCGGTCTGGCCAGGTATCTGACCCTTGCCCAGGTCGCTGCTGGCGCGGCTGGTGACGGTGGGCAGCGCATCGTTGCTCACATCGTCACGGATCGCCCGCGCCGCCTTCAGGCGCGCAAACGCCACGCGCAGCTCGCGGTTGTCGGCCAGCGACTGGCTCACCAGCTGGTTGAGGACCGGGTCGTCGAACTGACGCCACCAGATCGCATCGAAGCGGGTGCGGTCGAAGGCCGCCTTGGCCTCCTGCGCATCGGCCGCCGCCAGGTGCGCGGCGTCGGTGTGCGGGGCCTGGTAGTCCGGGCCGACCGCACAGGCGGCCAGGGCCAGCACCAGCAGGCTCGGTGCCCACAGTTTCAAGTGGTTCATGCCTGGTTCTCCAGCTGCAGCTGGCGGGCCGCCTTGCGGGCCTCGCTGCGCTCTACATAACGACGGATCAACACAAAGAACACCGGGGTCAGCAACAGGCCGAAAATCGTCACCCCGATCATCCCGGAGAACACCGCCACACCCATGGCATGGCGCATTTCGGCGCCGGCCCCGGAGGAGAACACCAGCGGCACCACACCCATGATGAAGGCGAACGAGGTCATCAGGATCGGGCGCAGCCGCAGCCGGCAGGCTTCCAGCACCGCAGCCAGCGGGTCGAGCCCTTCGGCCTGCTTGTCCTTGGCGAACTCGACGATAAGAATCGCGTTCTTGCACGCCAGCCCCACCAGTACGATCAGGCCGATCTGGGTGAAGATGTTGTTGTCGCCACCGGACAGGATCACCCCGGTAATGGCCGACAGCAGGGTCATCGGCACGATCAGGATCACCGCCAGCGGCAGGCTCCAGCTCTCGTACTGGGCAGCCAGTACCAGGAACGCCAGCAGCACGCACAGCGGGAACACGAACAGCGCGGTGTTGCCGGCCAGGATCTGCTGATAGGTCAGCTCGGTCCATTCGAAGGTCATGCCGTTGGGCAGCTCTTCCTTGAGCAGTTTTGCCATGGCCTGTTCGGCCTGGCCGGAGCTGTAGCCGGGTGCTGCGCCACCGTTGATCTCGGCGGTGATGAAGCCGTTGTAGTGCATCACGCGGTCCGGCCCGGAGGTGTCGCTGACCTTGATGAAGGTCGCCAGCGGGATCATCTCGCCCTGGTTGTTGCGCACCTTGAGCTGGCCGATCTGCTCGGCATCCAGGCGGAACTGCTGCTCGGCCTGCACGTTGACCTGGTAGGTACGGCCAAAGCGGTTGAAGTCGTTGGCGTACAGCGAGCCCAGGTAGATCTGCAGGGTGTCGAAGATATCGTTGATCGCCACACCGTGGGTCTTGGCCTTCTCACGGTCGATGGCGGCATCCACCTGCGGCACATTCACCTGGTAGCTGGTGAACAGCCCGGCCAGCTCCGGCACGTTGTGGCTCTTGGCGATGATGTTCTGGGTTTCCTTGTACAGCGCCTCGTAGCCCAGGTTGCCACGGTCTTCGATCTGCAGGCGGAAACCGCCGATGGTACCCAGCCCCTGAACCGGCGGTGGCGGGAAGATCGCGATGTAGGCTTCCTGGATGTCGGCGTACTGCGCGTTCAACGTGGCGGCAATCGCCGCGGCCGACTGGCTGGGGTCCTTGCGCTGGTCGAACGACTTGAGTGCGACGAACACGATGCCGCTGTTGGGGCTGTTGGTGAACCCGTTGATCGACAGGCCCGGGAAGGCGATGGAGTCGGCCACACCCGGTTGCTTGAGGGCGAACTCGCTCATCTTCTTGATGACCGATTCGGTGCGGTCAAGGCTGGCCGCATCCGGCAGTTGCGCGAAGGCCACCAGGTACTGCTTGTCCTGGGCGGGCACGAAACCGGTCGGGGTGGCGGCAAAGCCCATCCAGGTCAGCACCATCAGCCCGGCGTACACGAACAGGGCGATGCCGCTGCTGCGGATCACGCGGCCCACGGTGCCCACGTAGCCATGGCTGGCACGCTCGAAGAAGCGGTTGAACGGCTTGAACAGCCAGCCGCCGAGCAGGCGGTCGAGCAGTTTCGAGAAGCGGTCCTTGGGGGCGTGATGGCCCTTGAGCAACACCGCAGCCAGCGCCGGCGACAGGGTCAGCGAGTTGAACGCCGAGATCACCGTGGAAATCGCGATGGTCAAGGCGAACTGCTTGTAGAACTGCCCGGTCAGGCCGGAGATGAACGCCGCCGGGATGAACACCGCGCACAGCACCAGCGCGGTGGCGATGATCGGCCCGGTCACTTCGCTCATGGCGCGCTTGGTCGCCTCCAGCGGGTTGAGCCCCAGCTCGATGTTGCGCTCCACGTTCTCCACCACCACGATGGCGTCGTCCACCACGATACCGATGGCCAGCACCAGCCCGAACAGCGACAGCGCGTTGAGCGAGAAGCCGAACAGGTGCATCACCGCAAAGGTGCCGATCAGCGAGACCGGTACCGCCACCAGCGGGATGATCGAGGCGCGCCAGGTCTGCAGGAACAGGATCACCACCAGCACCACCAGGATCAGCGCCTCGAACAGGGTGTGCACCACCGCTTCGATCGAGCCGCGCACGAACACGGTGGGGTCATAGACGATGCTGTAGTCCATGCCCTCGGGGAAGTCCTTCTTCAGCTCGGCCATCTTGGCGCGTACTTCGTCGGAGATCTCGATGGCGTTGGAGCCAGGGCGCTGGAAGATCGGGATCGCCACCGCCGGCTGATTGTTGAGCAGCGAACGCAGGGCGTACTGGCTGGAGCCCAGCTCCACCCGGGCGATGTCCTTGAGGCGGGTGATTTCACCGTCGGCGCCGGAGCGGATGATGATGTTCTCGAATTCCTCTTCGCTCACCAGGCGGCCCTGGGTGTTGACCGACAGCTGGAAGCTGGTGGCCCCGGGGGCGGGCGGCGAACCGAGCTGGCCGGCGGCCACCTGGCGGTTCTGCTCGCGAATGGCAGCCACCACGTCGCTGGCAGTCAGGTTGCGCGAGGCGGTCTTGTTCGGGTCCAGCCACACGCGCAGCGAGTAGTCGCCCATGCCGAACAGCTGCACGTCACCCACGCCACCCAGGCGAGCCAGCTCGTCCTTGATGTTGAGGATCGCGTAGTTGGACAGGTAGAGCATGTCGTAGCGGTTATCCGGCGAGGTCAGGTGCACCACCATGGTCAGGTCGGGCGAGGCCTTGTCGACGGTGATACCGATACGCGTGACTTCCTCGGGCAGCTTGGGCTGTGTGCGGGTCACACGGTTCTGCACCTGCACCTGCGCGTTGTCCAGGTCGGTGCCCAGGGCGAAGGTGATGGTCAGGGTGATCTTGCCGTCGGCGGTGGACTGCGAGGACATGTACAGCATGTTCTCGACACCGGTGATGGCCTGCTCGAGCGGCGCGGCCACGGTTTCGCCGATCACCTTGGGGTTGGCACCGGGGAAGTTGGCGCGCACCACCACGGTGGGCGGTACCACCTCGGGGTATTCGCTGATCGGCAGCTGGAACAGCGAGATGCTGCCGGCGATCAGGATCAGCAGCGACAGCACGGCGGCGAAGATCGGCCGGGTAATGAAGAACTGGGAAAAATTCATCGGTCTGGTCCCTTAACCGCGTGGTGCCGCGGCACTGGCGAGCTTGACCGTGACCGGCTTGCTCGGGGTGCTGGCTTCCAGGGCCTGGCGTTGCTGGGCGAGGGCGGCGAGGGTGGTGTCGCTGGCCATCGGGGTTTCTTCAGGGCTGACCGGCGAGCCAGGGCGTACACGCTGCAGGCCCTTGACCACGATGCGGTCTTCCTTGCTCAGGCCGCTGCGCACGATACGCAGGCCTTCGAGTTTGGGGCCCAGCTCCACGGCGCGGTAATCGGCCTTGTTGTCCTTGTCCATCACCAGCACGAACTTCTTGCCCAGGTCGGTGCCCACGGCCTCGTCGTTGATCAGCACGGCCGAATAGGTGGCGCTGCCGACCAGTTTCAGGCGTGCGTACAGCCCGGGGGTGAACTGGCCGTCGCTGTTGTCGAACACCGCGCGACCGCGAATAGTGCCGGTCTTGGGGTTGACCTGGTTGTCGACGAAGTTCATCTGGCCCAGGTGCGGGTTGCCGGTTTCGTTGGACAGGCCCAGGTACACCGGGGTGCTCTGGCCGCGCTGGCCGTCGCGGGCCAGCTGGGTGTACTTGAGGTACACGCGCTCGTCGGCGTCGAAGTAGGCGTAGACCTTGTCGGTGGACACCACGCTGGTGAGCGCGGTGACATCGGCGGTGACGATGTTGCCGGCGGTGAACTCGGCGCGGCTGACACGGCCGCTGATGGGCGCGGTCACGCGGGTGAAGCTCAGGTTCAGCCTGGCCAGGTCCAGCTGCGCCTGGATCGCGGCCACCCCGGCGCGGGCTTCGGCGGCGGCACTGGTGCGCGACTCGGCGAGTTCGGCGGAAATCGCGTTGCTGCTGCGCAGGCGCTCGCCGCGCTGGGCTTCGGTCTGGCTGCGGGTGGCGGTGGCGCGGGCTTGTTGCAGTTGGGCTTCAAGTTGGCGTACCTGAGCCTGGAACGGGCGCGGATCGATCTGGAACAGCAGGTCGCCTTTCTTGACCTGGGCACCTTCGGTGAAGGCTACCTGGTCGATCTGGCCGGACACGCGCGGGCGTACTTCGACGGTTTCGGGGGCTTCGAGGCGGCCGGTGAACTCGTCCCATTCGTTGATGGGCTGCTCCAGCACCTTGGCCACCGTGACTTTCGGCGCACCGGGCGCTTGCGGGGCCTCCGGGGTACGACCACAGGCACTCATCACCACCAGTGCCAGGGCAGCAAGGGGATAGCGCAAGGGTTTGAGTGAGTGTTCCATGGATAGATCCGCCAATGTATTGAGAGTGGGCGGATTCTGCGATTTGTAACTATTAACAACGAATCGAATGGGGCGAAGGTAACTATCATTCGGAATGATATGAACGCCATCGCGGGTCAAGCCCGCTCCTACACGGACCGCGATGATCCTTGTGGGAGCGGGCTTGACCCGCGATGCAGGCAGCGCCGATTCGAGATGGGCTCAGGCCTGAGCCTTCTCCTCCTGCCCCTGACGCAACCGCGTGCTGATCAGCGCCGCCAGCACCAGCAGGCCGGCGATCACCCACAGCCCGTTGCGCGTGCTGCCGGTGGTCTGCTCGATCAACCCCATCACCGACGGCCCGACGAACCCGCCGAACAGCCCGCACATGGTCACGAACGCCAGCCCCGCCGCCAGTGCACTGCCGCTCAGGCGGCTGGACGGGAACACGAAGATGATCGATTGCACCACGAACAGCATCAGCGCCGTCAGCGAAAAGCCCACCAGCCCGATGAACGAGTTGGAGAACGAGGCAATCACCAGCCCCGCCGCCATGGTCAGCAAGCCGAAGAACATGATCATCCGGCAGCGGGTGGGGGTGGTGGCCAGGCGCGGGAAGGTCGCGGCGCCAATGGCGGCGGCAATCCACGGTACCGAGGTCAGCAGGCCGATCTGGAACGGCGACAGGTTGCCATAGGTGCCGATGATGCCCGGCAGAAAGAAGATCACCGTGTAGATGGTGATCTGGTGCACGAAGTACACCGCGATCGCCAGCCAGATCTGCTTGTCGCGAAACATCTGGCTCAGGCGGGTCTGTGGCGGCGCGGCGGCTTTTTCGGCGCTCAGGCGCTGCTCGATGTCGCGCTTGTCGGCCTCCGACAGCCATTTGGCCGAGGCCGGCCCGTCAGGCAGTTTCTTCCACACCACATACGCCAGCGCCACTGCCGGCAGGCCTTCGATCACGAACAGCCACTGCCAGCCATGCCAGCCCAGCAAACCGTCCATCTGCAGCAACGCACCGCCCAGCGGCCCGCTGAGGATGTTGGCCAGGCACACGCCCAGCAGAAAGTAACCGGTGGCGCGTGCCCGCTGTTCGCGGTCGAACCAGTAGGTCAGGTACAGCATCACCCCCGGGAACAGCCCGGCCTCGGCCACGCCCAGCAGCAGGCGCATGATGTAGAACGAGGTCTCGCCCTGCACGAACGCCATGCCTGCCGACAGCAGGCCCCAGGTGATCATGATGCGGGTGATCCAGAAACGTGCGCCCACCCGGTGCATGATCAGGTTGCTTGGCACCTCGGCCAGCGCGTAGGTCAGAAAGAACAGCCCGGCGCCCAGGCCGTAGGCAGCGGCCGACAGCCCCAGGTCGATGCCCATGCTGGCCTTGGCCAGGGCAATGTTGGTGCGGTCCAGAAAGCTCATCACGTAGACGATGACCAGCAGCGGCAGCAGTTTGCGCAGCAGCAGGCTGTTCAGGCGTTGTTCGGCAGGCACGGCGGGCGCGGCCGCCGCTGTCGCGGTATTGAGGATTGTCATTATTGTTAACCCCGGTATTGATGGTGCGGCCCGCCGACGCGCAGGGCGCGGCGGCGGGCTTGGGTGTCGATCAGGTGCGGGCGATGTCCAGCCACACCGGGCCGTTCGGGTACTGGTAGCGCTCCAGGGTGTCGGCGTGCATCTCGATGCTGTAGCCGGGGCGCAGTGGTGGCATGTAGCGGCCGCGGCGGATCACCACCGGGTCGATGAAGTGCTCGTGCAGGTGGTCGACGTATTCCAGCACGCGGTTGTGCAGCGAGGCCGAAACGCCGATGTAGTCGAACAGCGCGATATTCTGCACGTATTCGCACAAACCCACACCCCCGCCATGCGGGCACACCGGCACGTCGTACTTGGCCGCCATCAGCAGCACGATCAGCACCTCGTTCAGCCCGCCCAGGCGCGCCGCGTCGAGCTGGCAGAAGTCCAGCGCACCGGCCTGGAACATCTGCTTGAACATCACACGGTTGTGGCAGTGCTCGCCGGTGGCCACGCCGATCGGCGCGATGCGCTGGCGAATGGTGGCATGGCCGAGGATGTCGTCGGGGCTGGTCGGCTCCTCGATCCACAGCGGTGCGAAGGCGGCCAGGCGGCGCATGTTCTCGATCGATTCGTCCACGCCCCACACTTGGTTGGCGTCCATCATCAGGGTGCGTTCCCAGCCCAGCTCGTCACGCAGGATACCGGCGCGGCGAATGTCGTCTTCCAGGTTGGCGCCGATTTTCTGCTTCACGTGGGTCCAGCCATCGGCCACGGCCTCGCGGGTCAGCTGGCGCATCTTCTCTTCGCTGTAGCCCAGCCAGCCCGGTGCGGTGGTGTAGCCCGGGTAGCCTTCGCGCAGCATCTGCGCCTCGCGCTCGGCCTTGCCCGGCGCATTGCGGCGCAGCAGGGCGATGGCTTCCTCGGGGGTGATCACGTCGGTGACGTAGCTGAAGTCCAGGCAGCGCACCAGCTGCTCGGGGCTCATGTCGGCCAGCAGCTTCCACACCGGTTTTTCTTCGTGCTTGGCCCACAGGTCCCACACGGCATTGATGATGGCGGCGGTGGCGAGGTGGATCACGCCTTTTTCCGGGCCCAGCCAGCGCAGCTGGCTGTCGCCCACGGTGAAGTTGTGCCAGAAGGCGCCCATGTCGGCGGTGATCTCTTCCAGGGTCAGGCCCACCACCATCGGTGCCAGCGACTGGATCGCGGCCACGCAGATCTCGTTGCCGCGGCCGATGGTGAAGGTCAGGCCGTGGCCTTCCAGGGGGCTGTCGGTGTGCAGCACCACGTAGGACGCCGAATAGTCCGGTGCGCTGTTCATCGCGTCGGAGCCGTCGAGCGACAGCGAGGTAGGGAAACGGATATCGCGAACGCTCAGGTGGGTAATTCGAATGCTCATGGCGGGCTCTTGTTCTCGGTGACCACTTGGAGACCCGACTGTAGGTTGCCGAGCGATACGTGCATAATCGCGGTTTCCTAACCAGGGATACCGAATTCGATATGTCTGCGAGCCCTGAAGCCGATCCGCTGCTGCCACGCAGCCTTGGCGCGCTGAAAATTTCCAGCCGCCAGATCACCTTGCTCAACGCCCTGGGCGAGTTCGGCAACCTGCGCCGCGCCGCAGCGGCCATGCACACCACCCAACCGGCGGCGAGCCTGCTGTTGCAGCAGTTGGAGGAACGCCTGGGCGTGCGCCTGTTCGAGCGCCTGCCCCGGGGCATGCAGCCCACCCTGTATGGCGAGGTGATGATCCGCTATGCCCAGGGCGCGCTGCACGAGTTCGAGCACGCCCAGGCGCAGATCGCCGAACTGGCCCGCGGTGCCATGGGCCTGGTGCGGGTGGGCACGGTGATGGGCCCGGTGCCGCGCCTGCTGACCGGCGCGGTGCTGGCCTACAAGCGCGACCACCCCAAGGTGCGCATCAGCATCGAGGTGGGCACCAGCGACACCTTGCTGCCGGCGCTGCTGCGCGGCGACTTCGACGTGGTGCTCGGGCGCCTGCCCGACCAGGGTGACAGCCAGGACCTGGACATCGAGCTGTTCGACATCGGCGAGCAGATGCGCGTGATCGCCAGGGCAGGGCACCCGCTGGCCGGCGCCGCGGCGCTGCAACTGGCCGACCTGGTCAGCCTCACCTGGATCCTGCACCCGCTCGGCAGCCCCATGCGCCGGCGCGTGGAAAGCGCGCTGCAGGCCGGCGGCATGGTGCAGTCGCTGGACATCGTCGAGACCGCCTCGATCCTGGCCACCACCGCCATGCTCGAAGCCTCCGACATGATCGCGGTGGTGCCCAACGACGTGGCCGAGCATTATGCGCGCTATGGCATGGTCGCCATCCTGCCGGTGGAGCTGCCCATCAGCATGGTCAACCTGGGCCTGCTGACCCTGCGTTCGCGCCCACGCTCGGTGGCGCTGAACACCCTGCTGCATTACCTGCGGGCGCAATGACATGACCTGCGCCGCCACCTTCAGGAGGCACTGAGCCGATGCCCTCGGACATTACCCATTCCAGCTTCTGCAACTGGGTGCGCTTCAAGCACCTGGTGCTGATCGACACCCTGGCGCGCACGCGCAACATGCACGCCACCGCCTCGCGCATGAACCTCAGCCAGCCGGCCCTGAGCAAGATGCTGCGCGACCTCGAGGAGCAGTTCGGCTTTGCCCTGTTCGAACGCCTGCCGCGCAGCATGCCGCCCACCGAGCTGGGCGAGTACGTGGTGCGCTATGCGCAGAACGCGCTGGCCGACTCGCACACCTTCGTCGACCAGGTCAATCGCCTGCGCAAGGGCGGGCACGGCTTCATCAAGGTGGGCGGCATCTTCGCCGCCACCTCGGTGGTGCTGCCCCAGGCCATTGCCGCGATCAAGGCGCGCAGCCCGCTGCTGTCGATAGAAGTGGTGGAGCAGTCCAGCGACTACCTGCTGGCGATGCTCGAACAGAACAAGCTCGACCTGATGATCGGGCGCTTCACCGAACCGCGCTTCGCCCAGTTGTTCGACTTCCAGGCACTGGAGCCCGAGCCCTTCTGCCTGGTGGTCAACAGCAGCCACCCGCTCAACCAGCTCGAGGTCACGCCGCTGGAGGCCCTGGGCGACTGGCCGTGGGTGCTGTACCCGGTCGGCACGCCGATCCGCGACCGCCTGGAGCGGGCGTTTCGCGCTGCCAACATCGCCACCCCCGCCGACAGCGTGGATACCATCTCGATGCCGATGTTCCTGCAACTGCTGCAGTCGGGGCCGATGATCGCCATGCTGCCGCGCTCGATGGTGGCGGCGCAGCTGGCCAGCGGTCAGTTTCGCGAGCTGCAGACCCCGCTGCACCTGGCACCGCTGGAGTACGGCATCATCACCCGCAAGGACCAGCCGCTGACCGGCTCGGCGCAGGTGTTCGCCGATATCCTGCTGGACTTCGCCCGCCAGCGCCGTCAGGCCGAGGGTCATAAAACGATCTATAAATGAAACGAGAATTCGCACTTCGATAACCCAGGGTTATCGCTTGATCGGATCATCTCATTGGGAATACGCCGGCCGGCTCCTTACAGTTGGTGCAGATTCGCCCGCACAAGACGGGCGTGATGCCATAACAAGAAGCTTGCCGTAGCGCCCTGAGAGGTCCCATGCACCTGATTGCCAGAACCCGCAGCAGCGAAGACCCTGCGGTCATCCGCCTCAACCCGCTGGACAACGTGCTGATTGCCCGCCAGGTGCTGCCCGAGGGCCTGCACCTGGACGCCGAGGCGGTCACCGTGCGCCAGTCGATCCCTTCGGGGCACAAGGTGGCCAGCCAGCGCGTGGAGCAGGGCGAGGCGCTGCGCCGCTATGGCCAGATCATCGGCTTTGCCTCGCAGCCCATCGAGGCCGGCGAACACGTGCATGTGCACAACGTGGAGATGGGCGACTTCGCCCGTGACTACGCCTTTGGCGAAGACGCCCACAGCGTGCCGGCCAGGGCAGCCTTCTTCGAAGGCATCGTGCGTGCCGACGGGCGGGTGGCCACCCGCAACTACGTGGGCATCCTGACCTCGGTGAACTGCTCGGCGACCGTTGCCCGTGCCGTGGCCGACCATTTTCGCCGCGATATCCACCCCGAGGCGCTGGCCGACTACCCCAACGTCGATGGCGTGGTGGCCCTGACCCACGGTGCCGGTTGCGCGGTCGATCCCAGCGGCGAAGCCCTGGGCCTGCTGCGCCGCACCCTGGGCGGCTATGCCGTGCACCCCAACTTCGCCGCCGTGCTGATCATCGGCCTGGGCTGCGAGACCAACCAGATCGAAAGCCTGATGCAGACCCAGGGGCTGACCGCCGGCGCCCAGTTGCGCGCGTTCACCATCCAGGGCATTGGCGGCACCTCCAAGACCATCGCCGCCGGTATCGAGCAGGTCAAGGCGCTGCTGGCCGACGCCAACCAGGTGCGCCGCGAGCCGGTCAGCGCCCGGCACCTGATCGTGGGCCTGCAATGCGGCGGTTCCGACGGCTATTCGGGCATCACCGCCAACCCCGCGCTGGGCAATGCGGTAGACCGCCTGGTGGCTGCGGGCGGCACCGCGATCCTGTCCGAAACCCCTGAAATCTACGGCGCCGAGCACCTGCTGACGCGCCGTGCGGTCAGCCGCGAAGTGGGCGAGAAGCTGATCGCGCGCATCCACTGGTGGGAAGACTACTGCCAGCGCATGAACGCCGAGCTCAACAACAACCCCTCGGCCGGCAACAAGGCCGGTGGCCTCACCACCATTCTCGAAAAATCCCTGGGCGCCGTGGCCAAGGCCGGCTCCAGCAACCTGGTGGACGTGTACCAGTACGCCGAGGCCGTGCGCGCCAAGGGGCTGGTGTTCATGGACACCCCCGGCTACGACCCGGTGTCGGCCACCGGCCAGGTCGCCGGCGGCGCCAACCTGATCGCCTTCACCACCGGTCGCGGTTCGGCCTACGGCTGCGCCCCGGCGCCGTCGATCAAGCTGGCCACCAACAACCGGGTGTTCGAGCACCAGGAAGAAGACATGGACGTGAACTGCGGCGGCATTGCCGACGGTTCCACCAGCATTGAAGAACGCGGCGCCTACATCTTCGAACAGATGCTGCGCATCGCATCGGGCCAGCGCAGCAAGAGCGAGCAACACGGCTACGGGCAGAACGAGTTCGTGCCGTGGCAGATCGGCGCCGTGACCTGATTGACCTTTCCGCACCCTTACAGAGGCGAAATGCACATGAGCTTTTCCGGACACAACTTCATCGCAGGCCAGCGCAGCGCCCTGGGCGACACCCTGGTCTACAGCGTCGACGCCCACACCGGCGAACGCCTGCCGGGCGGTTTCCACCAGGCCACCCTGGGCGAAGTCGACAGCGCCGTTGCCGGTGCCAGCGCGGCCTTCCCGTTGTTTCGCAGCCTGCCGGCCGTGCGCCGGGCCGAATTTCTCGACGCCATTGCCGATGAACTCGACGCCCTGGGCGAGGACTTCGTGGCGCTGACCTGCCGCGAAACCGCGCTGCCAAGCGCACGCATCCAGGGGGAGCGCGGTCGCACCAGCGGCCAGATGCGCCTGTTCGCCAAGGTGCTGCGCCGTGGCGACTTCTACGGTGCGCGCATCGACCAGGCGCTGCCCGAGCGCACGCCGCTGCCACGTCCGGACCTGCGCCAGTACCGCATCGGCGTGGGCCCGGTGGCGGTGTTCGGCGCCAGCAACTTCCCGCTGGCATTCTCCACCGCTGGCGGCGACACCGCCGCAGCGCTGGCAGCCGGTTGCCCGGTGGTGTTCAAGGCCCACAGTGGCCACATGGCCACTGCCGAGCGCGTGGCTGAAGCACTGCTGCGTGCGGCCGACAAAACCGGCATGCCGGCCGGCGTGTTCAACATGATCTTCGGTGGCGGTGTGGGCGAGGCGCTGGTCAAGCACCCCGGCATCCAGGCCGTGGGCTTCACCGGTTCGCTCAAGGGCGGCCGTGCCCTGTGCGACATGGCGGCGGCGCGGCCGCAGCCGATCCCGGTGTTTGCCGAGATGTCGAGCATCAACCCGGTACTGGCGCTGCCGCAGGCACTGGCCAGCCGTGGTGCGCAGATGGCCAGGGAACTGGCCGCCTCGGTGGTGCAGGGCTGTGGCCAGTTCTGTACCAACCCGGGCCTGGTGCTGGGCATCCGCTCGCCGGCCTTCACCACCTTCATCGAGCAACTGGGCGGCCACCTGGCCGAACAGGCGCCGCAGACCATGCTCAACGCCGGCACCCTGGCCAGCTATGGCAAGGGCCTGCAGGCACTGCTGGCGCACCCCGGCATCCAGCACCTGAGCGGCCAGGCACAAGCCGGCAACCAGGCCCAGGCGCAGCTGTTCGGCGCCGATGTCAGCCTGCTGCTGGAACACGACGAACTGCTGCAGGAAGAGGTGTTCGGCCCCTGCACCATCGTGATCCAGGTGGCCGACGACGCCGAGCTGCTGCGCGCCGTCAGCGCCCTGCGTGGCCAGCTCACTGCCACGCTGCTGGCCGACGGTGACGACCTGCCGGCCTTCGCCCAGCTGTTCGGCGTGCTCGAAGACAAGGTCGGCCGCGTGCTGGTCAACGGCTACCCCACCGGTGTGGAGGTGTGTGACGCGATGGTGCACGGCGGCCCGTACCCGGCCACCTCCGATGCCCGCGGCACCTCGGTCGGCACCCTGGCCATCGACCGCTTCCTGCGCCCGGTGTGCTACCAGAACGTGCCCGACGCGTTGCTGCCGGATGCCCTGAAGGACGCCAACCCGCTGGGTATCCAGCGCCTGGTCGATGGCCAGTACAGTCGCCAGGGCCTGAGCGATGTCTGAAGCCCGGCGCTACGACACGGCCACGCTGACCCGGTTCGTCGAACAGTTGTTCGAGGGTGCCGGGGCCGACGCCGAGGTGGCCCGGGTGGTGACCCGCGTGCTGCTCGAGGGCGAGCTGCTGGGGCACCGCACCCACGGCCTGAACCTGGTCAGCCGCTATGTCGGTGGCGTACAGCGCGGTGAGGTCAAGGCACGTGCCGCCGACCTCGAACACCTGCAGGGCAGCGGCATCGCCACGCTGTTCGACGGCCACTACGTGCTCGGGCCGTACTGCGTGGAGCGTGCCCTGGCATGCGCCGCGCAGGGTGCCCAGGCGCAGGGTATCGGCATCTCGGTGGTGCGCCGTGCCTCGCACATCGGCTGCCTGGCGGCCTACCTCAAGCCCTACACCGACCGTGGCCTGGTGGCCCTGCTGTATTCCTCCGACCCGTCGGTGGGGCTGGTGTGCGCCCAGGGCGGCATCGACCCGATCTACACCCCCAACCCGATTGCAGCGGGTATTCCGACCCAGGGCGAGCCGATCCTGCTGGATGTGAGCATGTCCAGCGTCACCCTCGGCCTGGTGGGCCAGTGCCGCGATGCCGGCACCACCTTGCCCCACGCCGTGCTGATGAGTAACGACGGCACGCCGAGCAACGACCCGCGCGACTTCTTCACCACGCCCCAGGGCAGCCTGCTGCCATTGGGCGGGCAGGCCTTCGGGCACAAGGGCTTTGCCCTGGCCCTGCTGGTCGAGGCGCTGACCTCGGGCCTGGCCGGGCACGGGCGCAAGGACGCGCCGCAGCAGTGGGGCGCCTCGGCCACCGCAGTGGTGATCGACCCGCGCTTCTTCGGCGGGCTTGAGGCCTTTACCGCCGAGAGCAGCTTCCTTGGCCAGTTGGTGCTGGCCAGCCGTCCGCTCGACCCGCAGCGCCCGGTGCGCCTGCCGGGCCAGGCCGGGCTGAAACTGCGCGAGCAGGCGTTGCGCGAAGGCCTGGGCCTGTCGCCGGCGGTGCTCGATGCGCTGAACCAGACCGCTGCGCAGTTGCAACTTGCGCCGCTTTCGCAATGACCGACCACCACAACAAGAGTGCACACATGACCAACCATAACCAGGCGCACGCGCCTCTCGCACTGAGCAACGATCTCGCCGTGTTCGCCACCGGCAGCTGGGTAGGGCGGGTGTGGCTGCCCGAGCAGGGCCCGGCCGTGGTGCTGGTCAGGGCGGGCGCGGTGCATGACATCAGTGCCCATGTGGCCACCGTCTCGGCCCTGCTCGAACAACCCGACCCGGCCGCCTACCTGCGCGCACTGCCGCTGGGCGAGGCGTTGATCGAGCTGCCCGCGCTGCTGGCCAACAGCGACCCGCAGCAGCGCGATGCGCGCCTGCCATGGTTGCTGGCCCCCATCGACCTGCAGGCGGTCAAGGCCGCCGGCGTGACCTTCGCCGCCAGCCTGCTGGAGCGTGTGGTCGAAGAGCAGGCCAAGGGCGACCCGGCCAAGGCCGACGCGATTCGCGACACCCTGGTCAGCCGTATCGGCGCCGACCTGTCGCGTATCGTGCCCGGCTCGGCCCAGGCCGAAGAACTGCGCGTGCTGCTGGTGGAGCAGGGCATGTGGTCGCAGTACCTGGAAGTGGGCATCGGCCCGGACGCCGAAGTGTTCACCAAGGCCCAGCCGTTGTCGGCGGTCGGCCACGGCGCCGATATCGGCCTGCACCCCAAGTCCAGCTGGAACAACCCCGAGCCCGAGGTGGTGTTGGCGGTGTCGAGCAACGGCACCATCCACGGCGCCATGCTGGGCAACGACGTGAACCTGCGCGACTTCGAAGGGCGCAGCGCGCTGCTGCTGTCCAAGGCCAAGGACAACAACGCCTCGACCGCCCTCGGCCCGCTGCTGCGCCTGTTCGACGAGACCTTCAGCCTGGAGGACGTGCGCGCCGCCGAAGTCGACCTGCGCGTCGAAGGCCGGGATGGCTTCGTGCTGCAGGGGCGCAGCTCGATGCGCCAGATCAGCCGCGACCCGGTCGACCTGGTGCAGCAGACCCTCAACGAGAACCACCAGTACCCCGACGGCCTGGTGCTGTTTCTGGGTACCCTGTTCGCGCCCAAGCAGGACCGTGACCAGCCCGGCAGCGGTTTCACCCACAAGCTGGGCGATGTGGTCACCATCAGCAACCCGCTGCTGGGCAGCCTGTGCAACCGCGTGACCACCAGCGACCAGGCGCCACAATGGGCATTCGGCCTGCGTGCGCTGATCGAAAGCCTGAGCCGTCGTGGCTTGCTGGAGGTGGCAGTGACTGCACGCCAGCCCTGAGCGGGCGTGCGTATTCCAGGGATGACGTGTGGATGAAGGATCGCCTCGGCGTTTGACGCTGCAACAACAATAATAAAGGCCATCAGATGAACGCACTGAAGAAGTACCAACGCATCACCGTCGTGTTTCTGCTGTTGATCGGCATCGTCAACTACCTGGACCGCAGCGCGCTGTCGATTGCCAACACCTCGATCCAGCGCGACATGCTCATCAGCCCTTCGCAGATGGGCATCCTGCTGTCGGCCTTCTCCGTGGCCTACGCCTTTGCGCAGTTGCCACTGGGCCTGATCATCGACCGCCTGGGCAGCAAGATCGCCCTGGGCGCCTCGTTGCTGGCCTGGTCGGTGGCGCAGTCGCTGTGCGGGCTGGTCAACAGCTTTGGCGGCTTCATGGGCCTGCGGGTGCTGCTGGGGATCGGCGAGGCGCCGATGTTCCCCTCGGCGGCCAAGGCGCTGTCGGAATGGTTCGACGCCAACGAGAGGGGCACGCCGACCGGCATCGTGTGGTCGTCGACCTGCCTGGGGCCGTGCCTGGCGCCACCGTTGCTGACGCTGTTCATGGTCAACTTCGGCTGGCGCGGGATGTTCATCATCACCGGCGTGATCGGCATCGTGCTGGCGCTGTGCTGGTTGACGTTCTACAAGAGCAAGGCCAGGTACCTGGCGGAACTGGCGGCGCAGGGCCAGGCGCTGCCAAGCGAACAGCCGGCGCCGCGGGCTGACGCGGTGCAGGCGCCCAAGGCGTCGTACTTTGCCGGCTGGCTCGACCTGTTCAAGCACCGCAGCACCTGGGGCGCGGTGCTGGGCTTCATGGGCGTGATCTACATGCTGTGGCTGCACCTGACCTGGCTGCCGGGCTACTTCGAGCGCGAGCACGGGCTGAACCTGTACGACACCGCGTGGGTGGTATCGCTGGCCTATGGTTTCGGCGCGGTGGGCACCATCGTGGCGGGGCGGTTCTGCGACCTGCTGGTACGGCGTGGCATGAGCGTGCTGGCCAGCCGCAAGTTCAGCGTGATCACCGGGCTGGTGCTGGCGGCGCTGTTCACCTTGCCGCTGTCGTATGTGAGCGGGTTGACCGGGTGCGTGATACTGCTGT
Source organism: Pseudomonas sp. FBF18 (assembly GCF_024261405.1). Classification (NCBI taxonomy): domain Bacteria; kingdom Pseudomonadati; phylum Pseudomonadota; class Gammaproteobacteria; order Pseudomonadales; family Pseudomonadaceae; genus Pseudomonas; species Pseudomonas sp. FBF18. Next base: position 169,845 of record NZ_QKRS01000004.1, on the reverse strand, counting down.
GCCTGGCGCTGTTCAGCATCAACATGGCCAGTGCCACGGCGTGGATGATCGTCAACACCATCGTCGACAGCCCGCGGGTGGCCTCGTTTGGTTCGATCCAGAACTTTGGCGGCTACATTGCAGGGTCCGTGGCGCCGATCGTGACCGGGTTCAGCATCCAGTATTCGGGCTCGTTCAATACCGCGTTCATGATCAGTGCGGTGGTGGCGCTGTGCTCGGCGCTGGCGTACTTCCTGTTGCTCAAGGCGCCGATCGGCGGGGCGGATGAGCCGGCGGGGCAGATGGCCGGGGCTACCCAGTAGGACAGGTGGCGAGCGCTTCGCGCTCGTTCACTGGCGTGCCAGCGAAGAGGCCGGTGGTCTTCGCTCCTCTGCCATTCATCCACCCAATCGCACCCTGGCGCACGCGCGCCCTCAAACCCCTGAATGGCCCGTGACACGGGCCCGCATTCAACCGGATCGAGGGTGAGCACCATGCCCCAGGGAAGCAAAGCCAAGTACACCGCCGAGCAGAAACGCAAGGCGCAGCACATCGAAGAAAGCTACGAGCAAAAAGGCACGCCCAAAGCCGAGGCCGAGGCGCGTGCCTGGGCCACGGTGAACAAGCAGTCTGGCGGGGGCGAGAAAAAGGGCGGCTCAGGTCGCAGCACCCCGGCCGGCGAAAAGCACGCCGCTGCCTCCGACTCGGCCAAACGCGCCGCCAGCACCCGCGCCGGCCACGCGCGCACCTCCACCACCTCGTTGGCCAGCCAGACCAAGCAAAGCCTGCTCAAGGAGGCGCGCAGCAAGGACATCAAGGGGCGCTCGAGCATGACCAAGGCGCAGCTGATCGAAGCGCTGCACGCCCACCACTGACCCCGCCCGACGCTGACCGGCGAGGCTGCCGGCCAGCGTCACGGGCTCAGGCCACCACGCCGTCGTCGACGATGGCCATCGGCAACTCGATGCTGCTGTCGCCAGGCGTGAGGATGACCTTGCGGCACTCCTGCTCCTTCTTGTCGAAGATCCTGTAGCCCTCGGCCGCCTGCTCCAGCGACAGGCGGTGGGTGATGATGGTTTCCGGCGTGAGCGCGCCGGTTTCGATGTAGCCCAGCAGTTCGGGCAGGTAGCGCTGCACGTGGGTCTGGCCCATGCGAAAGGTCAGGCCCTTGTCGAACGCATCGCCGAACAGGAAGCCGTGGATGAACCCCGAATACACCCCCGGCACACTGACCACACCGCCGCGCCGTGCTGCCGCGATGCACTGGCGCAAGGCCTTGCCGCTGCTGCCCTCGAGCTTGAGCGCGGCCAGCACGGTTTCGGTGGTGCTGCCCTTGGCCTCGAAGCCCACCGCATCGACCACACCATCCACCCCGCGCATGCCCGGGGTCTGGCGGATGATGGTATCGGCCGGGTCGTCGTCATCGTCGAAATTGATCGGGATCACGCCATACGCCTGCTGCGCATAGGCCAGCCGGTAGGGGTGGTGGTCGACCATGAAGATGCGTTCGGCGCCGAGCATCCGCGCCACCGCCGCGCACAGCAGCCCGACCGGCCCCGCGCCGTAGATGGCGAGGCTCGAACCCTGGCCGATCTCGGTGTTCTTCACCGCCTGGAAGGCCGTGGGCAGGATGTCGGACAGAAACAGCACCTTCTCGTCGCTCAGCGTGCCGGGCACGCGGAACGGACCGGTGTTGGCCTTGGGTACGCGCACGTACTCGGCCTGGCCGCCGGGTACGCCACCGTACAGGTGGCTGTAGCCGAACAGCGCTGCGCCAGAGGGGATGAGCTTCTTGTTGAGGATCGCCCCGCGCCCGGTATTGGTGGTCTCGCACGCGGCGAACAGGTCCTGCTGGCAGAAGAAACAGCTGCCGCAGGCAATCACGAACGGGATCACCACGCGATCGCCCGGCTGCACTGCGGTCACCCCGGTGCCGACTTCCTCGACCACGCCCATGAACTCGTGACCGAAGATGTCGCCGTCTTCGACCGCCGGGATCTTGCCGCGGTACAGGTGCAGGTCCGAGCCGCAGATGGCGGTGGCGGTCACCCGCAGGATCAGGTCGTCGGATTCTTCCAGAATGGGGTCGATTACGGTATCGACCCTGACGTCGTGGGCGCCGTGGTAGGTGAGTGCTCTCATGGTCTCTCCAGCTTCGCGTAGGTAGGTGCAACACAGAGGGGCGTGCCCCGGCGCACAGGGCGCCGGGGCGACACTCAGGGCCTGAAGCCCAGCCCGTCGGACAGGTCGGCAGGCCCCTCGCGGGGGGCCTGCGCGGCAGCTGCCGGCGCGCTGGCGTCGGCGTTGTGCACGGCCTGGGTGGCGTCGGCGTACAGCGCCTTGCCGGTGCGGGTAACCTTGTCGGCCAGGGCATCGCGGGTTTCGCCCATCAGTTCGTCCTCCTTGCGCGTGCCGGGCAATGCCGCGCCCAGGGCCGCGCCGAGGGCGATGCCGATGGCGGCCAGCACCAGCGGCTGGTCCTTGAGCAGGTGGTCGAACTGGCCCTTGAGCTGCGCGGCCTGGGCCTGCACCCGGTCGCTGGCGTGGTGCGCTGCCTGGCGCACCTTGTCGGCCGAGCTGCCCAGGCTGTCGCTGGCGTCGCGCGCCTTGTCGTGGGCCACGTCCGAGGCGTGGTGCAGGTGCTCGCCGGCCTGGGCCATGGCGCCCTTGATGCCGCTGGCAGCGTCGCCCAGCGTGTCGGCCAGGCCGCTGCCGCCAAAGGTCGGCGAGCCGGGTGAGAAGGGGCGGTTCTGGTTCAGCGCCAGCCACGCCAGGCCCACGCCGGTGAGCACGGTGGGCACCGGGTTGTTCTTCAGGGTGGTGCCCAGGTTCTGGAAGAACTCGCCGCCGTTGCCCTTGAAGTACGCCATGCCCTGGTCGATCAGCTGGCCGGGGGTGAGGCGGTGTTCCAGCGAGTCCACCAGGTGACTGATGCTGGCGCGCTTGGCGTCGATCTCCTGCTCCAGGGTTTCGGGGCTCTTGTGCGATTCGGCTTCGAATGAGGTGCTCATGAGACTTTCCTCTTCAGTGCGTCCTTGTCCTGTTGCAGGGCATGCAGGGTGCGGTCGGGGGTGAGGTTGGACGGGTCGAACTGCTTCTTGCCGGCCTGCAGCATCATGAAGCCGATGACCAGGGTCACCGCGCCCACGATCAGCGCCGCCAGCCAGGGCGCGACCACGTAGGCCAGGCCGTACACCGCCGCCATCAGCAGGATGATCAGGCCCGCCAGCAGCACCATGGCGCCGCCGGCCACGGCGGCTGTACCGGCCTTGAGGGTGGTCAGGCTGCGTTGCAGTTCGGCCTTGGCCAGTGCCAGCTCCTTGGTGAACAGCTCGGGCACTTCACGGGTGAGCTGGCGCAGCAGGCTGCCGATGCTGGTGTTGTCGTGCTCGCCCGGTGGCGCGGGGGGCAGGGTATCGAGTGGGTCGCGTTCCATCACACACCTCCCTTGAAGCTGTCCTGGGTGTTGGGGCCATCGGCCAGGGTGCGGCCCAGCGGGTCGGCGGGCACGGGGTTGTCGCGCAGCTGCGGTACCGAGCTCTGGTAGGGCGCGCTGGCGCCGTAGGCCTGCGTGGGGGTGCCCGACGCGGTCGGGTGGCTGCTGCTGGCGCGCAGAAAGCGCGACAGGCCAAAGCCGATGGCGACGCTGCCGGCCAGGAACAGCGTGGGGTTGTCGCGGGCCAGTTGCGCGCCCTTGTGCACCAGGTCCTCGATGCTGTTGTCGCGGACCTGGTCGGCAAAATCGCCCAGCCCGCTGGCCAGTTGCGCCATGTACTGCGCCAGCCCGAGGGAATCCTTGCCTTCAAGGGCCGAGGCTGCCGACTGGGCGCCTTCGACCAGCGAGTCGAGTTGTTCGGCGGCCAGGTCGCGATACTGCTCGTACTGTCTGGCGCCGTGTTCCCTGGCGTCGTCGAGCAATGCCCCGGCGTCTTCGGCCAGGGTGTGCAGGTGTTCCTGCGGGGTGCCCTGGGGCGACTGCGAGGCGTCGCCGTGAGCCGACTGATCAGTCCCGTTCATTGTGGTTCTCCCTTACGTTCGGATAAACGCCGGGCACACTGCGCTGATTGCCAAGCACTGTTTTACGGACTCTCAGGCGGATGACGATGGACGTGGCGGCAGAGTTCAAGGCAAGTGACAGGTGACTGCCAAGGGCACGACCAAAGGTGGGGCGGGCCCGCCCGGCGGCGGGCCTGGGGAAGGGGTCAGTGGCTGGTGGTATTCTTGAGGGCCTTCATGTAGTTGGCCTTGAACGCCTGCATCTGTTCGCCAAGGGCCTCGAGTTCGGCCTTTTTCAGCAGCTTGCGGGCCTGCGGGAACATCTCGGACTCTTCTTCCTCGATATGGTGTTCGAGCAGCTCCTTCACCACCTTCACGCGGCCGGTGAACTCCGGGGTCGACGGGTCGGTGGTCTTGAGGTCGGGCAGCACCAGGGAGTCGACGGTGCGGTGCTCTTCCTTGGCCTCGTAGTACATCACGTCCTGTTCCTTCCCGCCGGCCTGCTTGAACGCCGGGTAGAGGATCTGCTCCTCGATCTCGGTGTGCACGGTGATTTCCATCTCCAGTTCGGCAAGCAGCTGGGTGCGCGTCTTGACGCCGCGCTCGGTGGATGCGCTCAGTTTTGCCAACAGGGCCTTTACGCGCTTGTGATCGGCTTCGAGCAGTTCAATGGCATTCATGGTGATCTCCGGTGGCGGGTACGGTGGCGTGTTCGCCTCGGTAGTCGTTGCATCAACGGTGCCAGCCTGCACCGCTGGAAAAACCTCGCTGAATCAACGGCGTCGCCCGCGCATGGGCAGCGTCAGGCTTGCAAATTGCCCGAAACGGCCATCGGATCATGCAGTTTGGATGAAGGCACACTGCCCACGCCCACGCCGCCTCAGCGAAGCGGCGTGGGCATGCAATCAGCGCTTGCGCTTGGGCAGCACCGCGCTGAGCACCTGCTTGGCGGTCTGGGTGATCACGCCGGCTTCGTCGGGGTCGCCCTTGAGCAGGGTGGTGGCGAAGTTCTTCGCCTGTTGCACGGTGATGTGCGGCGGCAGGGGCGCCACGTTGGGGTCGGTCTTGAACTCGATCAGCACCGGGCAGTCGCTGGCCAGGGCCTGCTCCCAGGCGGCGGCAACGTCTTCTTCACGCTCGACGAAAATGCCCTTGAGCCCGATGGAGATGGCAAACAGGTGGTAGGGCACGTCGGGAATGTTCTGCGACGCCTCGAACTTGGGGTCGCCCTCCATTACCCGCTGCTCCCAGGTGACCTGGTTGAGGTCCTCGTTGTTGAACACCGCGCAGATCCAGTTCGGGGTCTGCCACTGACGCCAGTACTTGGCCACGGTGATCAGCTCGGCCATGTTGTTCATCTGCATGGCGCCGTCGCCCACCAGCGCGATCACCGGGCGCTCGGGGTGGGCGAACTTGGCCGCGATGGCGTAGGGCACGGCCGCACCCATCGAGGCCAGGCCGCCGGACAGCGAGCACTGCATGCCGCGGCGGATCTTCAGGTCGCGGGCGTACCAGTTGGCGCACGAACCCGAGTCGCTGGTGATGATGGCCTGGTCGGGCAGGCGAGGGGACAGCTCGTGCACCACCCGCTGCGGGTTGATCGGGTTGGCGCTGACCAGGGCGCGTTTTTCCAGGGTCTTGTCCCAGCGGGCGCGCCAGCCTTCGACCTTCTTGCGCCAGCTGCGGCTGGTCTTGCTGTCGAGCAGCGGCAGCAGGGCGCTCAGGGTTTCGGCCGCATCGCCCACCAGGTTGACCTCCATCGGGTAGCGCAGGCTGAGCATGTCGGGCTGGATGTCGATCTGCACCGCGCGGGCCTGGCCCTCCTTGGGCAGAAACTCGGCGTAGGGGAAGCCCGAGCCGATCATCAGCAGGGTGTCGCACTCCTGCATCAGCTTGTAGCTGGGCTCGGTGCCGAGCAGGCCGATGGCGCCGGTGACCCAGGGCAGTTCGTCGGGCAGGGCGGCCTTGCCCAGCAGCGCCTTGGCCACGCCGGCGCCGAGTTTTTCGGCCACGGCGATGACCTCGTCGGTGGCGTTCAGCGCGCCCGCACCAACCAGCACGGCGACCTTCTTGCCCGCATTGAGGATGTCGGCGGCGCGCTGCAGGTCGGCCTCGTAGGGCACCACCCTGGGCTTGCTGTAGCCGACGCCCGAATGCAGGGTGCCGTGGGCACGGGCGGGTTCTTTATAGGGCAGGTCCTGCAGGTCGTTGGGCAGGATCACCGCCGTGACGCGGCGCTCGCCCACCGCCGTACGCACGGCACGGTCGATCAGGTGGCGTACCTGGGAGGGTTCGGAGGCCTGCTGCACGAAGGCGCCGGCCACGTCCTTGAACATCGACAACAGGTCCAGTTCCTGCTGGTAATGGCCGCCCAGCGCGGTGCGGGCCTGCTGGCCGACGATGGCGAGCACCGGCATGTGGTCCATGCGCGCATCGTAGAGGCCGGTGAGCAGGTGCGAGGCGCCGGGGCCGGAGGTGGCGATGCATACCCCCAGCTCGCCGGTGAACTTGGCATGGGCTGCGGCCATGAACGCGGCCATTTCCTCGTGCCGCGCCTGGATGAATTCGATCTTGCCCCGGGCCCGGTCGAGCGCGCCGAACACGCCGTTGATGCCATCGCCAGGGTAGCCGTAGATACGTCGCACGCCCCATTGATACAGCCGCTCAACCAGGAAGTCGCCCACTGTCGTCGTCATTCGATCCCTCACGTTTACAAGTGATAGTCAGAGGTCTGGACCGGGCGCGCGCGCAGAAAGTTTCAACTGTCGAGCGTGGCGACGACTATCGCGGCGGGGGCATTTGAAGGCATATTGCCGTGCCACCCGGCGTGCTCTGCACGCTTTACCAGAACAACCAGAAGAGGCAGAACGTGGTGCAACGGCGGCAGTTCAGCGGTGCCCTGCAGGGCTCGAACCTGCGTTTTGTAGGCGGGCAGGGTCACGGCAGCGGGCCCCGGGCGCGGGTGGGCTTTGTGCTGCTCGAACATTTTTCGTTGCCGGCCTTCACCCAGGCGCTCGATACCCTGGTCACCGCCAACCTTATCCAGGCCGATGCCTTCGCCACCACCACCTTCAGCCTTGACGGTGCCTCGGTGGTCAGCGACCTGGGGCTGGTGATCTGCCCGGATGCCCCGCTGGGTTTGAAGACGCTCGAAGGCCTGGACCTGCTGGTGGTGTGCGGTGGCCTGCGCACCGTGCTGCGCCCGCTGCCGGAGCTGGCCCTGTTGCTGCAACGGGCTGCGCAGGCGGGGGTGGCGTTGGCGGGGCTGTGGAATGGTGCCTGGTTTCTGGCCCAGGCCGGCCTGCTCGATGGCTACCAGTGTGCGGTGCACCCGGAGAACCGTGCGGCGCTGGCCGAGCTGGCCAGGCATAGCCAGGTGACAGGGGAGAGCTACACGGTGGACCGAGACCGCCTGACGGCGGGCAGCCCGGCGGGGGCGTTCAACATGGTGCTGGAATGGATCGGCCAGCGTCATGGGCGTGGCCTGGTGGATGCCGTGGTCGATATCCTGGCCTACGAGGCCTCGCGCTTTCGCCGGGTGCAGCCGACCGTGCACCAGAACATGAGTGCGCCGCTGCGCGAAGCGATCAAGCTGATGGGGGCCAACCTTGAAGAGCCGCTGAGCCAGGTGCAGTTGTCGCAGTATGTGGGGTTGTCCCGGCGTCAGATCGAGCGGCTGTTCCAGTCGCAGCTGGGGACCACGCCGGTCCGTTACTACCTGGAGTTGCGCATTACCGAGAGTCGCCGGTTGTTGCAGCACTCGGACCTGGCGTTGATCGATGTGGCCCTGGCGTGCGGCTTTGTTTCGCCCAGCCATTTCAGCAAGTGCTACACCTCTTTTTATGGGTACGGCCCGTCGAAGGAGGCGCGATTTGGCTGCGTGAACGGGCCGCAAAAGCCGGACATGCCGTAAGCCATGCGGTAACCACCTGTTTTTTCGTTATTTTTTAGCGTGGGGGCTTCCCTGGCGAAGCGAAACTTGGTACATTTCCGCTCATTCCTGCCGAGGCCTTTCATGGGCTTCCAGTTGCATCACAGGGGCGTCGCCAAGCGGTAAGGCAGCAGGTTTTGATCCTGCCATGCGTTGGTTCGAATCCAGCCGCCCCTGCCATTTTTTCTCGTATCAACCTTCCCCAACTATCAAAAGCTGCTTGATTGCGGTCGGCTTCCGTTCGTGTTGCGTTTCGCTGCCGGGCCAGCGGCGCCAAGGCATGCAGGCCATGGCGCTCGGTTTAAGCAATGCAGGTTCAAGCGCTGGCCGCAGGGCTAGTGATCGTTGTGCTTGACCTTGCGCACCCGCACCAGAATCAACCCCAGCACGCCGATGGCCAGCGGCGCCATGCCCAGCAGTGCGTCCCGTGCGCTGACCTGCAGCCCCATCACCGTCAGGCCTGAATAGATCAGCTTGAACAGGTTGAGCAGGTAGTAGGTGATGGCGATGATCGACAACCCTTCCACTGCACGCTGGATCTTGATCTGGGTATCGGCGCGGGTGCTCAGGCTCTTGAGGATCTCCGCGTTCTGCTCCTCCATTTCCACCTGCACCCGTGCCTGCAGCAGGTCGCCCAGGTTGGCCACGCTCTTGGCCAGCTGGTCCAGGCGCTGTTCGGTCACGGCGCAGTAGCGCACCGTGGGCTTGAAGCGCCGTTCGATGAAGATACCCAACCGCTGGCAATCGCCCAGGTGGCTTTCGCGCAGCTCGCCCAGGCGCTCGAACACCAGTTGCGCATAGGCTTGGGTGGCGCTGAAGCGGTGGCGGGTCTTCGCGGCGCTGCGCACCATCTGCGCCGACAGCCCGGCAATGTCGCCCAGCAGTGCCTTGGCGTTGCCCGGCTGCGGGTCGGCGTTGCGCTCGGACAGGCTCACCAGGGTTCTGTCGTAGGCATTGAGCTCCACGCTCAGGGCCTTGGCGGTGTCCAGCGACAGCGAGGCCATCATGCGGTAGGTCTCGATCTCCAGCAGGCGCCGGATCATGCGGCCCTGGCGGTAGGCATTGAGGCGCCTGTTGACGAACAGGAAGCGGTTGGTGCCGTCCTCGCCCAGGCGAAAATCGCTCCATACCCGCGCATCGCCCCCGCCAATGCACGAGCCGCACGGGTCCTTGAAACCGTAGCGCGACAGCTCGCCGGCAAATGCCGCGTCGTTGTGCACCATGATCTGCACGGCATTGATCAGGTAGGGCAAAAAAGCATCGACCCTGTCCATCAGCAGCGCGGGCAGGGGCTGCCAGGCCGGCGTCTGCTCGGTGGTGGTGACCACCAGGGTGAGGGTGACGAACTCGGCGTGCCGTTCCCATTTCAGGGCGTGGCCTTGCAGTCGGGTGATGCCCTGCACGGCGCCGGGGCTCACCGGCTCCGGGCAGCACTGCTGCAGCAGCGCCTCGCAACGTGCGTCGTCGCTGAGAAAGGCCAGGTGGTAGACGTGGGCGGGCTCGTCGAAGTACAGCGAGGGGCGGGCGTGCAGCTCGTTGTGCAAGGTCTTGCGCTGTGGGTGCATGTAGATCAGGCCATGTTGGAATTGTTCTTGGCGCTTTCGATGATGCCCGTGACGAAGGTGATCAGGGCCTGGGTCAGGCCCTGTTCGCTGACCTGCACCCCGCGCCACTGCGCGTGCCCGTACAGCATGCCGATGACGGCATGGGTGACGAGGCCGATCGCGCCTCCCTGGCGCCCGTCGCGTGCACACTCGCTAGCAATGATGCCGCTCAGGATCGACGCATGGCTGCGGTTGAGCGCGTCGATCTGCAACTGCTGTTCGTGGGACAGGTTGACGTACTCGCGAGTCACCAATTGCACGCGATGGGCGTGCGCCAGGTTGAACCGCACAAACGCCTGGACGAAGCGCTGCAGGCGTTCTTCGGGGGTTCTGGCGCCTTTCATGCAGCGTTTTGTGTCGAACACCAGGTCGGCCAGGGTCGACTCGATCAGCTCGAACAGCAGGCACTGCTTGTTCTCGATGTGGTGGTACAGCGAGCCGGCACGCAGGCCCAGATGGCTGGCCAGGTCGCGCAGGCCGATGGCCTGGTAGCCGCGGGTGGCGAACAGTTCGGTGGCCGCGTCGAGCAGGCGGTCCCGGGGCGAGCAGGCAGTAGCGGCAGCGGGCATGGCGCAGTCCTGTATGAGCATCGAGCGGGGCAAATTCGGTTTGACCAAATGTAAGACAACAGGCATCTTACGTAAAGACTAATGCGCGGAGGTGGTTATGGAAGGTCAGACGGTCGTAATCGTTGGCGGGGCTTCGGGTTTGGGCCTGGAGACCGCCAGGTTGATGGTCAAGCGTGGGGCACGAAAAATCGGCTTGATCGATCGCAATGAGCAGTTGATGGCCGAGGCGGCAAGCACCTTGCGCGCCCTGGATTGCGAGGTGGCCACGGCGGCGGCGGACATTTCGCGCCAGGCCAGCGCCCATGCAGCCTTCGGGCAGGTCGTCGAGGCACTGGGGCGGGTGCACTGCCTGGTCAACAGCGCGGCGATCTACCCGCGCCAGGACATCTTCGAGATCACCGACGAAGAGTGGGACCTGGAAAACGCGGTCAACATCAAAGGCACCTACCACATGATGGTCGCCGCCGTGCGCCACATGCAGGGCTTCGTCGCGGCGCCGCAGGTGACCGGGCGCATCGTCAACGTGACCTCGGTGGACGCCTTCAAGGCGCACCCGCAGAACGCCCACTATGCCGCCACCAAGGCGGCGGTGGTGAGCCTGACCAAATCCTTCGCCCAGGCCTGTGCCAAGGACCAGATCCTGGTCAACTCGGTGGCGCCGGCCGGCTTTGCCACCGAGCGCGCCCGCCAGCTGGGTTTTCTCGGCGAGCTGGCCGCCGCCAACCCGCTGGGCCGCGCGGCGGAACCTGCAGAGATCGCCGAATGGATCGTGATGATGGGCAGCAGCCGCAACAGCTATGCCACGGGTGAGAACGTGATTGTCAGCGGGGGTTACATCTATGCCTGAAGCAGCCGCATTACCGGCCTCCTACCGCTGTGCACTGGTGACCGGTGCCACCAGCGGCATCGGCAAGGCCATCGTGCTGGCCCTGCGCGATGCCGGCCTGCAGGTGATTGCCGTGGGCCGCAGCCGCGAGGCGCTGCAGGCGTTGGGCCAGGAGCAGGGCGTGGTGACGGTGGAGGCCGACGTGCGCCAGGCCGACGCCTTTGCCCAGGTGCTGAGTCAGTACCCGGTGGACGTGCTGGTCAACAATGCCGGGGTGCTGTCGAGCCGCGCCGCGTTCCAGGACATGGCCCCGGCCGAGATCGACACCATGCTCGACATCAACCTCAAGGCGCCCCTGCACCTGACCCGTCAGGTGCTGCCGGGCATGGTGCAGCGCGGCCATGGCCACCTGTTCTTCATCGGCTCGAGTGCCGGGCGTGCGCCGCACCCCGGGGCGGCGGTGTATGGTTCGTCGAAGGCCGGCATCAGCCTGTTCTGCGACGCGCTGCGCTGCGACCTGCTGGGCAGCGGGGTGCGGGTGACCGAAATCGCCCCGGGTCGCGTGCAGACCCAGCTGTACCGCACCGCCATGGGCATGCAGGCCGCGGGCAGCGAGCTGTATGACGGCTACGCCTCGATCATGCCCGAGGACATCGCCCAGCTGCTGCTGGCGGCCTTGCGCCTGCCCGAGCAGGTGGACGTTTCGCGTCTGGAGGTGTTCCCCACGGCCCAGGCCGTGGGCGGCGCGCGGATGGTCAAGACGCTCGGCTGAGGCAGGCGGTGCCGGTGCGCACGGCGCATCGGCACGCCAGCCCGGGCGAGGGTGGAAAAGCGTGGTGTTAGTGCTTGACCACCTGTAAGACAACATATAACTTACATTAAACCCGCCAACCAGTCGGGTGTGACAAGCACAAGAATTCAGGGGAACGACGATGACTGCTACAGCATGCCGAGTCGGCGTGGACATAGGTGGGACCTTTACGGATATCGCGCTGGATGTCGGCGGGGTGTTGCACTCGACCAAGATTCTGACGGACTACGCATTGCCCGAGCGTGCGATCCTCACGGGTGTGCAGGCGGTCGTCGACGCGGCAGGCCTGAAGCTGTCGGATATCGAGCAACTGATCCACGGCACCACCCTGGCCACCAACGCCCTGATCGAGCGCCGCGGCGCGCGCACTGCGTTCATCACCACCGAAGGTTTTCGCGACACGCTGGAGATGCGCACCGAAAACCGTTTCGAGCAGTACGACATCAACATTGCCCTGCCACCGCCGCTGATCGAGCGCGAGCACCGCTACACCCTGCGCGAGCGCCTGGACGTGCGCGGCAACGTGCTGATCGCCCCGCAACAGGCCGATATCGACGCACTGGTGCAGCGCATCGGCGAGGGCGACTACCAGAGCGTGGCCATCGGCCTGATCCACAGCTACATCAATGGTGCCCACGAGCGCCTGTTGCGCGACGCCCTGCAGGCGCGCCTGCCACACCTGTCGATTTCGATCTCCAGCGAAGTCTCGCCGCAGATGCGCGAGTTCGAACGCTTCAACACCGTGTGCGCCAACGCCTACGTCAAACCCCTGATCAAGTCGTACCTGGACCGCCTGGTGATCACCCTCAAGGCCGCCGGCGCCGATTGCCCGGTGTTCATGATCCATTCCGGCGGCGGCATCATCTCGGTGCAGAGCGCCGCCGAGTTTCCGGTGCGCCTGGTGGAGTCGGGCCCGGCGGGCGGGGCGATCTTCGCCGCCGACATTGCGCGCAAATACGCGCTCGACGCGGTGGTGTCGTTCGACATGGGCGGCACCACGGCCAAGATCTGCCTGATCGAGAACCAGGTGCCCAAGACCGCCAAGACCTTCGAAGTGGCGCGCACCTACCGCTTCAAGAAGGGCAGCGGCATGCCGATTTCCATCCCGGTGGTGGAGATGGTCGAGATCGGCGCCGGCGGCGGTTCCATCGCCAGCATCGACAGCATGCGCCAGATTCGTGTGGGCCCGCACAGCGCGGCGTCCGAGCCGGGCCCGGCCTGCTATGACCGCGGTGGCCTTGAGCCGACCATCACCGATGCCAACCTGCTGCTGGGCCGCCTGGATGCCGACAATTTCGCCGGCGGCGCGCTGCGCCTGTCGGTCGACAACGCCGCCAGCGCGGTGGACCGGGTGATCGGCCAGCCGCTGGGCATGGACCCGCGCACCGCCGCCTTCGGCATCTGCGAAGTGGTCGACGAGAACATGGCCAACGCCGGCCGGGTGCACGCGGTGGAGAGCGGCAAGGACATTGCCGACTACACCATGATCACCTTTGGTGGCGGTGGCCCGCTGCACGCTGCGCGTCTGTGCGAAAAGATGGGTGTGTCGCGCTTTCTGGTGCCGGCCGGCGCCGGGGTAGGGTCGGCCATCGGTTTTCTGCGTGCGCCGTTCGGCTATGAAGCGGTACGCAGCGCCTTCGTGCGCCTGGCCGAGTTCGAGGCGGGGCAGGTCAATGCACTGATCGACGACATGAAGGCCGAGGCCCTGGGCTTCCTGCGCCAGGGCATGCCCGAGGGCGAGCCGGAGATGGAGTGCACCGCGTTCATGCGCTACGTCGGCCAGGGCTGGGAGATCCCCGTGAGCCTGCCGTTCAAGGCTTTCAGCAACAGCGACACGGCGCAGTTCAAGACGCTGTTCGAGGCGGCCTACACGGTGTTCTTCGGCCGCCCGATCGAAGGCCCGGACGTGGAGATCGTCAGCTGGTCGGTCAAGGCCAGTTCGCCCTTGCCGCCCGTGGCGCTGGCCAGCCAGGTCAAGGCCTCGCACCGCGCCCACGAAGTGGCGCGTCGCCAGGTGTTCGACGTGGTCGCCGGCGGTTTCGTCGATGCCGGCATCTACCAGCGCGAAGCGCTGCAGGCCGGTGCGCGCATCGATGGCCCGGCGATCATCGCCGAGCGCGAAACCTCGACCTTCGTGTCGTCCTCGTTCACCGCCACGGTCCAGCCCGACGGCTGCCTGCTGGTCGTCCGGCGCTAAGCCGCATTCGTTTGGAAGGCGATAACCCATGAGCGAAACAATGATCGATATTCAAATGCAGGTGATGTGGAACCGCCTGGTGTCGGTGGTCGAAGAACAGGCCCTGACCCTGATCCGCACCGCGTTCTCCACCAGCGTGCGCGAAGCCGGCGACCTCTCGGCCGGGGTGTTCGACCGCGCCGGCAACATGCTGGCCCAGGCCGTTACTGGCACCCCCGGCCACGTCAACACCATGGCCGAGGCGGTGGTGCACTTCATCAACGACATCGGCCCGGACAACATCTTCGAAGGCGACGTGTACGTCACCAACGACCCGTGGAAGGGCACCGGGCACCTGCACGACATCACCATCGTCTCGCCCTCGTTCTACAAGGGCCGGCTGATCGGCTACTTCGCCAGTACCGCCCACGTGGTGGACATCGGCGGGCGCGGTTTCGGCCCGGATGCCCGCGAGGTGTACGAGGAAGGCCTGTTCATCCCGATCATGAAGCTGTTCGAGCGCGGCCAGGTGAACCGCGACCTGATCAACATCCTGCGCAACAACGTGCGCGAGAACGACCGCGTGGTCGGCGACTTCTACGCACTGTCGGCCTGCAACGAGACCGGGCACAAACGCCTGCTGAGCATGCTCGACGAGTTTGCCCTGGACGACCTGGAGCACATCGGCGGGTTCATCCTGGAGCACAGCCGCCGCGCCACCCTGGAATGCTTCAAGTCGCTGCCCCATGGCACCTACCACAACAGCATGACCCTGGACGGCTACGACGTGCCGGTGACGCTGGCGGTGACCCTGACGGTGGGCCCGGACGGCATTCTCACCGACTTCAGCGGCACCTCGGGCATGAGCCAGTTCGGCATCAACGTGCCGCTGGGCTACGCCAAGGCCTATGCCTGCTACGGGCTCAAGTGCATCGTGGCGCCGGAGATCCCCAACAACAGCGCCTCGCTGGAGCCCTTTGCGGTCACTGCGCCCGAAGGCTGCATTCTCAATGCCAAGCACCCGGCGCCGGTATCGGTACGCCATGTACTGGGCCACTTCGTGCCCGACCTGGTGCTGGGTGCGCTGCACAAATGCCTGCCCGGCCAGGTGCCGGCCGAGGGCGCCAGCGCACTGTGGAACCTGCACCTGAGCGTGCGCCCGCTGGACAGCAACCCGACCGGGCGCAACGCCGAGATGCTGATGTTCAACAGCGGCGGCATGGGCGCGCGCTCCGGCATGGACGGCCTGAGCGCCACCGCGTTCCCCAGCGGCGTGCACACCATGCCGGTGGAAGCCACCGAACAGGCCGGCCCGGTGGTGGTGTGGCGCAAGGAACTGCGCGAAGGCTCCGGCGGTGCCGGCCTGCTGCGCGGCGGCCTGGGCCAGGAAATCGAGGTGTCGGCCGCCGAAGGCTACAGCTTCCGCTTCAGCGCCATGTTCGACCGCATCCAGTACCCGGCGCGTGGGCTCGAGGGGGGCAAGGAGGGGGCCCAGGGCTACGTGGGCCTGGACGACGGCACCCTGCTGCGCGGCAAGGGCCAGCAGTTCGTGCCGGCCGATCGGCGCCTGGTGCTGCGCCTGCCGGGTGGCGGCGGTTACGGCGACCCGCGCCAGCGGCCACGCCACGAGGTGGCGCGCGACCTGCGCTTTGGCTACATCAGTGCCAGCCAGGCACGCGACGACTACGCCTTCGAACCCGGCCAGGAGGGCTGACCCATGGACTTTCAGAGTGCCCGTGTGCGGGCGGTGAAAAGCTCGCCGAGCATGGCGGTATCGGTGCTGGCCAAGCAGATGCTGGCCAAGGGCGAGCCGGTGATCAACCTGAGCCTGGGCGAACCGGACTTCAACACCCCGGCCCACGTGATCGAGGCCGCGCACCAGGCGATGCTCGAGGGCAACAACCACTACACCGCGCCCAATGGCCTGGAGGTGCTGCGCCAGGCCATCGTCGACAAGTTCGAGCGGGAAAACGGCCTGCGCTACGCACTGGACGAAATCTGCGTGGGCAATGGCGCCAAGCAACTGCTGTTCAATGCGTTTCTCGCCACCCTGGAGCAGGGCGATGAAGTGCTCACGCCAGCGCCGTACTGGGTGTCGTACACCGACATGGCGATGCTCAACGGCGGCGTGCCGAAGGTGGTGCCGTGCGGCGCCGAACACGGCTTCAAGCTGGATGCCGCGCGCCTTGAGGCCGCCATCACCCCGCGTACCCGCTGGCTGATGCTGAACTCGCCGAACAACCCCTGCGGGGCCATCTACAGCCGTGAAGAGTTCGCGGCCCTGGGCGCCGTGCTGGAGCGCCACCCCCGGGTGCTGGTGATCTCCGACGAGATCTACGAGCACATCGTGCTGGGCAGGCAGCCGTTCGTGTCGTTCGTCAGCGCCTGCCCGCACCTGCGCGAGCGCACCCTGCTGATCAACGGCGTGTCCAAGGCCTACGCCATGACCGGCTACCGCCTGGGCTATGCGGCCGGGCCACGCGAGCTGATCGTGGCAATGAACAAGACCCAGTCGCAGACCACCACCTGCCCGTCGACCATTTCGCAACTGGCGGCTGCTGCGGCGCTCAACGGCCCGCAGGATTTCGTGCACCAGGCCAATCGCGAGTACCAGGCCCGAGGGGCGCTGGTGGTCGAGGGCCTGGCGGCCATCGAGGGGCTGAGCCTGCAGATGCCCGAGGGCGCGTTCTATGCCTTCCCGCAATGCGCCGCGTTCATCGGCAGGCGCACGCCGGACGGGCAGGTGATCGAAACCGACGCCGACCTTGCCAGCTACCTGCTGCGGGTGGGCAAGGTGGCCACGGTGCCGGGCTCGGCCTTTGGCCTCGAACCCTACATTCGCCTGTCGTTCGCCACCTCGCGCCAGGAGCTGGAGCAGGCCCTGGGGCAGCTGCGCGATGCGTTCGCGGCGCTGGCCTAGTAACGACAAACCGACTTTCACGAGGTTTCAAGCATGAGCAAGCCGTTCAAACGTTTGTTGATCACCGGTGCAGCCGGCCGCCTGGGCAGCGTGTTGCGCAAGCACATGCAGGACTTTGCCGACGAGCTGCGCCTGACCGATATCGCCGACATGGGCAGCGCCGCGCCGCACGAAGAGCTGGTGCGCTGCGACCTGGGCAACCTGGCCGATGTGCTGCCGCTGGCCGAGAGCGTGGATGCCATCATCCATGCCGGCGGCGTGCCGGTGGAGGACACCTTCGCGGCGATCCTCAACGGCAACATCGTGGGCACCTACAACATCTATGAAGCGGCGCGCCAGCATGGCGTCAAGCGCGTGATCTACACCAGTTCCAACCACGCCATCGGTTTCTATGACCGCACCGAAACCATCGACGCCAGCGCGGCGCACCGCCCCGACAGCCTGTACGGGGTGAGCAAGTGCTTTGCCGAGGACCTGGGCCGCTACTACTGGGACAAGTTCGCCATCGAGTCGGTGAACCTGCGCATCGGCTCCTCGTTCCCCGAGCCGCTGGACCGGCGCATGCTCGCCACCTGGCTGTCGTTTGCCGACTTCGCGCAGCTGTGCGAGCGCTCGCTGCTGGCGCCACGGGTCGGCCACATGATCGTGTACGGCATGTCCGACAACCGCGAAACCCTGTGGGACAACCGCCTGGCGTCCTCCCTCGGCTACGTGCCCAGGGACAGCGCCGACGACTACCGCGAGAAGGTCCTGGCCGAGCACCCGCCGCTGGACCCGAACGAGCCGGCGGCGCGCTACCACGGCGGCAACTTCGCCGGCGCCGGCCACTTCGAAGACCCGAAATGACCTTTTCCGAGCACTTTTGAAGAGACCCCAGCCATGGCTTCGACAGCAACAAAGCAGCATTACGATGTGGTGATCGTCGGCGGTGCGGTGAATGGCAGCGCCACCGCGTACTTTCTGGCCAGCAACCCGGACTTCACCGGCTCGGTGCTGGTGGTGGAGCGCGACTGGACCTATGCCCAATCGGCCACGGCGTTGTCCAGCAGCTCGATCCGGGTGCAGTTCTCCAACCCGATCAACATCCAGATCTCGCGCTTTGGCGCGCAGTTCATCCGCGACTTCCCCGAACTGATGGCGGTCAATGGCGACAGGCCCGACCTGGCCTTCAAGGAGAACGGCTACCTGTTCCTGGCCGACCAGAAAGGCTTCGACGTGCTCAAGCGTCTGCACCAGACCCAACTGGACAACGGTGCCGACGTCACGTTGCTGGACACCGAGGCGCTGATCCGCCGCTTCCCGTGGGTCAACCCCGACAGCCTGGCCGGCGGCACCTATGGCGAGAAGGACGAGGGCTGGTTCGACAACTACGGGATCATGAACGGCTTTCGCAGAAAGGCCCGCAGCCTGGGCGTGGAGTATGTCGAGAACGAAGTGGTCCAGGTGCTGCGCGAGGGTGATGTGATCACCGGTGTGCGCCTGGGCGATGGCCAGTTGATCGGCTGTGGCCAGCTGGTCAACACCGCCGGCACCCGTGGACGCCAGGTGGCGCGCCTGGCCGGGCTGGACATACCGGTGGAGGCGCGGCGCCGTTCGCTGTTCGTGTTCGACTGCCATACGCCGCTGCCCGGCACCGTGCCGCTGACCATCGACCCCACCGGGGTGTTCTTCCGCCCCGAAGGCCACCTGTACCTGGGCGGCACCTACCCACGCCACGACCCGGAGGTGGATTTCAGCGACTTCGACGTGATGCACGACGAATTCGAGGAAGAGGTGTGGCCGGTGCTGGCCGAGCGTGTGCCGGCGTTCGAGGCGATCAAGGTGGTCAACTCCTGGGCCGGGCACTACGACTTCTGCGTGCTCGACCACAACGCCATCGTCGGCCCCCATGACCAGGTGCGCAACTTCCTGTTCTGCAACGGTTTCAGTGGCCACGGCCTGCAGCAGGCACCGGCCATCGGCCGCGGCCTGAGCGAGCTGATCATCTACGGGGGCTACCGCACCCTGGACCTGAGTGCCCTGAGTTATCAACGGGTGATCGAGAACCGTCCTTTCCTGGAAGACTCGGTCATCTGACCGCACCGCCTGATGGAGAACAACAAGATGAACACTGACAACAACGGGCTGCGCACGGGCGGGCAGGTGCTGGTCGATGCCTTGCGCATCAATGGCGTGGAACGCGCGTTCTGCGTGCCCGGCGAGAGCTACCTGGCGGTGCTTGATGCCTTGCACGATGCCAGGGACGACATCGAGCTGATCGTGTGCCGCCAGGAGGGCGGCGCCGCCTACATGGCCGAAGCCTACGGCAAGCTCACCGGCAAGCCGGGTATCTGCTTCGTCACCCGCGGGCCGGGGGCGACCAATGCCTCGGTCGGCGTGCACACCGCCTTCCAGGACTCCACGCCGATGATCCTGTTCATCGGCCAGGTGGCCCGCGACCAGGTGGAGCGCGAAGCCTTCCAGGAGATCGACTACCGCCGCATGTTCGGCCAGATGGCCAAGTGGGTGGTGGAGGTCGACGATGCCGCGCGCCTGCCCGAGCTGCTCAGCCAGGCGTTCCACCGCGCCACCAACGGCCGCCCCGGCCCGGTGGTGGTGGCCCTGCCCGAAGACATGCTGACGGATCGGGTGGCAGTGGCCGATGCCGGCCCGGCCCGGCGGATCGAAGCGGCGGCGGCATCTGCCGACCTGCAGCGCCTGCAGGCTCTGCTGAGCGAGGCACAGCGCCCGTTGGTGGTGCTGGGCGGTGGCGGCTGGACCGCCGAGGCGGTGGCCGATGCGCGGCGCTTCATCCAGGCCCAGAACCTGCCTGTAGCGGCCTCGTTCCGCTGCCAGGACCTGTTCGACAACACCTTGCCCCAGTACGCCGGCGACCTGGGCCTTGCCGCCGGCCCCGAGCTGGTGGAGGCGGTGAAAAGCAGTGACCTGCTGCTGGTGATCGGTGCACGCCTGGGCGAGATGAGCACCGGCGGCTATGCCCTGGTGGACATTCCGGTGCCCAGGCAGGCGCTGGTGCACATTCACCCCGGCATCGAGGAACTGGGCCGGGTGTACCAGCCGACCCTGGCGATCAACGCCGGCATGCCGACCATCGCCGCGCAACTGGCGGCGCTGGCGCCGGTCAAGCCGCAGGCATTCGCCGAGTGGGTACAGCGCCTGAACAGCGGCTACCGGGCCAACTTCGAATGCCCGCGTTCGCCCGGCGAGGTGCAGATGAGCGAGGTGATCGCCTGGCTCAACCAGCACCTGGCCGCCGACAGCATCATCACCTGCGGTGCCGGCAACTACACCGGCTGGGTGCACCGCGGCTACCAGCACCAGGCGTTTCGCACCTTGCTGGGGCCCACCAACGGCTCGATGGGCTATGGCGTGCCGGCGGCGATTGCGGCCAAGCTCACCGCGCCGCAGCGCAGCGTGGTGGCGTTCGCCGGTGATGGCTGCTTTCTGATGAACGGCCAGGAGCTGGCCACTGCCGCGCACTATGACGCCCGGGTCATCGTGGTGGTGGTGAACAACGGCATGTACGGCACCATCCGCATGCACCAGGAGCGCAGCTACCCGGGGCGGGTGTCGGGTACCGACCTGCACAACCCCGACTTCGCCGCGCTGGCACGGGCCTATGGCCTGCATGCCGAAACGGTGAGCGCCACCGAGCAGTTCGCGGGTGCGTTCGAGCGTTGCGAGGCGTCGGGCAAGCCGGCGCTGATCGAGGTGCAGATCGACCCCGAGGCGCTGACCCCGCGCATGACCCTCAGCCAGATCCGCGAAAAGGCCCTGGCGTCGCGTTGACCCTCCAGGCGGGGGCAGGGTCTGCCTCCCGCCGTTTCCTTCATTCCCCTGCGAGCCCATCAGCATGAACCTTGCCGACCCTGATCTGCTGCGTGAACGTTGCTATATCGATGGAACCTGGGTGGGCGCCGACAGCGCCCGCAGCATTGACGTGACCAACCCGGCCACCGGCCAGCGCCTGGGTGGCGTGCCGCGCATGGGCGCCGACGAAACCCGCCGCGCCGTGCTCGCCGCCCAGGCGGCGCTGCCGGCCTGGCGCGCCCTCACCGCCAAGGAACGCGCCAGCCGCTTGCAGGCGTGGTTTCGCGAAATTCTCCTGCACCAGGAAGACCTGGCGCGCATCATGACCGCCGAGCAGGGCAAGCCCCTGGCCGAGGCCCGTGGCGAGATCGCCTTCGCCGCAGCCTATGTGGAGTTCTATGCCGAGGAGGGCAAGCGCCTGTATGGCGACGTGATCCCCTCGCCGCAGGCCGACCGGCGCCTGCTGGTGACCAAGGAGCCGATTGGCGTGTGCGCGGCGATCACGCCGTGGAACTTCCCGGCGGCGATGATCACGCGCAAGGCCGCCCCGGCCCTGGCGGCCGGGTGCACGCTGGTGCTCAAGCCCGCCTCGCAGACCCCGTTCAGCGCCCTGGCGCTGTGCGTGCTGGCCGAACGCGCCGGCATACCGCGTGGCGTGCTCAACGTGGTGACCGGCGACTCGGCCGCCATCGGTGGCGAACTGACCGCCAACCCGGTGGTGCGCAAGCTGTCGTTCACCGGCTCTACGCCCATCGGCATCCAGTTGCTGCAGCAAAGCGCGGCCACGGTGAAGAAGGTGACCCTGGAGCTGGGCGGCAACGCGCCCTTCATCGTGTTCGACGACGCGGACCTTGAGGCGGCGGTGGAGGGCGCACTGGTGGCCAAGTTCCGCAACAGCGGGCAGACCTGCGTGTGCGCCAATCGCTTCTACATCCAGGACGGCATCTACGAGCGCTTTGTCGAGCGTTTTGCCCAGCGGGTCGGCGAGCTGGTGGTGGGCGAGGGCAGCCAGGCCGGCACCACCGTCGGCCCGCTGATCGATGCCAAGGCCGTGGCCGGGGTCGAGGCGATGGTGAGCGACGCACTGGAAGGCGGTGCGCGACTGGTCGCCGGTGGCCGGCGCCACCCCCTTGGCGAGGCGTTCTACCAGCCCACCGTGCTGGCCGAGGTGACACCGGACATGCGCGTGGCCCGCGAGGAGATTTTCGGGCCGGTGGCGCCGCTGTTTCGCTTTCACAGCGAAGAACAGGTCATCGCCCAGGCCAATGCCACCGAGTTCGGCCTGGCCTGCTACCTGTATGCACGGGATGTGGGGCGGATCTGGCGGGTCTCGGAGGCCCTGGAGTACGGCATGGTCGGCGTCAATGTCGGCGTGCTGGCCACCGAGGTCGCACCGTTTGGCGGTGTGAAGTCATCGGGGCTGGGGCGCGAAGGCTCGCGCTACGGGATCGAGGATTACCTCGAGATCAAGTACGTGTGCCTGGGCCTGGGCTGACCCGCGAGGGCAGGGCGACAGCGCCGCTCAGTCGCCGCTGTCGACCAGGCGCTGGTAACGCGACAGGCTTTCTTCCAGGTGCTTGCGCACCGCCGAACGGGCGGCGTTGACGTCGCCCATGCTGATGGCCGAGAGAATCGCGCCGTGTTCGCGGCCGATCTTCTTGATGTGCGCCAGGCGGTTCTTGCCGGTGGACTGGCCGTGCTTGAGGTTGAGGTCGAAGATGATGTCCGGGCCCAGGGCTTCGAGCAGCTGCGGGAAGTGCGGGTTGTTGGTGGCGCGGGCAATCGCCAGGTGGAACTCGAAGTCGGCACGGGCCTCTTCCTCGAGGTTGGAGCCGTCCAGCGCGTTGAAGCGGTCGAAGGCCTCGGTGATCTGCGCCACGCTGGTGGGGCTGCGGCGCTCGGCGGCACGCGCGACCGACTCGGTCTCGATGCCCAGGCGCAGTTCCAGCACGTGGGCGGCGGCGCGCACGTCATCGACTGCTGTGCTCAGGGCAAAGCCCAGGCGCTTGACGTCCTGCTCGACCACGAATACGCCTACACCCTGGCGGGCGATCAGCCGACCGCCCAGACGCAACGAGGCCACGGCCTCGCGAATCACAGGGCGGCTGACGCCGAATTCCTTGCACAGCTCCTGTTCGGACGGAAGCTTCTGCCCCGGCCCGTATGTGCCATTGTCGATCCGGTTGGACAGCTCGTGGATCACTGTCTCCGCCAGATTGGCCCTGCGCGTTCCAAACGACGCATTCATAGTTGTGTAGCTCCTGAAACTGATGTGCTCATCACGATGGATTGAATGGTTGAACAGGTTGGCGCATCCGTCAAACGCGATCTGCGTCGATTTCACCCGACCCGCTAAAAACCCGAAGTAGCGGCGAAAATGTAGCCATATGTTATCAAACAACTGACTTGTTATGGTGCAAGCGCCTGATTCTACTGCAATCCCATGCCTCGTTAAGGTGCATGGATCAAGGCGTGCGTGGCTTTTGTCAGCATTTTCATTTTCCTCAAGCATACACCCATTGACAGTTGCCTGCTGACTGTTATCTTACAAGTGCGCCGGCGAGGTTGGCCAGGCGTGTGCAGTTCGTCCAATGATTACTGGGAGCTGAGAATGAATAAGAACAACCGGGGTTTGACCGCCCTTGCTGCACTGATGGCAACACTGATAGGGGCTGGCACGGCGAACGCGGCGGACACCCAACTGGTACGGATCGGCTTTGCCGGCCCGCTGACCGGGCCCTCTGCACACCAGGGGCTGGATGTGGAACATGGCGTGAGCATCGCCATCGAAGAGGCCAACCAGCAGCAGTTGAAGCTGGGCGACAAGGTGGCCCAGTTCAAGCTGGTGTCCGAGGACGATGTGGCCGACCCGCGTACCGGTACCGCCGTGGCGCAACGCCTGGTGGATTCGAAGGTGGCGGTGGTGATCGGGCATTACAACTCGGGCACCAGCATCCCGGCCTCGAAGATCTACGCCGATGCCGGCATCCCGCAGATCTCGCCGTCGGCGACCAACCCGGCGCTGACCCGCCAGGGCATCAAGACCGTGTTTCGCGTGGTCAACGACGACGCCACCCTCGGCCGCTATGCCGGCAACTACCTGGTCAAGACCCTGCAGGCCCAGCGCATCGCGATCTTCGACGACCGCACCGCCTACGGCCAGGGCCTGGCCGACGAAGTGACCAAGGCGGTCAAGGCCGCCGGTGGCAACGTGGTGGTACGCGAATACACCAACGACAAGTCCACCGACTTCAATGCCATCCTCACCACCGCCAAGTCGCAGAAGGTCGATGCGGTGTTCTTCGCCGCCCTCGACTACCAGGCCGCCCCCATGGCCAAGCAGATGAAGAACCTGGGCCTGAAGGCCAGGTTCATGAACATCGGCAACCTGCCCAACGACGAGTTCAAGAAGATGGCCGGCAGCGCCGCCGAGGGCGTGTACGCCTGGAACTACGGCACCCCGTTGCTGGAGATGCCCAAGGGCGCGGCGTTCGAGCAGAAGCTCAAGGCCAAGTTCGGCACGGGCGTGGTGCAGTCCTCGCCGGCGGCGTACGACGCCACCTGGGCGGCGATCACCGCCATGGTCAAGGCGCAGTCGGCCGACCCTGCCGTGTACCTGCCGGTACTCAAGAGCGAAAGCTACGAGGGCGTCACCGGCACCATCGCATTCGATGAATTCGGCAACCTGAAAAGCCCGGCCGCCACGGTGTTCCAGTTTGCCGACGGCGGCTGGAAAACCCTCTCGGTCGAGCGCGACTGAGCCGTTGCTCTACCTCGAATAACAAGCGGGCCGCCCGGCTCGCAACAATAAGAAGCGTTCATTTCTGACCTGCCAGGCATGCCGCCGCGTTGCTGTTGCCAGCGCACGCGGTGAGCGACAACGCAGTTTTGAGGATTCAGCTCGTGGAAGGCAATTTCGATATCTTGTTGCAGCAGGTCCTCAACGGCCTGGTGCTGGGCAGCATCTATGCCCTGGTAGCCCTGGGCTACACCATGGTCTACGGCATCATCGGCCTGATTAACTTCGCCCACGGCGAGGTGGTGATGGTGGGCGCCATGGTGACCATCTCGGTGCTGAGCATGCTCGCGGGCATGGGCTTTGCGCCCGGCATCCTGACCCTGCTGCTGGCGATCATGGTGGCGGCGGCGGTGTGCATGCTGATGGCCCAGGGCATGGAGAAGTTCGCCTACCGGCCCTTGCGCAAGGCCCCGCGCCTGACCCCGCTGATCCTCGCGATCGGCATCTCGATCGCCTTGCAGAACCTGGCGATGATGATCTGGGGGCGTGGCTACAAGACCTTCCCCGAAGTGGTCGAAACCCGCCCGATCGAGGTGTTCGGCGCCACCGTCACCAACGTGCAGATGAGCATCATGATCATCTCGGTGGTGATCATGCTGGGGCTGTGGCTGCTGGTCGACAAGACGCGCCTGGGCAAGGCCATGCGCGCCACCGCGCAGAACCAGGAAGTGGCCGGGCTGATGGGCATCAACATCAACCGGGTGATTTCCGCGACCTTCCTGATCGGTGCCGGGCTTGGCGCCATCGCCGGGGTGATGCGCGCGGTCAACTACGGCCAGGCCGACGCCTACATGGGCCTGCTGCTGGGGCTCAAGGCCTTCTCGGCGGCGGTGCTGGGCGGCATCGGCAACCTGTTCGGGGCCATGGCCGGCGGGCTGCTGCTGGGCCTGATCGAGTCGCTGGCCGCCGGCTACACCGGCCACCTCACCGGGGGCTTCCTGGGCGCCAACTACCAGGACATCTTCGCGTTCGCCGTGCTCATTCTGGTGCTGCTGTTCCGACCCAACGGCCTGATGGGCGAACGCCAGGCCGACCGGGCCTAGGAGGCAACGCACATGAAAAACCAAACCGCACAGTACCTGCTGCTGATCCTGGCGTTCGTGGCCTTGCCCTTCGTCGTCGACAGCATTCCGTTCCTGGGGCCCACCTGGGTACGCATCCTCGGCTTTGCCATGCTCTATGTGCTGCTGGCACTGGGCCTGAACATCGTGATCGGCTACGCCGGCCTGCTCGACATGGGCTACATCGGCTTCTACGCCATCGGCGCCTACCTGTATGCCTTGCTGGCCTCGCCGCACCTGAACATGGCCGGCCTGGTGGACGGCGTGCTGAACTGGCCGCTGTGGGTGATCATCCCGCTGGCAGCGATTGCCGCGGCCATCTGCGGGGTGCTGATCGGCGCCCCGGTGCTCAAGCTGCGCGGCGACTACCTGGCCATCGTGACCCTGGGCTTTGGCGAGATCATCCGCATCTTCATGAACAACCTCGACCAGCCGGTGAACATCACCAACGGACCGCAGGGCATCAGCAACATCGCACCCTTGCACATCGACGGCGGGGCCTGGTCGCATGCCGCAGGGCAGGCGCCCGAGGCGCTGCTGTCGCTGCAGACCTCATGGAGCCTGTTCGGGCTCAAGGTCACCCCGGTGATCAGCTACTACCTGTTCTTCCTGGTGGTGGTGATCTTCGCCATCGTGCTGTCCAAGCGCCTCGAAGTCTCGCGCATCGGGCGGGCCTGGATGGCCCTGCGCGAGGACGAGGTGGCGGCCGAGGCCATGGGCCTGAACAAGCGCAACCTCAAGCTGCTGGCATTTGCCATGGGCGCGACCTTTGGCGGGGTGTCCGGGGTGCTGTTCTCCAGCTACCAGGGCTTCGTCAGCCCCGAGTCGTTCACCCTGATGGAGTCGATCATGGTGCTGGCGATGGTGGTGCTCGGCGGCATGGGCTCGATTCGCGGCGTGGTGCTGGGGGCGTTGATCCTGTCGGTGATGCCCGAGGTGTTCCGCGACCTGGTCAACTGGATACAGCCGTTCGTGATGGACAACGTGACCTTCGTCAGCCGCGAGGTGCTGCGCAACGTGCTGGATGCCTCGACCCTGCGAATGCTGGTGTTCGGCCTGGCGCTGATTCTGGTGATGCGCTACCGGCCCGAGGGCCTGTGGCCGTCCAACCGGCGCCGCGCCGAGCTGCATGACGGCGACCCCGAGCCCACCCCGGCGGCGACCGCGCTGAGCACCACGGTGCCCGCGAGCACGCCGGCCTTCGATCACCCGGCCCAACAGGCGGACAAGGTATGAGCGACGTATTACTGGAGCTGCGTTCGGTCAGCAAGTTCTTTGGCGGCCTGCAGGCCCTGCACGGCATCGACCTGTCGATCCGGCGCGGCGAGATCCGCGGCCTGCTGGGCCCCAACGGCGCGGGCAAGACCACCCTGTTCAACGTGCTTACCGGGCTGTACCGGGCCGAAGAGGGCAAGGTCGAGTTCGACGGCAAGCCGCTGAACATCAGCAAGCCGCACAAGGTGGTAGAGGCGGGTATCTCGCGCACCTTCCAGAACATCCGGCTGTTCCACAACATGACCGCGCTGGAAAACGTGATGATCGGTCGCCATGTACGCACCCGCTGCGGGGTGTTCGGGGCCGTGTTCCGCACCCCGGCCTGCGTGCGCGAAGAGCGCGAGATTCGCCAGGCTGCGCGGCACTGGCTGGCCTACGTGGGCATCGGGCACCTGGCCGGGGAGCTGGCCAAGAACCTCTCCTACGGCGACCAGCGGCGTCTGGAAATTGCCCGCTCGCTGGCCACCGAACCCTTGCTGATTGCCCTGGACGAACCGGCGGCCGGCATGAACGCCTCCGAGACCGAAGGCCTGCGCCAGCTGATGTGCAAGATGAAGGCCGACGGCAAGACGGTGCTGCTGATCGAGCATGACGTGAAGCTGGTGATGGGCTTGTGCGATCACGTCACCGTGCTGGAATTCGGCAGGAAGATCGCCGATGGCCTGCCGGCCGATGTGCAAAGGGACCCTCGGGTAATCGAGGCCTATCTGGGTTCGGAGGCGGTGGCCTGAACATGAAGAACATTCTTGAAGTACGCGACCTGCAGGTGGCCTACGGGGCCATCCAGGCGATCAAGGGCATCGACCTGCACATCCGCGAGGGCGAAATGGTCGCGTTGATCGGCGCCAACGGCGCCGGCAAGACCACCACCCTCAAGACCCTGGCCGGCCTGCTCAGCCCGGTGGCCGGGCAGATCACCTTCGATGGCAAGGCGCATGCGGCGATCAAGAGCTACGACCTGATCCGCCAGGGCCTGGCGCTGGTGCCGGAAGGCCGCGGGATCTTCCCCAAGCTGACGGTGTACGAGAACCTGGAGATGGGCGCGTTCTCGCGAACCGACGGCAAGGACGCGATCCAGGCCGATATCGAACGCATGTTCGGCATCTTCCCGCGGCTCAAGGAGCGCGCCTTTCAGCTGGCCGGCACCATGTCGGGCGGGGAGCAGCAGATGCTGGCGATTTCCCGGGCATTGATGGGCAGGCCCAAGCTGCTGTTGCTCGACGAGCCGTCGATGGGCCTGGCGCCGATCATCGTGCAGAAGATCTTCGAAACCATCGTCGAGGTGGTCAAGGGCGGCGTGACCCTGCTGCTGGTGGAGCAGAACGCCAGGCTTGCCTTGCAGACCTGCCAGCGCGCCTATGTGATCGATGGCGGGCGCATCGCGCTGGAAGGCCAGGCCAGCGACCTGCTGCACAACGAGCAGGTGCAGAAGGCGTACCTGGGCGAGTAGGCGCCGTTCAGGGGTGCCGGCGCTGCACCAGGGCCGGGCCCTGGTTGCGACTGTTGCCCACGGCGCTGTCCACGGGGTACCACTCGAACACCTGGGCGGGCTCGGCGAGGTCCAGCAGCAGCTGTTCGGCGTATGCCTTGGAGGTGGCGGGGTCCAGCCAGTGGCGTGCCGCATCTGCAGCCAGCACCACCGGGCGCCGGTCATGCACATCCAGCAGGCCGCCCTGGCTGTCGGCCGTGATGATCACGCAGCCGTCCTGTTCGCCGGGTGGGTCGCCCAGCTGGCCGATGGCCGCGCACAGGGCAGGGCGTCCATCGCGGCGGCGGATCAGGTAGGGCTGCTTCTTCGGCCCACCTTCATCGACCCATTCGAACCAGTTGTCGACCGGCACGATCAGCCGGTGCGGCCAGATGGCGCGAAAGAACGGGCCGTGGGCCACCTTCTCGACGCGGGCATTGATCGGTGCCGGCTTGTCCTGCGCCCAGTGTGGCCGCCAGCCCCAGCGCAGCAGGTCGGCGTGCAGGGTGTCATGCTGCAGGCCGAGTACCGCCAGCTGGGTGGTGGGGGCCACGTTGTAGTGCCCAAGCGGCGCATCGCCCACGCGGTTGACCAGTGGGTTGGGCATGCTCAGGGCGTCCACGAACTCGTGGATGCCGTGGTACTGGCTCAGTCGTCCGCACATGTGCACCTCCGCCGGCAGGCCTGTTTGAGCATAGGCCGATTTGGAGAGTGGCTGTGCGTGGCCGGTCGGCCGCTGTCAACCGGGGGCGAGGGTCACGGCGCTTCCTGGCTCAGCGCCGAGCGCCCGGCACTGTGGAACACCACGTCATCCTGCGGGGTGTGGATGCGGCTGCACAGCACGTTGCGGTAGTGCCGCTCCAGCGGGTTGTGCCGCGAAAGCCCTGGGTTGCCGCTGGCCTCGATGGCCAGCTCCACGGCCTGGATGGCGTTGTGCGTGACCAGTTGCTTGAGCTGCCCGGCGTGCTGCGCGGTGACCTGGCCGCTGGCCGCGGAGTCGAGCAGGTTGCGGTTGGCGAACAGCAGGGTATCGATGCGCCCGACCCGCTCCTGAAAGCGCGGCAGGCTGGCCAGCGGCTGGCCGAGGTTGGACGGCACCCGCTCGCGCAGGAAGCTCACCAGCCAGTCGCGTGCGGCCTGGGCCACGCCGTCGTAGAGGCTGGCCAGCAGCACCGCCATCCACAGCTGAGCTTCGCCATCGAGCTCGGCGCGCGGTGCGCTGGCCGGGCTGACGGCCACGGCATGCTCCAGCGGCAGCAGCACATCGTCGAACTCGACGCGGTGGCTGCAGGTGGCACGCATGCCCAGGTGATCCCACTCATCGACGATGCGGATGCCGGGGCTGTCCTTGTGCACCAGAAAGCCGCCCACCAGCGGGTCGGCATCGTCGCTGCGCGCCCACACCAGGTACCAGCTCAGGCCGTGGCTGCCGGTGGAGTAGAGCTTGGTGCCGGACAGGCGCCAGCCTTCGGCGGTACGCCGCGCGAGGGTCGCGGGCAGGCCGCCACGGGCCGGGGTGCCCAGCTCGGGTTCGACCCTGAAGGCATTGATCAGCGCGCCGTGCTCCACCGCTTCGCGGGCCAGGCGCTGGCGCAGCGACACCGGCCAGCGCTGGTCATCCTGCAGGCGCACGTGCTGCAGGTACTGCATGACCAGAATCAGTGCGGTGGAGGGCTCGCCCTTGGCCACGGCGGCCACCACCTTGCGCGCGGTGGCGAGGTCGGCACCGGCACCGCCCAGCTCGCGCGGCACGGTGAGCGCGAGCAGGCCATGGCGTTGCAGCAGGGCAAAGTTGGCGGCGGGGAAGGCACCGCTGCGGTCCACCTCGGCGGCGCTGGCGGCCAGCTCGCGGGTCAGGGTAAACAGCAGTGGGTCCAGGTCGGCCAGGGCAGGGGCCGACTCGATCGAACGGTACGGCGCGGCAATAGAAGACAGGCTCATCAGGCACTCATCGCAGAAAATCCAGGGAGCACCCGGGGGTGCCGTCGTCCCGCCCCGAGTTGTGTGTGCAGATCGGCGGGCTTATGACCGTATGCGTTAAATTTTCTGCTGTAAAATTCTTTATGGTTATAAGCTAATGGCGATAATTAAACGTTATTTGCATATTAGTATATTCATAAAATGCACTTCACTGATTTATGGCGAGCCGGTAGAGTCGCCCTACAATCGCCTTCAGGAGTGCACTGCATGCCACCCATTTCACGACTTCTCGCCCTCGCTGGCGCCTTGCTGCTGGCCGGGCAGGTGCTGGCCGAACCGCGTATCGAACTGCGTATCGGCGACCAGAAGGGCAACATGCGTGCCCAGCTGGAGGCCGCAGACGGGCTGCGCGACCTGCCGTATGACATCAAGTGGGCGGAGTTTCCGGCTGCCGCGCCGCTGGCCGAGGCGCTCAATGCCGGCGCGGTGGACGCCGGCATCATCGGTGATGCGCCGCTGCTGTTCGCCCTGGCGTCCGGCGCGCAGGTCAAGGCGATTGCCGTGGACAAGTCCGACGCCTATGGCACAGCGGTGCTGGTGGACCCCGGGTCGGCGCTGCACGCGGCGGCCGACCTCAAGGGCAAGCGCATCGCCACCGGGCGCGGCTCGATTGGCCATTACGTGGCGCTCAAGGCGCTGGCCAGCGCGGGGCTGAGCGAGAAGGACGTCGAGTTCCGCTTCCTTGGCCCGGTGGATGCCAGGATGGCCCTGGCCAGCGGTTCGGTGGATGCCTGGGCGACGTGGGAGCCCTACACCGCGCTGGCCGAAACCACCGGCCAGGGCCGGGTGCTGGTCAATGGTCGCGGCTTGTCCAGTGGCAACAGCTTTCTGGCGGCGACTGACAAGGCGTTGGCCGACCCGGCCCGGCGCGCGGCCCTGCAGGACTACCTGGCGCGCCTGGCCAAGGCCCAGGTGTGGGCCAACCAGAACCTGGACAGCTACTCCAAGACCCTGGCGCAGATCATCGGCTTCCCACAGGACGCGGCCCGGCTGCAGTTCGAGCGTCGCCAGTTGCGCTGGCAGGTCGTGGACGCCGGCACCATCGCCGAGCAGCAGGAAACCGCCGACTTCTACCAGGCCCACGGCCTGATTGCCCAACGTCTGGACGTGGCGCCGACCTTTGCCGGCGGCTTCGTGCTGCCCGCCAGCGTCGCCGTGACCCAGGCCCACTGACAGGAGCTGACCCCATGCAACCGTTCAAACGTCTGCGACAACTGGCCATCGGCGCGCTGCTTGGCGCCAGCCTGATCGGTAGCGCCAGCGCGGGGCAAACCCTGCGCATCGGTTACCAGAAATCCTCGACGCTGCTGATTCTGCTCAAGGCCCAGGGTACGTTGGAGCAGCAGCTGGCGCAGCAGGGCATACAGGTCAGCTGGCATGAGTTCGCCAGCGGCCTGCCGCTGCTGGAGGCCCTGAACCTGGGCAATGTCGATGTGTCGGCGGATGTGGCCGACACCGTGCCGGTGTTCGCCCAGGCGGCGGGGGCGCGGCTGACCTATTTTGCCCGCGAGACACCATCGCCACTGGCCCAGGCCATTCTGGTGCCGGCGGATTCGCCGCTGCACAGCCTGGCGGACCTCAAGGGCAAGAAGGTGGCGGTGACCAAGGCCGCGGGGAGCCATTACCTGTTGATACAGGCCCTGGCCAGGGCCGGGTTGACCTTCAGCGATATCCAGCCGGCCTACCTGATCCCGGCCGATGGCCGTGCGGCGTTCGAGAACCGCAAGGTCGATGCCTGGGTCACCTGGGACCCGTTCGTGGCCAGCGCCCAGCGCCAGCAGCATGCGCGGGTGCTGAGCGACGGGCAGGGGCTGGCCAGTTACCAGCGTTACTACCTGGCGGGCAGCGATTACGCCAAGGCGCATCCGCAGGTGCTTGAGACCGTGTTCGGTGCGTTGCAGAAGGCAGGGCAGTGGACCAAGGCCAACCCCACGCAGGCGGCGCAGGTGCTGGGGCCGTTGTGGGGCAACCTGGATGTGGCCACGGTGGAGCAGGCCAATGCGCGGCGCAGTTACGACGTGCAGTTGGTGAAGCCGGAGCATCTGGCCGAACAGCAGCAGATTGCCGATGTGTTCTTTGCCCAGGGCCTGTTGCCGCGCAAGGTGGATGCGGCGGCGGTGTCTTTGTTCGAGCCGGTGGCAGGGCGTTGATTGCGGCTCGGCGGGTGAGGGCTGCCTGATCCACGGTGGGTTCAGGTTGTACGAGCGCTTCGCGCTCGATTCGCCGGCAAGGCCGGCGCCTCCTGTGCTTGTGCCCGAAGGGCGCAGGAGCGGGCCTTGCCCGCACCTGCGTATGCGGCCTGTCGGCCAGGGGCAGACCATACGGTCTGCTCAAGAGGTTCAGATCACCCGGAACCCATGGGTGCCATCACGCCCCAGCTGCGCCACCAACCCGAACTCCCAATCCAGGTACCCCTGCATCGCCTCACGCGGGTTGTCGGTGCCTTCATACGGCCGGCGGTAACGGTCGCTGCGCGGCACCGCCAGGTGCGTCTCGCCCGACTCCAGCGGCCGCCCCTCGGCAATCCAGCGGCCCGTACCACCCTCCAGCACGAACACCGGCACTCGGGTCAGGCGTTGCAGGTCCTGCGCCGCAAACCGTGCCAGCAAGCTGCTGCCGCAGGTCAGCACGTAACGTCCCGCCACCGGCAAGCGCTCCAGTGCCTGCTCCAGCTGTGCCCTGATCGCCCAGTGCGCACCCGGTATGTGCCGCTGCACGTAATTGGCACTGGTGGTGAAGTCGAGCAGCACCGTGTCGGCGTCTGCCTGCCACTGCACCAACTGTTCGGGGTCGATGGTCGAAGTCTGCGGCAACGCCGGCAACGGCGGCTGCCAATCACCCGTTTCGCTGAAGTCGCCTGCGCCCAAGCCATCGAGCACCGCCACCTCCCAACCCATCTGCGCCAACCACGACGCACTCATGTTGGCACGCACGCCATCGTCATCGATCAGTACGATGCGCGCCCCGCGCACACTGGCCACATGGTCGGTTTCCTGCACCAGCTGACCACCCGGCGTCGAGCGGCTGCCTGGCAGGTGGCCCCGGGCAAATTCCTCGGGGGTGCGCACATCGAACACATAAGTACTGCGATCGGCCTGGGCACACCACGCCGCCAGCGTCTGGCTGTCCGCACGCACGACGCCGGCCTTGTCGGCCACGGCGCGGGCCTGTTCGGCGGCGCGCTGCCGGTTGGCCGGGCTCACGTCGCCAAAGCGCCGCGATTGGCCATGGGCCAGGGTCTGCCCCGCCAATGTCCAGCCAATGGTGCCGTTGCGCAAAGCCGATACCGGGTTGGGAATGCCGGCGTTGACCAGCGACTGGGTGCCGATGATGCTGCGGGTGCGCCCGGCGCAATTGACGATCACGCGGGTGGTCGGGTTCGGTGCCAGCTCGGCCACCCGCAGCACCAGTTCGGCACCCGGCACGCTGATGCCGCCCGGAATGCTCATGGTCTGGTATTCGTCGAAGCGACGCGCATCCAGCACCACCACGTCGGCCTTTTCGTTCAGCAGCGCCTGCACTTCTTCGGCCGCCAGCGAAGGGGTGTGGCGCTGGCTTTCCACCAGTTCGCCAAACGCCTTGCTCGGTACGTTCACATCCTGGAACAGCTCGCCGCCGGCCTCGCGCCAGCCGGCCAGGCCGCCTTCGAGCAGGGCCACGTCGCTGTAGCCAAGTTGACCCAGGCGCTGGAGCGCAATCTGCGCCAGGCCCTCGCCATCGTCATACACGGTGATCGGTGTATCGCGCCGCGGCACTCGCGCGTAGATTTCGATTTCAAGCCTGGACAGCGGGATGTTGGCCGCGAACAGCGGATGTTCCACGGCGAAGGGCGCTTCTTCGCGCACATCGATCAGGGCCAGTTCATGCCTGGCCAGCAAGTGCTGGCGCAGGTGGGCGTAGGTGCGGGTGGTCGGGGTGCTCATGGCGCAAGGTTCTCTTTTGACAGGTCCCACAGATTGGGCAGTTGGGTGTTGGAATAACCGGAAATGAAGGGTTTCTCGCTGCCGTCGGCCAGGTACACGGCACGCCTGACCGCGCCGATGTTGGCGCCGTACACGTGGATGCTGATCGACACCTGGTCGTCGAAGGCATTGCTGACCTGATGGATGTCGCCGATGCGCGGCGACACCGCCTCGACCTGGCCGCGCTCGAGGCGCACCGGGTTGCCGGACGGCAGCAGCGCGCCGTGCTCGCTGCGGGCAAAACCCTGGGCGTATTCGGCGCCGCGCAGCATGCCGATCAGGCCCCATACCCGGTGGTCGTGGACCGGCGTGGTCTGCCCAGGCCCCCACACGAAGCTGACGATGGAGAAGCGCTGGCGCGAATCGCAGTGCAGCAGGTACTGCTGATAGCGTTCGGGGCTGGGCTGGGCCAGCTCTGGCGGCAGCCAGTCGTCATGGGCCACCAGTTGCTGCAACAGGCGCTGGCCATCATCGAGAAGGGCCGCTTCATCGGTTTCTCGGTCGAGCAGGCTGGCCAGTTCGTCGATGAACTGACGCAAGCGGTCCAGGCGAAGGGGGTCGGTCATGGTCGGGGCTCTGGCTACGTTTTCGAATCACCCTAGCAACCGCCTGATGATTCTCAAAATTCAAATTGAGCATAAGCTAATATGCGCAAAGTGAATTTTAAAGCTGTTTCGATATAAATCATTTTTTATATTAGGTTATGCCTAAAATGAATTTCACAAGGGGTGGCGGGCTCGGTAGCTTATAAGCGTTCGTTTTGAAGAAAGAACCTTCTATAACCAATAAGCTTTCTTCGCCCTCTTCAAGGAGCCCCCCATGAGCGTTCAATTCATCGGCATGATCGGCCACCGCCTGTCTTCGGAGACCCTCGATCCGACTGGCCCGATCTTCGACAAGGCGTACATCACCCGTTTTGCCCAGGTGCACGAGCAGGCAGGCTTCGACCGGATTCTGGTGGGCTACTGGTCGGATCAGCCCGACGGCTTTCTGGTCACGGCCCTGGCCGGGCTGGCGGCGCCGCGTATCGGCTTTCTGCTGGCGCATCGCCCCGGCTTCGTGGCGCCGACCCTGGCCGCGCGCAAGCTGGCAACCCTCGATCACCTGCTCGACGGACGCCTGGCGCTGCACGTGATCAGTGGCGGCAATGACGGCGAGCAACGCAAGGACGGCGACTACCTCGACCACGACCAACGCTATGCGCGCAGCGACGAGTTTCTGGAGGTGGTGCGCAAGGTCTGGACCCAAGACACCCCCTTCGATCATCACGGCACCTTCTACCAGGCGCAGAACGCCTTCTCTGCCATCAAGCCTGTGCAAAAGCCGCACCTGCCGGTGTTCTTCGGTGGTTCTTCGGCGGCGGCCCTGGAAGTGGCCGGCAAGCATGCCGATGTGTTCGCGCTGTGGGGCGAGTCGCTGGAGCAGACCCGCGAAACCATTCAGGCGGTACGTGCCCAGGCGGCCTTGCACGGGCGCCAGGTGCAGTTCAGCGTGTCGTTCCGGCCGATCATCGCCGATACCGAAGCTGCGGCCTGGGCCAAGGCCGATGCCATTCTCGATACCGCTCGCCAGCGCCTGGAGCGCGCCGGCCCGGTGGTGGCCAACAAGCCGCAGAGCGTCGGTGCGCAGCGCCTGCTGGACACCGTGGCGCAAGGCGAGCGCGTGGATGAGCGCCTGTGGACCGGAATGGCCGCACTGGTTGGCGGGGGGCACAACTCCACCGCGCTGGTGGGAACCCCCGAGCAGGTGGCCGATGCCTTGCTGGCGTACTACGACCTGGGCGTGACCACCTTTCTGATTCGCGGGTTCGACCCGATCAACGACGCCGCCGACTACGGCCGCGAGCTGATCCCGCTGACCCACGCCAAGGTCGCGGCGCGCCAGGCACAACGCAGCGCCTGAACGGCGCAGCTACCCCAACCCCACCCCGAGACCGCACGCGCGGATCGCCTTGCCTTGTGCCGTACCGGCACCTGGAGACCTGCGTGCGAGATGCTCTGCAACGGGCCGCCACTGCGCGCCCGCATTCCCTGACCCTGAACCTCGATGCCCGCGAAGTGCTGGCCGGCTGCCTGTTCCTGGGCTTCGGCCTGACCGGGCTGCTGGTGGGCAGCGCCTATGCCAGCGGCACGGCGATGCGCATGGGCGCAGGCTACTTTCCCTGGCTGGTGAGCCTGGCCCTGTGCGGGCTGGGCATCGCCTTGCTGGTGCGCGGCCTGTGGCTGGGCCGCGAGAAGGTCACGCTGGACGGGTTGTTCATCGTCCGCCCGGCGCTGGCCATCAGTGCCAGCGTGGTGGCGTTCGCGCTGCTGCTGCCCAGCCTTGGCCTGGCGCTGGCGACCCTGTGCATGACGCTGCTCAGCGGCCTGGGCCGGCACAAGGCGCACCTGGGCGAACTGCTGGCGGTGGGCAGCGCGCTGGGGCTGTTCAGCGTGCTGGTGTTCGGCTACGGGCTGGGCCTGAACCTGCCGGCCTGGCCTGTCTGAGGAGCGACCCATGGAGCTGTTGGCACACCTGGGTATCGGCCTTGAAGCCGCCTTCACCCTGAACAACCTGCTGTACTGCCTGATCGGTGTGACCCTGGGTACGCTGGTGGGGGTGCTGCCCGGCCTGGGGCCGGTGGCCACCATCGCCATGCTGCTGCCGATCACCTACGGCCTGAGCCCGGCCGCGGCATTGATCATGCTGTCGGGCATCTATTACGGCGCCCAGTACGGCGGCTCGACCACGGCGATCCTGGTCAACCTGCCGGGCGAGTCGTCCTCGGTGGTGACCTGCCTGGACGGCCATGCCATGGCACGCAAGGGCCGGGCCGGGGCGGCCCTGGCCATTGCCGCGATCGGTTCGTTCATCGCCGGCAGCCTGTCGATCCTGCTGCTGGCCGCTGCTGCCGCACCGCTGGCCGAGGTGGCGCTGAAGTTCGGCCCGGCCGAGTACTTCTCGCTGATGCTGCTGGGCCTGGTGGCCGCCGTGGTGCTGGCCCAGGGCGACGTGCTCAAGGCCGTGGCCATGACCCTGCTGGGGCTGCTGCTGGGCCTGGTGGGCACCGACGTGAATTCCGGGGTGGAGCGCTTTACCTTCGGCCTGCCCCAGTTGAGCGACGGCATCAGTTTCGTGGTGATCTCGATGGGCATCTTCGGCATCGCCGAAATCATCGCCAACCTGGAGCGCAGCCGCGGCCAGCCGCCCCAGGTAGCGCGGGTCGGCAGCCTGATGCCGACCCGCGAAGACTACCGGCGCAGCTGGAAGCCGATGCTGCGCGGCACCGGCCTGGGCGCGGTGCTGGGCGTGCTGCCGGGGGGCGGGGCGATGCTGGGCGCGTTTGCCTCGTACATGGTCGAAAAGCGTATCGCCAGGCACCCCGAGCGCTTCGGCCAGGGCGCCATCGAGGGCGTGGCCGGGCCGGAGTCTGCCAACAACGCCGGGGCGCAGACCTCGTTCATCCCGATGCTGGTGCTGGGCCTGCCTTCCAACGCGGTGATGGCGCTGATGGCCGGGGCCATGATGATCCACGGCATCGTGCCGGGCCCGCAGGTGATCGACGAGCGCCCCGAGCTGTTCTGGGGGCTGATCGTGAGTATGTGGATCGGCAACCTGTTGCTGCTGGTGCTCAACCTGCCGCTGGTGGGGATCTGGGTGCGGCTGCTGTCGGTGCCGTACCGCCTGCTGTACCCGTCGATCCTGCTGTTCTGCTGCATTGGCGTGTACAGCGTCAACAACAGCCTGTTCGACGTGCTGCTCACGGTGGCGTTCGGGTTGCTGGGCTACCTGTTCATCAAGCTGCGCTGCGAGCCGGCGCCACTGCTTCTGGGTTATCTGCTCGGCCCGTTGATGGAGGAGAACCTGCGCCGGGCGATGCTGCTGTCGCGGGGCGACCCCACGGTGTTCGTCACCCGGCCATTGAGCCTGACCCTGTTGATTCTGTGCGTGCTGGCGGTGGGGCTGATGCTCATCCCGCGGGTGCGCGCCACGCGCCATGTGGCCTTCAGTGAAGACTGAGGGCTGCTTCAACCCTGACTGTTCCAGGACCTTTGCATGAAAATCATCCTACCGCTCAAGTTTGCCCTGGCCGCACTGGCCCTGGGCGTTGCCGCACTGGCTCAGGCCGATGCCTACCCGAGCCGCGCCGTGACCCTGGTGGTGCCGTTCCCGCCGGGCGGCGCTGCCGATACCGTGGGGCGCTACTACGCCGAGCAGTTGTCGGCCTCGCTGGGCCAGCCGGTGGTGGTCGACAACAAGCCCGGTGCCGGCACCGCAATCGCCGCCGAGGCGGTGGCCAAGGCCAAACCCGATGGCTACACGCTGTCGCTTGCCACCGCCGGGCAGCTGACCATACTGCCCAACCTGCAGAAGGGCCTGCGCTACGACCCGCTGCAGGACTTCACGCCCGTGGCGGTGCTGGCCTCGGTGCCCAACGTGGTGGCCGTACCGGCTGCCAGCAAGGTCGACACGCTGCAGGCGCTGATCGACCAGGCCAAGGCGCGCCCGGGCGCGTTGAGCTATTCGTCGTGCGGCAACGGCACCCTGTGCCACCTGTCCGGGGAGTTGCTGAAGAACCTGGCGGGCATCGACCTGCTGCACGTGCCGTACAAGGGCAGTGCGCCGGCGGTCACGGCGGTGCTGGGCGGCGAGGTGGATGTAGCGGTGGATACCCTCACCGTGCTGGCCCCGCAGATCCAGGCCGGCAAGCTCAAGGGGCTGGTGCTCAGCAGCGCGCAGCGCTCGCCGTTGCTGCCAGGGGTGCCGAGTGCCAGCGAGGCAGGCCTGCCGGGGTTCGAGGCATCGGGCTGGTTCGGCCTGGTGCTGCCCAAGGGCGCTTCGCCGCAGCTGGTCGAGCAGTTGAGCGCGGCGATTGCCGCGATTGCCCAGGCGCCGCAGACCGCCGAGCGGTTCGCGCAGAACGGGATCAGCGTCGAGCACAGTACCCCGGCGGGGTTTGCCAAGCTGATCGCCGATGACGGCGCACGGTGGGGCGAGGTGATCCGGGCGGGCAACATCACGCTGGAGTGAGGCCCGCTGCCTTGGCTGATGCGGGGCAGGGCGGGGCTGCTACAGCGCCAGCCGCTGCGCCGTGACGCTGCCGAACAGCTCCACCGGCTCCTGCAGGTTGCCCAGGTAGCTGGGGTGAAACAGCCACAGGTCGACCTGGGGCTTGAAGTCGCTGACGTTGACCACTTCAAGCAGGTCGCGATGACGGCTGGCGGCCAGCAGCGGCTCGGGCACCAGCCCCAGGCCCTGGCCGTTGGCGACCAGGCCCAGTTGCAGTTCGGTGCCGAAGGTTTCCAGGTTGATCTGCAGCGACAGCCCCTGTTCGCTCAAGGCGCGCTGCAGGCCGGCGCGAAACCCGCAGCCGTCGGGGTTGAGCACCCAGCCCTGGCTGTAGCAGTCCTTGAGCTTGTAGCTGCGCTTGCTGGCGCTGCCCTTGGCGGCCACCACCCGCAGGTGCATGCGGCCGATGGAACGGCTGGCGATGCCTTCGGGGAAGATCTTGCCGGAGGGGAACAGCGCGGCGGCCGCATCCAGCTCGCCGTTTTCCATCCTGGCGATCAGCGCGCTGCCCCAGCCGCTGGCGACCTGGGTCCGCAGCTCGGGGTAGGCCTGGCGAATCTGCGCCAGGGCATCGAGCAGCACCACATCGCCGATGGTCTGCGGCACGCCCAGGCGCAGGGTGCCGCTGGGCGAGCCGTGGCTGGCCACCAGCTCGCGCAGGGTGTCGATCTCGCGCAGGATGGCCTTGCACTGTTCGTACACGCGCCAGCCCATGGGCGTGGGCTTGAGCGGCTTGGTGTTGCGGTCGAGCAGGTTGGTGCCCAGGTCTTCCTCGAAGTTCTGCACGCGTCGTGTGATGGCCGGCTGCGTCAACTGCAGCGACTGCGCCGCAAGGTTGGTCGACTGGCAGCGGATGACGGCGACGAAGGCGTCCATGTCATCGATCTTCATATTCGGCTCTCACATAGTCTGGCGTTGAAAAATGTCTTTCAAGAATAATCTTTTTTGCTCGGCCAGGTAGAAAGCGTGTACAGGTTTTTTCAACGCGCCAGCGCTGCCCAGATCTTGCTGCGCAAGTCGCGCTCGCTGAACGGCTTCTGGATCACCGTCGAATGGCTCAGCCCCAGCACGTCGGTATTGGCATAGCCAGTCACGAACACCATCGGCAACTGCGGGTAGGAGCGCTTGACCAGGGCCGCCAGCTCGCCGCCGGTCATGCCCGGCATGGCGTAATCGGTCAGCAGCAGGTCGATCTCGGGGCTCAGCATGTTCAGTGCATCCGGGCCGTTGCGCGCCTGCACCACCTTCAGGCCAAACGATTCCAGCAAGGTGGCCGTGAGGGTACGCACGGTGCTGTCATCGTCCACCAGCAGGATGGTCGAGCCCAGCGGCTGATGCGGTTCACTCACCGGCGCAGGGCTGGGCAGCACGGCCACCGCGTCGCCCTGGATCCGCGGCAGGTACACGCTGACCGTGGTGCCGACATCCAGGGTGGTTTCGATGCGCACCCCACCACCGGACTGCTTGGCGAAACCGAACACCTGGGCCAGCCCCAGCCCCGATCCATACCCCACCGGCTTGGTGGTGAAGAACGGCTCGAACGCCCTGAGCAGGGTGTCCTCGTTCATGCCGCTGCCCGAGTCGACGATGGAGAACACCACGTAGTGGCCGGGTTCCGGGTCTTCGGGCCGCAGGGGCGCGGCCTCCACGGTGACGTTGTGGGTACGCAGCAGCACCGAGCCGGGCCCGTTGGCCATGGCGTCGCGGGCGTTGATGATGAGGTTGAGGATGATCATCTCGGTCTGGGTCAGGTCCGCCGAGGCGGTCCACAGGTCCGGGGCCAGCGACATCTCTACCCAGATATTGGCCCCCAGCGCCTTGTTCAGCAGGCTCTGCATGCCGCGCACGGTGGCGTTCAGGTCCACCGGGCGCGGTTGCAGGCGCTGGCGGCGCGAGAACGACAGCAGCTGGGCCGTGAGCCGGGCGCCACGTTCACCGGCATCGGTGATGTGTTCCAGCCGGGTGCGGGCCTTGTCCAGGTTGCCGCGGGCAATGTCGCGCGTGGCAAAGGTCGCGCTGGTGAGGATCACCGTGAGCAGGTTGTTGAAGTCGTGGGCCACTCCAGCCGTCAGCTGGCCGACCACTTCCAGGCGCTGCATCTGCTGCAGCGTGGCTTCCACGCGTTCCTTCTCGTCGATCTGTTCGCGCAGGCGCTTGTTGGTGGCGGCCAGTTCCTCGACCACCGCACGCTCATCGGTGATGTCGCGCACGGCGGCGTACATCAGGCCGTTCTCCGGCACGATGGTCCAGGACAGCCACCGGTAGTCGCCGTTGGCGTGGCGCATGCGGTTGACGAAGCGGGTCGATACGTTGCCGCTGGCGATGCTGCGGGTTTCCTTGATGGTGGCGTCCAGATCGAGGGGGTGGATCAGCTCCCACAGGCGCAGGCTGCCGATCTGGTCCCGCGACCAACCCAGTGCCGCCTCCCAGGCCGGGTTGAAGTTGATCGGGGTCATGTCGAAGCGCAGCACCCCCAGCAGTTCACGCGACAGCTCCCAGGTGCGGTCGCGCTCGCGGGTGCGTTGCTCCACGCGCTCGCCCAGGGTTTCGGTCAACTGCACCAGGGCCTGGGTGGCGACCTTGCGCTCGCTGATGTCCTGCATCACCCCGCTGAAACGCACGCAACGGCCATCCTTGAACAGCGAACGGCCGTTGGAGTTGATCCAGCGCAGGCGACCGCCCGACAACTGCACGCGGTATTCGGCATGGAACACCGATTCGCAGCTCAGGGCCTGCTCGACCTTGGCCCGCAGCATAGCCCGGTCGTCGGGGTGGCAGTGCTCCAGCACCTGGTCAAGGTGCAGGTTGCAGCTGGGCGTGACTTCGTACAGGGCGCGGCAGCGCTCGTCCCACAGCACCGAGCCGCTGGGCACGCTCAGTTCCCACACGCCCATCTCCGCAGCCTGGATGGCCAGGCGGGCGCGGGTCTCGACCTCTTCGAGGGCGTTTTCCGCAGCGCGGCGCTTCTCGCGTTCGCGCACTTCGAGCACGGCGCGGCGGATGGCCTTGGGCAGCACCTTGAGGTTCTGCTTGAGCACGTAGTCGACCGCGCCCAGGCGCATGGTCTCCACCGCCTGCTGTTCGCCGAAGATGCCGGACAGGAAGATGAACGGCGTTTCCGGGGCCGCCCGCTGGGCCACCTCGAGCACCTGGATGCCCGACGAGGAGGGCAGCAGGTAGTCGCACACGATCACGTCGAAGGTGTGCTGCTGCATGGCCTCGCAGGCGCCGATGTGATCGTGCACCACCACCGGGTCGACCTGCAGGCCATAGCGCTCCAGCGTCAACAGCGTGAGCTCGACGTCGTGGGTGCTGTCTTCGATCAGCAGCAGCTTTATTCTGGGGAGCGGCGTCGGCGCTCCGGGCTCTCGTCTAGGCATGTCTTGTCATCATGACTTGGGGCGACGCACGACCCGGGTGGAACCGGGCGGTGGCTCGTTGAGCACGGCCCAGAAAATCCCCAGGTCGGAGATGGCGCCGACGAACTCCTTGAACTCCACGGGTTTGACCACGTAGGCATTCACGCCCAGCTGATAGGCGCGGTCCAGGTCCGGCTCTTCGCGGGACGAGGTCAGCATCACCACCGGAATGCTGCGCAGGTCGGCCGAGTCGCGCACCTGTTCGAGCACCTCCAGGCCATCGACCTTGGGCAGCTTGAGGTCGAGCAACAGCACTGCCGGGTTGCCTTGCGGGCGGTCGGCATGGCTGTTCCTGCGGAACAGGTAGTCCAGCGCCTCGGCGCCGTCGCGTACCACGATCACCTCGTTGGCCAGCTGGCTGCGCTCGAGCGCGAGCAGGGTCAGTTCGAGGTCGTTGGGGTTGTCTTCTACCAGGAGTATCGGTTTGAGCATGGAGCGCCCTCGTGTGGGTCATGCAGTGGGCATGAGGGTTTTCTTTGGAAGTGAAAAATAGAACGTCGCGCCCTGGTCCGGGACACCGTGGGCCCATACCGTGCCGCCATGGCGCTCGATGATGCGCCGCACATTGGCCAGGCCGATGCCGGTGCCTTCGAACTCCTCCATGCGGTGCAGGCGCTGGAACACGCCGAACAGCTTGTTGGCGTACTGCATGTCGAAGCCGACGCCGTTGTCGCGCACGCTGATCACGTGGGCGTCGTCGCGTTCCTGCACGTCGACCTCGATCAGCGCCACCGGCCGGCCGCGGGTGTACTTGATGGCGTTGGCGATGAGGTTGCGCAGGGCCAGGTGCAGGAAGGCCGGGTCGGCCACCACGATCGGCAGGGCG
This sequence comes from Pseudomonas sp. FBF18, assembly GCF_024261405.1. NCBI lineage: Bacteria > Pseudomonadati > Pseudomonadota > Gammaproteobacteria > Pseudomonadales > Pseudomonadaceae > Pseudomonas > Pseudomonas sp. FBF18. The sequence continues at coordinate 126,384 of NZ_QKRS01000004.1, read as the reverse complement.
TTGAAGGTCCAGCGGATGTCGCGGCCCTCGTAGTCGGGCAGCATCTCCAGCTTGATGGAGGCGACCATCGCCGACAGGTTGACGTCGGACAGGTGCATGGCGCACCGGCCCATCTGCGAGAAGCTCAGCAGGTTGTCCACCAGGGTGCCGGCGAACTTGGCGGAGTTCTCGATGGTGCCCAGAAAGCGCAGGCTGCGCTCGGACATGTTGGCGCCTTCGGCATCGCTGAGCAGCTCGGCGTAGCCGGCGATATGCCGCAGCGGCGCACGCAGGTCGTGGGAGACGCTGTAGGAGAAGGCTTCCAGTTCCTTGTTGGTCTTTTCCAGGGATTCGGACAGTTGCGCCAGTTCTTCGGCCTTGCGCAGCACGATGCCGAGGATGGCCTGGCGCAGCTCCTGCACGCCCTCGATTTCGCTGGGGTCCCAGGGGGTCGAGAAGCCTTCGACGATCTGCTGCCACTGCTCGAAGCTTTCGCGCGGGTTCAGCGAGCCGCTCTGGGCGATGCTTTTTTCCGGGCGGCCGGCCCAGTGCACCACCTGGGACTGCTGGGGTTTGAACCAGATCAGGTAATGCGGGTGCAGTTCGGAAATGGACACGGCAAGGATGCCGCTGGCCATGTCGGCCAGCCCTGCCAGGTGCGGGATATCGCGCCCGGCGTTGTCGGTATGGAACACCTCGGCGTCGCCGCGGGCGGTCAGCCAGCCCACCAGGGCCATGATCCGCGCCTGGGGCGGGGTGTGCCCGTAGGTATCGCAGCCGGTGCTGGACACCACTGCGGCACCGGCGGCGCCGACGAAGTCGGTGAAGATGTCGGGCAGGGCGCGCAGGCCCAGGCGCACGCTGTCCTGGTCGGCGATGGCGCCCAGCAGTTGCACGATGCGCTGGCGGATCTCGAGCATGCGCGCGTGGCGCAGGTGGGCTTCGCGGGTCTCGATCTGCAGCGACAGCACCCGGCCCAGCAGTTCGCAGGCGGTACGCACCTGAAAGCTCACGCTGCGCGGCGTGCGGTGATGACACGACACCAGCCCCCATAACCGGCCTTCGACCACGATGGAAACCGACATCGAGGCCCAGGTCTGCATGTTGCGCATGTATTGCAGGTGCACGGGCGAGACGCTGCGCAGGGTCGAGAAGCTCAGGTCCAGGGGTTGGCCGGTGAGCAGGTTGGCGGCCGGCAGCAGGCGCGCCGGCTGGTAGTCGGCATCCTCGATCACGCGGATGCGGTTGGCACAGTACAGCGCCCGGGCCTGCGCCGGGATGTCCGAAGCAGGGAAGCACAGGCCCTTGTAGCTGGGGTAGTCGTCGTCGACCAGCTCGGCGTTGACCAGCCCGTTGCCCTCGGTGTCGAAGCGGTAGGACTTGACCCGGCCGAACCCGGTCAGGCGCTTGATCACGCGCACCGCCCGCTCGCACAGCTCGTCGATGCTCTCGCTGTCCGGTGCGCCGCCAACGAAGGAGCGCACCAGCGGGTACAGGCGCGAGCTCGGCGCCGGCACAGCGGCCGGGCGCTGGAATTCGGCGATCAGCACCTGGTCGTGGCGGTGCAGCATCATCGGCAGGCGCTGCGCCTGCTGGCCGATCAGAAACTGTACGTCGGCCACGTGATAGGGCTGGGACTGGTCTTCGTCGAGTTCGCCCAGCTGCTCGACGAAACTGCAACCGTCCTGCACCACCGCATCGAAATGCACGCCCAGCAAGGCGTCGATCTCCACCCCCAGCCAGTCCGGCAGGTTCTCGCTGACCTGGCGGATCAACATGGCCGGCTCCTGCACCACGACCATGAACCCCTGGGGCTGAATGCTGCCGGGGGTACGGATCTGTTCACGGGCGCAGTTGGCCAGGGCGATCTGGAAAGCGTCGCTGGGGTGGGTGGTGGTCACAAGATCCCTCCTGAAGGCGTGTTGGCAGGCCGTGCAGGGGAAGGGCACAAGCGATCCCGGCCAAGTGTAGAAAGCGCGGACAAGGTATCAAATCCTGTGGTTTCACGATGCTAAAACTGATCCTTAGCTGATGAATTGGTTCAGTTTGATAGCGTTTTGCCCGTGCCCTGGCGCCGCCGCGGCCCGATCCAAGGGAACCCCACTGACTGCACCGGGTCGCTTGTACGGCTTGTCATGCGCGATCCATGAGCCACACTCACTGGATCGTCTCGTAATGCAATTGGGGGGATATGCCATGAAGTTCGCAAGGAACGTGGCCACATTGGGCCTGGCCGTGTCACTGGCGGCCGGCCAGGCGCAGGGGGCGGAATCGAAGAAGGTCGATGTACTGCTGGTGGGAGGCGGCATCATGAGCGCCACGCTGGCAATCTGGCTCAACGAGCTGGAGCCGGGCTGGTCGATGGAGATGGTCGAGCGCCTGGACGGGGTGGCCGAGGAAAGCTCCAACGGCTGGAACAACGCCGGCACCGGGCACTCGGCGCTGGCCGAACTGAACTACACGCCCGAGGACAAGGACGGCAATATCAACATCACCAAGGCGGTGGAGATCAACGAGGCGTTCCAGGTGACGCGCCAGTTCCTGGCCTGGCAGGTCAAGAACGGGGTGCTGAAGAACCCGCGCTCGTTCATCAATTCCACGCCGCACATGAGCTTCGTGTGGGGTGACGACAACATCAGTTTCCTCAAGCGCCGCTACGAGGCGCTGCAGGCCAGCCCCCTGTTCCGGCCGATGCAGTATTCCGAAGACCCGGCGCAGATCCGCAAGTGGGTGCCGCTGATGATGGAGGGCCGCGACCCCAACCAGAAGATCGCCGCCACCTGGACGCCGATCGGCACCGACGTGAACTTCGGCGAGATCACCCGCCAGTTCGTGGCGCACCTGCAGCAGCAGGAGAATTTCTCGCTCAAGCTGTCCAGCGAGGTCGAGGACATCCGTCGCAATGACGACGGCTCCTGGCACGTGGAGTACAAGAACCTCAAGAGCGGCGAGAAGTCGACCGCCGATGCCAAGTTCCTGTTCATCGGTGCCGGCGGCGCGGCGCTGCCGCTGCTGCAGAAGTCCGGCATTCCCGAGGCCCAGGACTACGCGGGCTTCCCGGTGGGCGGCTCGTTCCTGGTCACCGACAACCCCACCATCGCCCAGCAGCACATGGCCAAGGCCTACGGCATCGCCGCCACGGGCGCGCCGCCGATGTCGGTGCCGCACCTGGATACCCGGGTACTCGATGGCAAGCGGGTGATCCTGTTCGGGCCGTTCGCGACCTTCTCCACCAAGTTTCTCAAGGAAGGCTCGTACCTGGACCTGTTCTCCAGCATGACCACCCATAACCTGTGGCCCATGACCAAGGTGGGGATCGACCAGTTCGACCTGGTGCAGTACCTGGCAGGCCAGCTGATGCAATCGGACGACGACCGCTTCGAGGCGCTGCAGACCTACTTCCCCCAGGCCAAGAAGGAAGACTGGCGCCTGTGGCAGGCCGGGCAGCGGGTGCAGATCATCAAGCGCGACAAGGAAAAGGGCGGGGTGCTCAAGCTGGGCACCGAGGTGGTGAGCGCGGCCGATGGCAGCATTGCCGGGCTGCTGGGCGCATCGCCCGGCGCATCCACGGCGGCGCCGATCATGCTCGAAGTGCTGCAGAAGGTGTTCAAGGACAAGGTCGCCAGCCCGGCCTGGCAGCAGAAGCTGCACCAGATCGTGCCCAGCTACGGCACCCACCTGAACGACGACCCGGCCCGGGTGCAGCAGGAGTGGGCCTACACCAGCGAGATACTGCAGCTTGCGCCGCCACCGGGCATCGATACCCAGGCGCCGCAGCAGTCGCCGGCCACCGACCCGATCGGCCAGAAGCACAGCGACTCGGACCCTGACCTGGCGCCATGACCGTCGATGGCTACCTGTCAGCGGGGGGGCGGGTTCAGTCCAGCGCAATCTCCAGGGTTGCGCACAGCCCGCCGGTGGCCATGTTCTCCAGCCGGACCTGACCGCCCAGCCGCATGGCGACCGCTTGGACGATGGCCAGGCCAAGGCCGGCGCCCTGTGCATTGCCACGACTGTAGAAGCGCTCGAACAGGCGCTCGCGTTCGGCTTCGTCGATACCAGGCCCCTCGTCCTGTATCGACAGCACGAAATGCGTCGGCTGGCGGCTCAGGCGAACGCTGATGATCCCTCCCTCGGGGGAGAAGTTCGCGGCATTGGTCACCAGGTTGTTGAGTGCGATATCGATCGCCCCGCCATCCACTCGGGCAAGGTAGTTGCCCGGGGCGGCCTCGAACACCAGTTCAAGGCCCTGGTCCAGTAGCCATGGGGTCATCTGCACCAGGCTGTCGCGCACAGTGTGTTCAAGGTCGATTCGCGGGGCATGGGCATGACCCGGCTGCGGTTCCAGGCGTGCCATGGTGAGCAGTTGGTTGACCAGTCGGCTGGCGCGGTCCACCCCGTGTATCAGGTGCGCCAGCGATTCACGGTGCTCCTGTTCGGTCCCGGCCTCCTGCAGGTTTTGCGCGTGCACCCGCAGGACCGCCAGGGGCGTGCGCATTTCATGAGCCGCGTCGGCAATGAAGCGGCGCTCGCGTCCCAGCACTTCCTGGATCTGCGCCAGCATGCGGTTCAGCGCGGCCTGCATCGGTTCGAGTTCTGCAGGCAATGGCATCAGTTGCAGAGGTTCAAGCGACCCTGAATGACGGGCACGCAGGGTTACTGCCATGTTGGCCAGGGGTTTGAGCCCCCAGCCAATGGCCAGCCAGACCATTGCTGCCAGGATCAGGCTGCCGAGCATATTGGGCCACAGGGTGTGGCGTACGATGCGGTCGACCAGGTCAGTGCGTACGTCGTCGCGCTCGCCCACCCAGATCCGCACCTGGTTGATTTTGTCTTCGAGCAGGAAGGCGCGCCACTGCCGGCCATGCAGGTCATGCACGTCACTGAAGCCCGGTGCCGACGGTGGCGAGGTGAAGGCGGGGGCGCTGTTGGTATGTACCAGCACCTGGCCCTGCGCATCCCACACCTGAAACGCGATCTTGCTTTCATAAGGGTGGCCGTCAAGCCTGGGTGTGGCTTCGCTCAGGGCCTGGTTGAACGCCTGGTACAGTTCGGTGTGTTGGTCGCCAGCCAGCGGCATGCGCATGACGCCCTGCAGAAGCCGCGCGTTCTGGGCCAGTTGTGCGTCATACACCTCGGCTATTTCATGGTTGCTGTCATGCAGGTTGAAGGCGCTGAGAATCATCAGGCCGGTAAGCATCAGGCCGATGATCAGGGTCAGGGTACGGCGTCGGATCGACATCATCGGCGCTCCTCCACCAGATAACCCACGCCGCGTACGGTTCGGATCAGGTCGGCGGAGAATTTTCTGCGCAGGTGATGGATGTGCACCTCCAGGGTGTTGCTTTCTGCTTCTTCGTTCCAGCCGTAAAGCAACTGGGTCAGCCGCTCGCGGGTCATGACACGCCCCGGCGGTGAAAGCAGCTCATGCAGCAGCTGATATTCCTTGGGCGTCAGGGGCACGTTCTGCCCATGGAAGGACACCTGCTGAGTGCCGGGGTCCAGGCTGATGCCTGCATGCTCGATTCTTGCCTTGGCCCGCCCGGCGCTGCGGCGCAGCAGGGCCCGCAGGCGCGCCTTGAGCTCCGCCAGGTCGAAGGGTTTGATCAGGTAGTCGTCGGCACCTGCATCCAGCCCGGCAATGCGGTCTTCGGTGGCATCGCGCGCGGTGAGTATCAGCACCGGCAGGGTGGAGCCGCTATGACGCAGGCGACGCAGCACCTGGAGGCCGTCCATACGCGGCAGCCCCAGGTCGAGCACCGCCAGGTCGAAGGTTTCACTGAGCAGCGCATGCAGGGCGCTGCTGCCGTCCCGGAGCCAGTCGACGGTGTAGCCTTCGCGCCCCAGGGCCTGATGAATGCCTTCACCCAGGGCCACGTCATCTTCTATCAGCAGCAAGCGCACGGTGACTCCTGTCAGTCGAGTTTCTTGTCGATGTCCGCCAGCAGCGCGTTGATTTCATGGCGACGTCCGCTATCGGCGATTTCACGCCCTGGCCTCGGGGTGGCTTGCAGTGCCTTGAGCAAGGCTGCCCTGGCCTCGGGGTAACGCTTTTGACGGTAGAGGTGATCGCCCCAGAAGTACAGGCTGTCGATGCCATCGGGATTGATCAGCAAGGCCTGCTTGAGCAGCTGTTCGGCCTTGTCGGCGTCACCAAAGCCGATTGGCCAGCCTGGTACGCGATCATACAGGGCTGCAAGGCTGGTGTAGGCGGAGCCCTGCAGCGCCCTGGGGTCCAGCGTCAGCGCCTTTTCGAGGTCGGCCTTGGCCGTCTTGGCCTTGCCCAGCGCGCCCAGCCCGCCCTGCGCACCGGCCCAACTGCTGGTGACGATGCCCGACCAGATCCAGGCTTCAGCCGTGGTCGGACTTTCCCGGGTAAACGCCGAGGCCTGGCTGGACAATTGCTCGAAGGCTGTCGCGCGTTGGTCTGGCGGCAATTGGTATTGGATGTGTGCCCAGCTTTGCTGAAGCATGTTCAGGCGTTGCTGGTCGGCATTGTCCAGGGCCCAGGCGCCTTGGCTCAGGCCCCAGACCAGCAGGCAGGTGGCGATCTTTTTCATGGTTTGGGCGGCTCGCGGTCGGTCTTGTGGCTGAGGCGGCGGATCAGTGGCAACTGCTTGCGCAGACCGCGGTCCACCAGGTGCGGCAGCAGGTTGTTCAGGCGCACGAAAAAACGCTCCTGCCAACCCAGGTAAAGGTCGCGCCGATCACCGGCAATGGCGTGAATCACGGCGCTGGCCACGGTTTTCGGATCATCGACATTGGCCTTGAGGGCAACGTTCAGGGCCTGCGCCGCCGGGCTGTTCATGGGGGTGCGGGTGGCCCGCGGGGCGACGTACAGAACGTTGACCCGGGTGTCGGCCAGTTCCCGGCGCAGCGCTTCGGAAAACCCGCGCAGGGCGAATTTGCTCGCGCAGTAGGCCGCGTAGCCGGGGTAGCCGATCGAGCCGTAGGTAGACCCGACATTGACCACCATGGCGCTGTCGGCCTGTTTGAGCAGCGGCAACAACAGCCTAGTCAGACACATGGGGGCACTGATGTTCACTGCCAGCATTGCATTGATGTCACTGTCGTCCAGTTGCTCGAACATGGCGAAATGGTTCACGCCCGCGGCATTGATCAGCAGGTTCGCGCCGCCCAGGGCCTGGGCCGCGTTGAGCACCTTGCGCCTGTCCACGAGAAAGGTCAGGTCGGCGCCCATCCAGGTCAGTTGCGCGGGGTACTCCTGCAGCAGCGTTTGCAGGGGTTCGGCATGCCTGGCCACCGCCAGCACGCGGGCGCCGTTGGCGCAAAGGGCGGCGGCTATGGCCAGGCCGATCCCGCCACTGGCACCGGTCAGAACCACGCGGGCGTCAGACAGGCGCATGCTGTGCTCCATCGTGCGGCAGGCCGCGAAACATGTCGGCATACAGGCGGTAGACCACGCGCGACGCATCGATCACCGCGGCCTGGTCATCAGGGGCCTGCAGGGCGTTCATCAAACGGCGATAGGTCTGCATGTGCTCGAGGTCCAGCGAGCCATGGGAACTGAGGTAGCTGAAGGCGGCCTCCGGCAGCGCCAGGCGCGCGCGGATGCTGTGCGCGGCATGGGTGGCCAGGGCGATACTGGTACCTTCCAGCACATTGACCATGCCGAACAGCCCTACCGGGTTGCCCCGCGCGATCAGGTCGTAGAGGTAGGCGACCATCAGCTCGATCGGCAGTGAAGGCCGACCTTCGCGCACGGCATCCCTGTCACCGCCGCAGGCAGCAATGTCGTTGAGTATCCATTGCTCGTGGCCATACTCCTCTTCGATGTACTCGCACACGGCTTTGCGCAGCCACTCCAGCCGCGAGGGCAGGCGGGCGCCGCATGCCATCATCAAGGGTACGGTGTGACGCACATGGTAGTAGGCCTGGGCCAGGAAGGCCTGGTAGCTATCGAGGCTGACCTTGCCTTCGAGGGCATCGCGAATCACCGGCAGGCTGAACAGCGCATGGCGTTGCTGATGGGTTGCTTGTTGCAGCGTGTCGAAAAAGCTCATGGTCGGGTAGCCTCGCAGGCAAGGGGGTCGGTGAGTTGGGAGCGGTAGCGCTCGACGATGGCATCGCGGCGCGGGCGGCCATTGGCCGTGAGCAGGCCATTGGCGGTCGTGAACGGTTGTTCCAGGCGCGTCCAGCGATGCACCTGGGCGTAATCGGGCAGGGCCTGATTGGCCTGGGCCACGGCCGCTGCCAGTTCGGTGTCGGTGCAGCCCGGTTGATGTGGCCACAGCAATGCGTGGTTGTAAGCCATGGCTTCGCCATAGACGAAGGCCTGGGCGAACACCCCTCGCTGGGTCAGTTCGGCTTCGACCCATTCGGGGTTGATGTTGCGGCCGAAGCTGGTGACGAACTGGTGTTTCTTGCGCCCCTTGATGTACAGGAACCCTTCGGCGTCCAGCTCGCCCAGGTCACCGCTGGGCCACCAGGCGTCGGTGTGCGGCGGTTGGCCCAGGTAGCCGAGCAGGGCCGAGCCCTTGATCAGCACCTCGCCGTCTTCGGCCAGCCTGACCTGCAGGTGGGGCAGTGGCTGACCCACGCTGCCGGGGCGATGGGCCTGTGGCCGGTTCAGGCACACCACCGAGGCGCATTCCGACAGGCCGTAGCCTTCATACACCGGCAGGCCGATGCGCTGCGCGCGGATCAGCAGTTCGGTGGCGACCCTGGCCCCGCCCACCGCGGCAAAGCGCAACGTGCGCGGGTCGAAGGCACGCTGTTCAGCGGCGCTGACCAGCACCAGCAGCAGTTGCGGCACCAGGATCAGGCTGTGGGGCGCACGGTCGGCGAGGGTGCCGAGCAGGCGCGCAGCATCGACGCCACTTGCGCCCTGGATGCCCAGAGCCGCCAGGCTGGGGACACTCACCGTGGCCCCGGCCATCAGCGCGGCGTAGCCACCCAGGTTCTCCAGCAGGATCGCCAGCGGCAGCAGGGTCAGGTGGTGCTGTGGCGCGGTGATTCGGCTGGCCTGCTCCAGCGCCCGGGCAACGCGCAGCATGCTCTCGGCGCCCAGGCATACGCCCTTGGGGGTTCCGGTGGTGCCGGAGGTGAAGGTCAGCTTGGCGGTGCCCTCGGGCATCAGGTCGGGCCCCGACCATTGCCTGCGCCAGAACGCGCCGTCTTCGACATAGCCGCACGCCAGCAGTTCGGGGGCCAGGGCCGGCTCGGCAATCACCAGGCTGGCCTGGCTCTGCGCCAGGCAATGGCTGCGCTGTGCGGGGCTGAAAAAGGGCGGCAGCAGCACGCAGGTCACGCCTGCAAACAGCAATGCCAGATCCCACAGCATGGCTTCCACACCGTTATCCAGGGCCAGTGCCACGACCCTGGCCGACTCATCGCGCAGGCGTTGCTGGCGGTACTGCACCTCGGCCTGCAGCGTGGCGTAGTCCAGCTTCAACTGGTCGCCCCACAACGCAATGGCGTTGGGCGTGTGTTCGGCGTGCCTGCGCAGCACCTGTTCGAAATGCTGCAGTTCAGGCGACATGACAGGCCTCCCCGACGGCGGTAGGCAGGCCCAGGCGTGTGAACACGCCCATGTTGCGCAAATGGATGAAGCCTGCACGGATGTTGCCAACATGCACCTGGGGCTGGCTCTGGTAGTAGCTGCCCCAGTTATGGCGTTCTTCGCCCAGGCGCAGGGGGTCGGCCGTGCACAGCCTCACTGGCTTGAGCCCAAGGCGGTGGAAGCTGTTTACCAGGCCGATGCTGCCGGTGAACGCTACCCACTCCAGACCGCCCATGGCCAGCAGGTAGGTAACGGCAATGATGCTCAGGCGCGCGCTGCCGGTATCGGCGGCCGCCAGGTTGCCGACCTCGACGATGGCGCTGCGATCGACAGGGTTGTTCTCGGTGGCGCTGATCAAGGGGGCGATCGGCTCGTCCAGGTAGCGCTCCAGAAACAGCGCCTCACTGCTGGCCAGCCGCACACCGGCCACGGCGCACAGCGCGCCAGAGGCATTGCTGATGCCGAACAGCTGCGGCATGAACTGTGCGATATGCGCACCATGGGCCTTGCGAAAGCGCTGCTGGATGAAGGCCTCGTAGGCCGGGCGCAGGCTATCGCCGGGCAAGGCCCTGGCAAGGCTCATCACCGAACCGCCTGCGGCTGCGAAGTGCAGGGGCAGGGGGATGTTCCAGTCAGAATCGGGCATCGATCACGCCTCCCAGGGTGTGTGTCGGGAGGAGTATCCGAGGCAATTCTTAACGGAGTCTGAAGATCGCGAAAACAGCCAGCGGTCCGTTCAGACCGCGGCTTTCGATGCCTGTCGCATCATTGCCAGGTACCGGCCGGGGCGTCGCGCAGCGCGGCGTGCAGCAGGCGCAGCACCGGGTGCTCCAGCGCAGTGCCGCTGTAGCACAGGCCCACCCGGCGACTGGGCAGCGGGCTGTTGAGCGCATGCACCTGCACCCCTTGTGCCGCGCTCACCAGCGAGTGCGGCAGCGCCGCCACGCCGACCCCGGCCGCCACCAGCAGCAGAGACTGCTGCAGCGAGCCGCTGCTGGCCACCGCCGACGCGGTGGAGTTGCCATACAGCGCCATCAGGCGCTGGTGGGAGGGGTGTTCGGGGCAGATGACCCAGGGGTACAGGCTGGTGACCGTGCCCGGCTGCCTGCCGGCTGCGCTCACCAGCACGAACGGGTCGTCCCACACCGGCAGGAACAGCTCGTCTTCGCAGCACTGTTCTTCTACCGCCAGGCGCGCATCGCCGGCACAGCCCTCGTGCAGCGTGATGTACAGGTGCGCCACCACCTGGTGGGCAAAGCGCAGAAACGCAGCGACCTGCGCGGGGCTCAGGTCCGGCTCGATGCCCAGGCTCAGGTGCTGGCGCGCATCGCTGGTGCGAAAGCGCTGGCGCAGGGCCTCGGCCTCGCTGACCAGCGCGCAGGCCTGCGGGTACAGCGAACGCGCCGCCTCGCTCACCTCCACCCCTCGCGACTGGCGGTTGAACAGGGTGGCGCCCAGGGCTTCTTCGAGCTGGCGGATGGTCACCGACAAGGTCGGCTGGCTGATGCACAGGCGCTGGGCGGCGCTGGTGATGTTGCGTTCTTCGAACACCGCCACAAAGGCTTTGAGGTGCCGGATATCCATAGGTAAGGCCGATGTCTGCAAGAGGAATTAAGCATTTTATCTGCTGTGGCCGGCACTATACGCTTTGCGTCATCTGATAAACCAATGACGGAAGCACTTTCATGAACAAACCCCTGATCATCGTGACCGGCGCAAGCTCGGGCATCGGCGAGGCCGTCGCGCGCCTGTTCTCTGCCCAGGGCCACCCCCTGCTGCTGCTGGCCCGGCGCGTGGAGCGCCTGCTCGCACTGGGCTTGCCCGCCACCCTGTGCAAGGGTGTCGACGTCACCGACCGCGAGGCGCTGCTGGCTGCGGTGAAGGAGGCCGAGGCGCAGTACGGCCCGGCCGATGCGATCGTCAACAATGCGGGGGTGATGCTGCTGGGTGATACCGCCACCCAGGCCCCCGAGCAGTGGGAGCGCATGCTGGATGTGAACGTCAAGGGCCTGCTCAACGGCATCCATGCGGTACTGGGCGGCATGATCGAACGCAACCACGGCACGGTGATCAACGTCGGCTCGGTGGCCGGGCGCAAGACCTTCCCCAACCATGTGGCCTACGTGGGCACCAAGTTTGCCGTGCACGCGATCTCGGAAAACCTGCGCGAAGAAGTGGCGGCGCACAACGTGCGGGTCATCACCATCGCGCCGGGTGCGGTGGAAACCGAGCTGCTCGGCCACACCACCGATGAGGCGATCAAGTCCGGCTACCAGGACTGGAAGGCCGGCATGGGCGGCGTGGTGCTGTCGGCGGACGATGTGGCCAATGCGATCCGCTACGCCTACGAACAGCCTCAGGGCGTGTGCATCCGCGAGATCGTGCTGGCGGCGACCCGCCAGCAGGCCTGATGGCGTGCGCGTTGCGCGTCAGAAGCTGTACCTGACGTTGAACATCACGTTGCGCGGGTCGCCGTAGTAGACCGAGTAGTAGTTGCCGATGCCGCTGTAGTACGTCTTGTCGAACAGGTTGTTGAGGTTGGCCGACACTTTCAGTTGCTTGCTCACGTCATACGCGGCCATCAGGCCGACCACGCCGTAGGCGTCCTGGAAGAACTTGTGGCTGGGCAGCGCCACGTCGTTGACGTCGTCGTAGAAGGTGTCGTCGACGAAGTAGGTGCGGCTCTGCCACTGCCAGTTGCCGCCCACGGTGAGCTTGTTCAGCTCGGCCGGCAGACGGTAGCTGGTGGCGACCTTGAGCAGGTGCTGGGGCTGGTTGGTCGCCACGCGCCGGTGATCGGCGTCGTAGGAGGCCTGATAGACGTAGCCGGCGTTGATGTTCCAGTCGGGCAGGATCTCGCCGGACATTTCCAGCTCCACACCGCGGGTGGTGGCGCCCTGCACGGCGCGCATCACTTCATTGCCGAACTCCCCGGTGGTGCCGGTCGACTGCGCCAGGTTGTCCTGCTTGAGCTCGAACAGCGCCAGGCTGGCATTCAGGCGACGGTCGAAATACTCGCCCTTGATTCCCACTTCGTAGCTTTGCCCGGTGAGCGGGTCCAGCGGCTTGTTGTCGGCACCCCGGTTGTAGGGCTGCGGCTTGAAGATGTCGGTGTAGCTGGCGTACACGGTGTGCTGGTCGTCGAGGTCGTAGGTGATGCCGGCATAGGGGATCACTTCACCGGTGTCGCGGGTGGCGGTGCGGCTGCTGCGCGGCAGCGCGTTGATGCTGTCCAGGCTCCACGCGTAGTCGGTGACCCGCGCCCCCAGCACCAGGTTGAGTGCGTCGGTGGGCTTGAGCACGACCGCAGCATAGCCGACCTTCTGCGTGGTCTTGATATCGAAGGTCGACCACCAGGCCCAGTCGGTGGGGTAGGCGGCGTTGTTGTTCCAGTCGAAGGCATCGGGTGCCACGGCGTCGGTGCTGCCGTCGGTACGGTCCGATTGCGCGGTGGTGTTGGCATAGGTGTAGCCCACCACCAGGTCGTGGCTTCTGCCCAGCAGCGAGAACGGGCCCTTGGCGTAGATATCGAAGGACTTCTCGTCGGTATCGGTGTTGAACTTGGCCGCACCGCCCGGGTAGTAGCCGTGGGCGACGCTGTTGTCGTTCGGGTCGACATGGGCGGTGGCCAGGCCTGCGATGATCTCGCGCGAGGCATAGTTGCGGTAGCTGGCGGTGGCCTTGAGCGACCACTCGTTGTCGAACTGGTGATCGATGCTGGCGAATGCGCGCTGGGTGCGATGGTTGCGGTAGGCCCACTTGTCCGCCGGGTTGGTGGAGCGCGAGAAGCGCACCGGCGTGCCGTTCTTGTAGAAGGCCGGCAGGTGGGTGGTGGAGGACGCGTCGTTGTCGTTCTGCTGGTACTCGTAGCCCACGCTCAGCACGGTGGCGTCAGACAGGTCGCCGTCGAGCACGCCGTAGAAGATGTCCTGTTGCTGCTTCTGGTAGTCGATGAAGGTGTGCTGCTGTTCACGGGCCGCGACGAAACGCCCGCGCAGGGCGCCGCTGTCGAGTAGCGGTCCGGACACGTCCAGCTCGGTGCGGTAGTGATCCCACGAGCCTGCGCCGGCGGACACATGGCCCTGAAACTGGGCAGTGGGCCGCTTGCGCACCAGGTTGATCACCCCCGATGGGTAGCCGATGCCGTTGACCAGCCCGGTGGCGCCCTTGAGCACCTCGACGCGGTCGTAGATCACCGAGTTGGTGATGCTGTAGTTGTCGCGCAGGTTGCCGGCGTCGGTGCTCAGGCTGGGCACGCCGTCATACTGGAAGTTCTGGATCTCGAAGCCGCGCGAGTAGAAGGTGAAGCCTTCGGAGTTCTCGCGGTTGACGGTGATGCCCGGGGTTTGCTGCATCACCTCGGACAGGTTGTTCAGGCCCTGGTCGTCCATCTGCTGGCGGGTGATCACGCTGATCGACTGCGGGGTCTTGCGCAGCGACATGTCCAGGCGCGTGGCGGTGCTGGTCTGCCCGGTGGTGTAGGAGCCGCTGCCCTCGGTGGTGCTGCCCAGGCTCCAGGCGCTGTTGATGGTGGTGGCGCCCAGTTCGATGTTGTTGCCGGCGCTGTCTGGCAGCGGTACCAGGTACAGGGTCGAGGCGTCACTGCGCCCGAAGGTGAAGCCGCTACCGGCCAGCAGTTGGGCCAGGGCCTGATCGGCGGAGTAGCTGCCCTTGACCGGTGCGCTGCGCAGGCCGGCGTCCAGGTTGCCGTCGAGCATCACGTTCTGCCCGGTCTGCTGGCTGAACACCAGCAATGCCTGGCGCAGTTGCTGGGCGGGGATATCGAATGCCGTGTGCACGCTGACCGCCCCTGTACCGGGCGCGGGCAGCTGGGCCTGGGCCGGTTGTGCCAGCAGCGCGCAACTGATCGCGGCGCCCAGCGCCGACATGCGCCAGCACGAACCCTGGGGGAACAACGTCTGGGGTGTTGCCATTTCCTTGACTCCTCGGCAGAACGACTTCGCCTGTTTGCGAATGGGTTTCATCTGCTGGTGATGACGCACGAGGAGTGCAAATGTCTGATGGGTACTGCAAATAATTTTCAATCAGCCATCGGCGGGTCAGGCAGGGCGGATGATGGTCACCAGGTCGGTGTAGCGGCTCAGGCGGATCGGCAGGGTGCGTGCCAGCACATCGAGCATCTGCTCGGGGTGCTGGCGATTGAGGATCAGGCTCACCGGGCGTGCCGCCAGGCGCTCGTCGGCGATGAAGATGCGGCCCTCGCGCCAGCGCTGCAGGTGATTGACCACCTTGGCCAGGGGCGTGTCGAAGAACACCAGGCTGCCGTTGCGCCAGGCCAGCACCTGGTCGAGTTCGGCGCGCTGCACCGGGCCGAGCCCGGCGGCGCCGAAGGTCACGGCCTCGCCCTGGCCCAACTGTGCCTGCTGGCCGGGGATTTGCACCCCGGCATTGTGCTCACTGACGGCCAGGTCGGCGCTGCCGGCGTCGCAGGATAGGCAGAACGCACCCTGGTGGCTGACCACGGTGCCGGCCTCGGTGTCGATGCGCAGCGGGCGGGTATCGGCGGCCACCTTGAAATAGGCCTGACCACGCAGCATGCGCAGGCGCCGCGTGGTGCCGGAAAAGTCGAGGTCCAGGGCGGTGTTGCCGGCCAGTTCGATCACGCTGCCATCGGGCAGGCGCTCGGTGCGGGTTTCACCCACGCGCGTGTGCAGGTCGGCAAACGACAGGCCGTCGCCCTTGAGCCACAGCGTGGCCGAGCCGGTGGCCACTGCGGCGGTGCACGCCGCCATGGCCAGTTGCATGAAGCGCCGCCGCGAGACGCCGCGGGCCTTGGGGGCAGGCGGCGCCTGCACGGCAGGCAGCTCGGCGGCCAGGGCCCACAGCGCTTCGAGTTCCAGGTAGGCCTTGGCATGGCGCGGGTCGGCCAGCATCCACTCAAGCCACTGCTCGTGCTCGGCCTGGCTGGCCGAGCCTTCGAAGATCAGCGCGAACCAGGCGCAGGCCTGCTGCGAGATGGGGTCGGCCTGGGGCTCGTCGGGCGAGGCCGGGGCCGGCGTGGGGAAGGGCGGTTCAGCCATGGGTCGGGTCACTGTGCGGCGGTGAGGTGTACAGGGGCGCATGATAGTCCACTCTCACTCGGACATGCCCAGCTTGAGCAATTCCAGTGCCCGCACCATGCGGCTGTAGGCGGTCTTGGGCGAAATGCCCAGGCGTTCACCGATCTCCACGTAGGTCAGGCCTTCGCCGCGCGCTAGCAGAAACACCTCGCGGCAAGGCTCGGGCATGCGCTGCATCACGCGGTTGAGCGTGGCCAGCTGGTCTTGGGCGATCACCGTGCGTTCCAGGCTCGGGGTCTTCTGCTCCAGCGCCTGCAGCTCGGTGGGCTCGACCACCTCGCCCTTGCGGTGGCGCTCGCGACGCAGGTAGTCGATGAACAGGTTGCGCGCGCACAGAAACAGGTACGCGCGAAAGTTGTCGATGGGCGTGCGCCCCAGCTGTTCGGACAGGCGGATGAAGGTCTCCTGAGTCAGGTCTGCGGCGGTGTCCTTGCAGCGCACCTGACGATTCAGGTAGTCCTGAATTTCTTCACGGTGGGCAAGGTACAACGCCTTGAGGTCTGCGCTTGACACGAAACACCTGCGAGCTGGGGGTCAGGGAGCGCAGGAAGATAACAGGAATTAATATCATTTAAAACAACGCGGCCGAGGCGCTGGGGTAGCGTCTCTAGCGGTTCGGGAGCAATCGGTAGTGGCTCTGCACGAAACCGTTGTCCGACGCGCAGGTGGCGACATGCTGCAGCTGGCGTTCGCTGCCTGCGTGGCTGAACAGCGCAATGCCCTGGCCAAGCAGTACCGGAATGCGCGTGATGATCAATTCGTCGATCAGCCCGGCCTGCAGAAACGCCTGGAGGGTCTGGCCGCCATCGATGTAGAGGTGCTTGAGCCCTCGTGCTGCAAGTTGCTCGACGATGTCGGTCACGTCGCCTGCCAGCACCTCGACGTTGGCCTGCGGGTGCGCAGACATGTCCACGGGCCGGTTGGACAGCACGATAACCGGGATGCCTGCATACGGCCATTGGGGGAAGGACAGCACCTTGTCCAGGGTCTTGCGGCCCATCACCAGGGCATCGACGCCGGCGATGAACTGTTCGTAGGTCACGCCGTTGAGCTCAGCGGTTTCATAGTCGGGGCGGTGCAGCCACTCGATGTCGCCGTCGGGGCGCGCGATGAAGCCGTCGATGCTCGCGGCGATGAATACGGAGCACTTGATTGTCATTGAACGTGAATTCCTCGTTGCTGTAGGCACGCCTTTGAAAACGGGCGGTTGGTTGGCGACCGAATATACCGCGTTGCCAGCTCGTTACCAGTCATCAGCCAAAGGGCCTGGGCCTGCTGGAGCCAGACGCTGCCCATCAACGCTGGTTGAGCCAATGCTGCTGGTAGGCCCCTTGCGGGTCCTGCACCGGGCCGTGATCGGGAAAGGGCAGGTTGGCGATGCACGCAAGCTGGGCCTGGGTTGGCGCTTCGCGTCGGATGTCTGCGTGCTGCCCGGGCGGGTAGGCCCCCACCACCAGAAAGCCCGGGCTGCAATCGAGTTTGCAGTGGCCCGTGCCGGCGGGCAGCAACAGCACATCGCCTGCACTCACCTGTACTTCGCGGCCCCGCGGGCCGCCCAGTATCAGCCTTGCCTGGCCACACACCACGCCGAGCGCTTCGTGGCCCTCGGTGTGGTAGTGGTGGTAGGCGTAGATGCCATCGCGCCATTGCGCCGGCCAGCCATTGGCCTCGAAAGTGCGTTCGATTTGCGCCGCCGGATCACTGCCATGCAGCGCAATCGCGTGGGGGTAGATCAGCACCGGCTGCCGGGTGTTGTTGGGCACCCAGTCGTCGGGTTGCAGCCTCAGTACCTGCGAGGCTGTTGAAGGTGTGTGTCGAGTGTTCATGGTCGACCCTCGGCGATGAAGCCGGGGCGGCATCGGGTTGCCAGCCCGGCGTGGTGACAGGGAAGGGGCAGGTGGATGCCTGCCCCGGTCATCTAGCTTCGCAGGAACGCGAGCAGATCGGCGTTGATCGTGTCGGCGTCGGTGGTCGGCATGCCATGCGGCAAGCCCGCATAGGTTTTCAGGGTGCCGTTCTGCAATAGCTTCGCTGACCGCGGCCCTGAGTTTGCATAGGGCACGATCTGGTCATCGTCCCCGTGCATCACCAGGACGGGAATCGTGATGCGCTTGAGGTCGTCGGTGAAGTCGGTCTGGGAGAAGGCCACGATCCCGTCAAGGTGTGCCTTGGCGCAGCCCATCATGCCCTGGCGCCACCAGTTCAGGATGGTGCCCTCGCTGGCGTTTGCGCCTGGGCGGTTGTAGCCATAGAACGGGCCCGACGGCAGGTCATGGTAGAACTGTGCGCGGTTGGCCTTGAGCTGCGCCTGCAAGTCATCGAATACCGACCTGGGCAAGCCGTCCGGATTGTTCGGGGTCTGGACCATCAGCGGTGGCACGGCACTGATGAGGGCAGCCCTCGACACACGCTCCTGGCCATGGCGAACGATGTAGCGGATCACCTCGCCGCCGCCGGTGGAGTGCCCCACGTGGGCTGCACCCTGCACGCCAAGATGGTCGACCACGGCCGCAACGTCGTCCGCATAGTGATCCATGTCGTGCCCGTCCCACACCTGGCTGGAGCGCCCGTGGCCGCGGCGGTCGTGCGCGACGACCCGGTAGCCGTGATCAAGGAAGAACAGCATCTGCGCATCCCAGTCGTCGGCACTGAGTGGCCACCCGTGGTGAAAGACGATCACCGGCGCATCGCGTGGGCCCCAGTCCTTGTAGAAGATCTCGACACCGTCCCGCGTAGTGACATACCCCATGTTCGTGGCTCCCGAGTGAAGTGGAGGGCGTGGTCAGTATCGTGTTGTGATCATGACCAGGTGAACAAAGTGCAGATCAGCGGATGAACGGCCTGCGCCGACGCTGCGATAGCCGTTGACCACGGACCATCGCAGGCTTGTACGGCTCAGTCCTGGTGCATGGCCTGTGCTACCCCCTGATCCTCACCCAGGAACCCGCCACTCTGGTGGTGCCACAGCTGCGCATAGGTGCCATTTCTGGCAAGCAACTCGGCGTGGGTACCCTGCTCGATGATGCGCCCGTCATCCATCACCACCAGCCGGTCCATGGCCGCAATGGTGGACAGACGGTGGGCGATGGCGATCACGGTCTTGCCCTGCATCATCTCGTCGAGGCTCTCCTGGATGGCCACTTCGACCTCGGAGTCCAGTGCGCTGGTGGCTTCGTCCAGCAGCAGGATCGGGGCGTTCTTGAGCATCACTCGGGCGATCGCGACGCGCTGGCGCTGGCCGCCCGACAGCTTGATGCCGCGCTCGCCCACCAGGGTGTCGTAGCCGCTATGGCCTTGCTGGTCGCTCAACTGGCTGATGAAACCGTCGGCCTGGGCACTGGCGGCTGCGCTGCGGACCTGTTCGTCGGTGGCGTCGGGCCGGCCATAGGCGATGTTGTCGCGAATGGAACGGTGCAGCAGCGAGGTGTCCTGGGTGACCATGCCGATGGCGCTGCGCAGGCTGTCTTGAGTCACATGGGCGATGTCCTGCCCGTCGATGCGGATCTGGCCGCTGTCGACGTCATAGAAGCGCAGCAGCAGGTTGATGAGCGTGGACTTGCCCGCGCCGGAGCGCCCCACCAGGCCGATCTTTTCACCCGGGCGAATGCTCAGGCTCAGGCCGTCGAGCACCTGGCGCTCGCCGTTGTAGTTGAAGCTCACCTTGTCGAAGGTGACCGCGCCGCCGCGGGTCTGCAGCACCTTGGCGTCCGGGGCATCCTTGACCTTGGGGCCGCGGGTCAGTGTGGCCATGCCGTCCTGCACGGTGCCGATGTTCTCGAACAGCGAGGTCATCTGCCACATGATCCAGTGCGACATGCCATTGATGCGCAGCGCCATGGCGGTGATCGCCGCCACGGCACCTGCGCCGACCTCGCCCTGGTGCCACAGCCACAGGGCATAGCCGCCGGCGGCCATGATCAGGGCCACCACCAGTGCCTGGTTGACGATCTCGAACTGGCTGACCAGGCGCATCTGGCGAAAGCCGGTCTGCTTGAAGTCTTCCATCGCCGCACGGGCGAAGTGCGCCTCGCGGTTGGAGTGGGAGAACAGCTTCACCGTGGTGATGTTGGTGTAGGCGTCGGAAATGCGCCCGGTCATCATCGAGCGGGCGTTGGCCTGCTCCTGTCCGACCTTGCCCAGGCGCGGCACGAAGTACAGCATGGCCAGGCCGAACAGCACCACCCAGGCAACGAAGGGCAGCATGAGCTTGAGCGCGAAGCCGCCGGCCAGCGCGATGATCGCGATGAAGTACACCCCGATGCCGGGGGCGATCTCGATCAGGGTGAACAGCAGGTCGCGCACCGCCAGTGCGGTCTGCATGACCTTGGTGGTGACGCGCCCGGAGAATTCGTCGGAAAAGAACGAGAGGCTCTGGCGCAGCATCAGGCGGTGGAAGTCCCAGCGCAGGCGCAAGGGCAGGTTGATTGCCAGTATCTGGTGCTGAACCATGGTGCGCAGGGCCACCAGCCCGACGCTGCACAGCATCACGATGCCGATGCCCCACAGCACGCGGCGTTCCTGCGCTGCCGCATCGCCCCCGGCCTGCCAGGTGGAGAGCAGGTCCACGACCTGGCCCAGGAACGAAAACAGCCAGGCTTCATAGATGGACACCGCAGCGCTGAGCAGTGCGAACGCCAGAATGTAGCCGCGCGCACCCCGCGTGCACGCCCACAGAAAGCGTGCCAGGCCCACGGGCGGCGGGGGCACCTCGTCAGGAGGGAAAGGGTCGAGCCTTCGTTCAAATGCACGAAGCATGGTGGTCTCCAAAACGATCGAATGGGGGCAATTCTGACATCGAACGGCGGGCTTGCGGGATTTGGGGGAAGTGAAGAGGCGGAGGTGGTGTGCTGCGCTGGTTGAGAGAAAGGCCGCAATCGACCCAACGCGGGTTCCCGCTTCAGGATTTCAACAATAAATTGATAATTCAACGATTGGTTGATATTTTCTAGGCCCGACGATCATTACTTGGGTGCCCGATGCAACTCGATATTTTCCAGGTGGACGCTTTTTCTTCCGAGACGTTCGGCGGCAACCCGGCGGCTGTGTGCCCGCTGGACGCCTGGCTGCCTGATGCGACGCTGCAACGGATCGCAGCAGAGAACAATGTGTCCGAGACGGCCTATTGGGTACGCAACGGTGAGGTGTTCGAGCTGCGCTGGTTTACCCCCGCAGTGGAGGTCGATCTGTGCGGGCACGCCACGTTGGCCGCCGCCTGGGTGCTGTTCGAACAGCTTGGTGAATGCCGCGACACGCTGCGTTTTTCCACCCGCAGCGGTGAACTGCGAGTGCGCCGCGAAGGCGGTCGCCTGGCCATGGACTTTCCGGCCAAGCAGCCTGAAGCCGTAGCCCTGCCGCCTGGCCTGCTGCAGGCCTTGGGGCTGGAGCAGGCCGAGGCGCTGTATCGCACGGACGATTACCTGGTGGTGGTCGAGGATGAAAGCATCGTCGCCGGGCTCGACCCCGACTTTGCCGCCCTGGCCGCATTCGAGGTGCGCGGGGTTGCCGTGACCGCGCCGGGTCGTCACATGGACTTCGTCTCGCGCTGGTTCGGGCCGCGAGTGGGGGTCAACGAAGACCCTGTCACCGGCTCGGCCCACACTTCGCTGGCGACCTACTGGTCCCAACGCCTGGGCAAGCGCAGCCTGAGTGCCGAGCAGGGCGGGGCGCGCAAGGGCCAACTGCACTGCGAAGTCCTGGACAACGACCGGGTCATCATCAGCGGTCACGCGGCGCTCTACCTGCGCGGCACCATCTTCATCTGAGACCGGCCGGCCAAATCACTTCAAACTTTTCCTACCTCACGGGTTCTGCTTAGTAACACCCCGCACTCGAAGGAGAACCCGATGAAACCCACCGATACCAAGCAGGGCGACAAGGTCCCGCGGCCACTCTCGTCGGACCAGGCGCAGAAGGGCACGCCATCCCCCGACCCGGTGCTGGAACAACCGGACCCGGATACCGAGGCAGTGGACAAGGTGATCACGCCGACGTCCATCAAGGAGCAGGAAGAAAAGACCCGCGAAATCCAGCGGCGCCTGGCCGAGGCGCAAAGGAAGGGCTGAAAGCGGCCCTGCCGGGCCCTGCGTGCCTTGGCGTGCCAGCGCCAGTCACAGCTTGGCGAGCAGGTGCTGCAGTTTTTTCGTGGCTTCGCGCCCGGAACAGGCGCGGCTGAGCAGGTCGCTGGACATGTTCTTGTACATGTCCACGGCCTGGGCAGAGGAGGTGACGCTGGCAATGCCCACATGCAGGTTGGGCAGCTCCCCTAGCCGGTAAGGGCTCACCGCCACGTAGCTGGTGGTCTTCTGCTCGAAGATCTGGAAGGTGGCGCTGGGCAGTGCCTCGTCGATCAGGTAGATACCCGGGTGATCGCTGTTGGTCTCGACGATGGAGATCAGGTTCTCGATTTCCTTGCGTGCCAGCAGGGCGCGCTCCATTCGCACGCTGGGGGGCAGGTCCAGGCGACCGACCAGGCCGATGTGCAGGTAACGCTCGATCTGACGCAGGCTGACAATCGACCTGACCTGGAATTTTTCGCGAAAGAAGGTGGATTTGCGCTCGTCCAGAATGCTCAGAATCTGGCTCTCCATCGCTTCCTGTGCCGGGCTGAAGCCCTGTGGTCGAGCCTCGTGGAGCATGGTCTGAAACAGCGCCGAGTATTCGGGCGTGGTCAGCAGGTAGGAAAAGGGGTCGAAGTAGGAGATGACGCTGCTGGAACGGGCCTCCAGCTGGCGCATGCGCTCGAAGTAGCCGAGGGCGTTGTCGAAGTACTCCGTATCGGAACCCAGCAGGCTGGTCAGCGACACCTTCAGCAGGTCGGCCAGGCGCTCCAGGGTGTCGAGTTTGACGATCTTGCCCAGTTCCAGGCGGTACACCGCAGCCCGCGAGATGCCGAGCTTGTCGGCCACCTGGTCGGCGTTGAGCTGGCGGCCGATGCGAAAGGCCCGGAGGCGCTCGCCGATTGCCTGGTAATCAATCTGGTTCACTGGGGGATCCTTGTCGTTTTTTCGTGGTGGCATGTTCTACCAGATCGGCTTGACGAGGCCATGGCGCGAGTGTATCAATATTTAGACATGAACTGTTGCTTGTCCAAAAAATATAAAAAAGGCCGACACATGTCCACACCACCCTGCAGCTGCTGCGGCATCGCCTGCGCTGCCACCTGATACCACAACTCCACCCCCCACCTGATAGGAGCTTCCCTGATGAAGACTCGCATCGGCGCGCCCGCGTTCGCGCTTTTCATGACCCCTATGGTGATGGCTGGCCCGCCGCCAGCCTTCAGCGATACCTTTATCGGCTATCGCTACAGCAGCCATTTCTCGGACCCGGGCAAGCGCCAGGACATAGCCAAGCACATTGTCCAGCTTGCCCATGTGAGCAGCTACGCCCTGGGCCAGCAGTTCGCCAACGTGGATGTGTTCAAGTCCGACCGCGATGACCCGCGCAAGGACAGCAGCAGCGGCGCCACCGAGGTCTACCTGACCTACCGCAATCAGTTGCAGCATGCACGGGTGTTCGATCGGCCGCTGGCGTTCGGGCCGGTGAAGGACGTCGCGCTGACCCTGGGCCTGGACTGGAACACCAAGAACAACGCGTTCCAGTCGCGAAAGCGCATGATTTTGATAGGCCCGACCCTCAAGTTCGCGCTGCCGGCAGGGTTTCTCGACCTCAGCCTGTTCTATGCCAGGGAATGGAACCACTGCGGGCTCGACAGCTGCCGGCAGCCGGGCAACCATTCGCGCATGGCGTTCGACCCGTTCTACCAGCTGAACCTGACCTGGGGCATACCGTTCGCGCTGGGCAGCCTGCCGATGAAGTTCCAGGGCTTCTACAGCTACAGCGGCGAGAAGGGCGATGACTACCGGCGCAACCCGACGGCGGATGAACAGCTGATGCGCACCTCGCTGATGCTGGATGCAGGGGCTGTGCTGGGGGGCGCAAGAAACACGCTATGGGTCGGGCCCGGATATGAGTACTGGCGCAACAAGTTCGGCAACCGCCGTGGCGACGGGATCGACGTGGACGCCTTGTCGATGAACCTGGAGTGGCATTTCTGAGCGCGGCGTTTTTTTTGCGAGCCCGCAATCTAAATATTTAGACAATCGCGCAGGCTGGCAGTACGCTTTGTGAAGCCTTGCACGGGCGGACCGGCGGCGATCCTGGGCGGGTTCAGGCGTCAGCTGTCTAAAAAACCATACAAAAACAAGAGGTAAACCAAGATGGCTTCTTCCGAAAAGCGTCCGAAGAAGGACGCGTCACCCAAGAAGGCCCTGATAGCCAGCGTGACCGGCTATGCGATGGACGGCTTCGACCTGCTGATTCTCGGGTTCATGCTGCCGGCGATCACCATCGGTCTCGGTCTGAGTTCCTCGGAGGCTGGCTCGCTGGTGACATGGACGTTGCTCGGCGCCGTGGCCGGGGGGCTGATCTTCGGCCAACTGAGCGACCGCTATGGCCGGGTGCGCATGCTGACCCTGTGCATCCTCACCTTCTCGATATTCACCGGGCTGTGCGCATTCGCCCAGGGCTACTGGGACCTGCTGATCTATCGAACCCTGGCCGGGTTCGGCCTGGGCGGGGAGTTCGGCATCGGCATGGCACTGATCGCCGAAACCTGG
The DNA here is from genome assembly GCF_024261405.1 of Pseudomonas sp. FBF18. Taxonomy (NCBI): domain Bacteria; kingdom Pseudomonadati; phylum Pseudomonadota; class Gammaproteobacteria; order Pseudomonadales; family Pseudomonadaceae; genus Pseudomonas; species Pseudomonas sp. FBF18. The sequence goes on along the minus strand of NZ_QKRS01000004.1, from coordinate 102,184 downwards.
CCGGCCAACCGGCGCAATCGTGCTTCTTCCTATGTGGGCATGGGGTGGCAGGCCGGCGTGCTCGCCGCTGCATTGCTCACGCCATTGCTGCTGCCCTACATCGGCTGGCGCGGCATGTTCCTGGTCGGGTTGCTGCCAGCGTTCGTATCGCTCGTGGTTCGCCATACCATGAGCGAGCCGGCAGAATTCGTGAAGGCCGCAGCCGACCCGGTGCCTTTCGCGCGGCGCTTCACCGACCTGTTCAAGGACCGGCAGACCAGCAAGGCGAGCCTGGGGGTGATGGTGCTCACCTCGGTGCAGAACTTCGGCTACTACGGGCTGATGATCTGGATGCCCAGCTACCTGTCGAACAAGTTCGGCTTCTCGCTGATGGCCTCCGGAACCTGGACCGCAGTGACGGTGCTGGGCATGGCGTTCGGTATCTGGCTGTTCGGGCACCTGGCCGACCGTTTCGGACGCAAGCGCATGTTCCTGCTGTATCAGGCCGGCGCAGCGTTCATGGTCATCGCCTATGCCAACCTCGACAACCCCACGGTCATGCTGTTTGCCGGCGCGATCATGGGCATCTTCGTCAACGGCATGATCGGTGGCTACGGCGCATTGATCTCCGATCTGTACCCCGCGCAGATCCGTGCCACGGCGCAGAACGTGCTGTTCAACGTGGGCAGGGCCGCCGGTGGCTTCGGGCCGCTGGTGGTGGGCGCCGTAGCGCTGCACTATTCGTTCTCGGCGGCCATCATGCTGCTTGCCTCGCTGTATGGGGTGGCGATGCTCGCGACGGTGTTGCTGCTTCCCGCCTGCCAGGCCCACGACGTGCCGAAGCCGCAGCCGGCCTAGCCCGGCGGGATGGTTATGAATTCGCCCTGGCTTATTCGTATCAAAAATTAGACAGAAACACCGAGCTGCAGTACAGTCAGCTTAAGCAATCGCTGAAACACCGCTTCATCTGCCGCTTCATCACTGAGGCGGCATCTACTTTTGACCGTGCTGTATAAAAATTTAGACAAATGCGAGGCCACCTCAATGAACGTGATTTCCGGCTGCTGCCAGGCGAGTGCCCTGACTCCCCCAGACGACACCTTGGCGGTCGTGATTTCCAACCAATGGGTCAACGATGAATACAAGCGCCTGGTGCTACAGGCCGACGGCGCCGCCAGCCAGTCGTTGCCGGGGCAGTTCTTCAACCTGCTGTGCCCGAGTGAAGGCGAGCACAAGCCGTACTTCCGTCGCCCCATGAGCACCTACAAGGCCGACCCGGCCACGGGCCAGGTGGAGTTTCTGTACAAGGTGACCGGCAAGGGCACCTATGGCCTGGAGACGCTTGGCCAAGCGCAGACCGTGGAGATTCTTGGCCCGCTGGGCAAGGGCTTCGACCTGCAGCCGGGGTGGCAGCACATGATCATCGTGGCCCGGGGTGTGGGGCTGGCCACCCTGGCGCCGCTGGCCGAAGCGGCGCATCGGCTGGGCATCCGCCTGACCGCAGTGCTGAGTGCCCGCAGCGAGAAGAGCCTGCTTTCGCGCGAGCGCTTCGCCTCGCTGGGGGCCGACGTGCGGGTGGTGCTGGATGAGGATGGCAGCAGCTCGCCCGAACGGCTCGAACCGCTGCTGCGCCAGATCATCGCCCGTGAAGGCACCGATGCGCTGTTCACGTGTGGCTCCAGGCGGCTGACCCAGTTGCTGAAGAAGCTGAGCGCCGAGCTCGGCCTGGTGGGCCAGGTAGCGCTGGAGCAACAGATGGTGTGCGGCCTGGGCATGTGCCAGTGCTGCGTCGAGGTGTTCGAGGTGGACGGGCTCAGGGTGGGCAAGCGGGTATGCCTCGAAGGCCCTGTGTTCGACCTGGCGGAGGTGGTGTGATGATCAATCTGAGCGTACAGGTCGGCGGGTTGCGCCTGAAGAACCCGGTGATGCCGGCATCGGGCACCTTTGCCGAAGAGCTTGCCCACCTGCTGGACTTCAACCAGCTGGGTGCACTGGTGACCAAGACCATCACCACCGAAAAGCGCAGCGGCAACCCGATGCCGCGGGTCTGCGAGCTGAATGACGGGATGATGAATGCCATCGGCATTCCCAGCAAAGGCGCGCAGCTGTTCATCGACAAGGTGGTGCCGTTCTACCGCGACTACGACGCGCCGTTGATCGTGAGCATTTCGGCGCCCACGGCCCAGGGCTTTGCCGACCTGGCGGCGCGGCTGAGCGATGTGCCTGGTGTGGCCGGCATCGAGGCCAATATCTCGTGCCCCAACCTGGAAGCGCATGGCCAGTCGTTCGGCATGCAGGCTGAAAGTACCCGCGACGTGGTGGAGCTGATGCGCCAGGTCACCTCGTTGCCGCTGTGGGTCAAGCTGACCCCCAATGCCGGCGAGGTGGTGCCGGTTGCCCTGGCTGCGCAGGAGGCCGGGGCCGATGCCGTCGTGGTGGGCAACACGCTGCTCGGGTTGTCGGTGGACATCGAGCGAGGCCGCGCGCGGCTGGGCAACTTCATGGGCGGCATATCCGGCGCCGCCATCCGCCCGCTGATGGTGCGCCTGACCTATCAATGCGCCCAGGCGCTGGAAATTCCGGTGATTGGCTGCGGTGGCATTGCCACGGCCGACGATGCGCTGGAGTTCATCTATGCCGGCGCCTCGGCGGTGCAAGTGGGTACGGCCACCTTCCTGCACCCGAAAACCATGAACACCATGGTGTCTGAACTGGAGGCCTACTGCCGGCGCAAGGGCGTTGCCTCGATCAGCACCCTGATCGGCGCCCTCGACGATTTGCCCGCCGAGCCGTTTGGAGCCTTGCCATGATCGCGCAATGGCCTGAACAGGCCGCCAGACTGTTCGACACCATCGCCGCCTTGTCACGCGATGCCCAGGTGGGGATCACCCGCGAAAGCTACGGCCCCGGCGAGAGTGACGCCATCGCCTGCCTGAGCGACTTCGCCTTGACCCAGGGGCTGGAGGTGGCAACCGACCGTGCGGGCAACGTGATCTTCACGCGCAAGAGCGACAATGGCCAGCCCGCGCTGTGGTACGGCTCGCACCTGGACTCGGTGCCCCAGGGCGGCAACTACGACGGCCTGGCCGGCGTTGTGGCGGGCCTGCTGTGCCTGTGCCGGCTCGACCGCGAGGGCGTGGCCACGGCGCAGCCGGTGCGGGTCATCGGGTTGCGTGGCGAGGAGAGCGCCTGGTACGGCAAGTCGTACATCGGTTCGCGTGCGCTGGTCGGCGGGTTGAGCGAGCACGACCTGCAGCTGACCAACCGCTTCAGCCAGCGCACCCTGGGCCAGGCCATGCAGGCCGTGGGCGCCGACCTGGCAGCGATTGGCCGTCAGCAGTGGCTGGTCGATCGCACCCAGTTTGCCGGCTATCTGGAAGTGCATATCGAGCAGGCGCAGTCGCTGGAGCGCATGGGGCAGGCCGTGGGGATCGTGCCCGGCATCCGCGGCAACCTGCGCCATAACCAGGTTCGCTGCCTGGGCGAAGATGGCCATTCGGGCGCCGTGGCTCGGGAGGACCGCCACGACGCCGTGTTTGCCGTGAGCGAGCTGGTGGCCCGCATCGACCAATGCTGGCGTGAGTACCTCGCCGCCGGGCGAGACCTGGTGGTTACCGTCGGCACACTGGGGACCAACGCGGCGCACCATGCCGTCTCGCGTATTCCCGGCGAGGTCAGCTTCAGCCTCGAGATGCGCAGCCTCGACATGGCCACGCTCGAGGCCTTTCACGCGGTTGCGCTGCACGAGGCAAAGGCCATCGAGCAGGCCCGCCAGGTTCGCTTCGAGTTCGACCTGCGTATCGACACGGCCCCGGCGGCCATGCACGCCCCCTGGGTCGAGGCGCTGGTGCGCCAGGCCCGCCAACAAGGCTGGCAGGGCGTGCTCACCCCCAGCGGGGCCGGCCATGACGCTGCGGTTTTCGCCAACGTCGGCATCCCCAGCGCCATGCTGTTCATCCGCAACCAGCACGGCTCGCACAACCCCCACGAGGCCATGGCCCTGGACGACTTTCTGGTGGCCACCGAGGTGCTCTACCACACGACACTGGAGCTGACACCATGAGCGTACCCCGCAATGCCTGGCTGATCCGCAACGCGACCCTGGTCAACGAAGGCCGCACCTGGGCGGCCGATGTGCGGCTGCGCGAGGGCCGCATCGACTGTATCGGGCAGGCCCTGCAGCCGCTTGCCGGGGAGGGCGTGATCGAGGCGCACGGCCTGTGGCTGATGCCGGGAATGATCGACGATCAGGTGCACTTCAGGGAGCCCGGCCTGACCCACAAGGCGGACATCGCCAGCGAGTCGCGGGCCTGTGCAGCGGGCGGCATCACCAGTTTCATGGAGATGCCCAACACCAACCCGCCCGCGCTCGATCGGGCCAGCCTGGAAGCCAAGTACGCCATCGCCGCCGCATCGAGCGTGGTCAACTACGCCTTCTACATGGGGGCAAGCAACGACAACCTGGCCGCCATTCGCGCCATCGACCCGGCCAGCACGCCAGGGCTGAAGGTGTTCATGGGGGCCTCGACCGGCAACATGCTGGTGGACGACCCCGAGGTGTTGAACGAGATCTTCCGGGTTTCGCCGGTGCCGATCATCACCCATTGCGAAGACACGCCCATGATCAATGCCGAGCTGGAAAAGGCCAGGGCGCGCTTTGGCGAGGACATTCCGGCCCGCGAGCACCCGCTGATCCGTTCGCGCCAGGCGTGCATCAGGTCCACTCGGCTGGCCATCGAGCTGGCGCGCAAGCACGGCACGCGCCTGCATGTGCTGCACATCTCCACGGCAGAAGAGCTGCAGCTGTTCGAGCCCGGCCCCCTCAGCGGCAAGCGCATCACCGCCGAAACCTGCGTGCACTTTCTGCACTTCACCGATCACGACTACGAGCGGCTGGGCTTTCTGATCAAGTGCAACCCGGCGATCAAGTCGGCCAGTGACCGCGACGCCATCGTCAAGGCGCTGGCCGAAGGTCGGCTCGACGTGCTGGCGACCGACCACGCCCCGCACCTGCTCGAAGAAAAGCGCAGCACCTACGCCAAGGCGCCGTCAGGCATTCCGCTGGTGCAGTACGCGCTGCAGGCCGCCCTGGAGCGTGTCTTCTGCGGGGAGCTGAGCCTGGAGCGCCTGGTCGAGGTGGTCAGCCACGCACCGGCGCAGCTGTTCCAGGTCAGTGGCCGGGGCTACCTGCGCGAGGGCTACGCCGCCGACCTGGTGCTCGTCGACCCGCAGCGCCCGCACCGGGTGAGCAATGACCAGGTGCTGTCCAAATGCGGCTGGACGCCGTTTGCCGGTACCGAGTTCTCATCGAGCATCGTCGCCACGTTCGTCAATGGCGAACGGGTGTGGGACGGCGCCACGGTGAACAGTGCAGTCCGTGGGCAACGACTTTCCTTCAACCGCGCCACGCCTGCCTAGTGGCGCAACAAGAGGTACGAACAACGATGAATTTTCATGAAATGGTGCAACGCTTCGCCGCCGCGCTGCCGGGCACCGACTCGTTCAAGCAGGCCAACGCCGACTGTGAGGCCATCATCCGTGACCAGCCGTTCCAGGCCGGCGCGGCCTTTCTGGTCGCGGGCTTTTGCCGCAGCTACGTGCTCATCTACGAGGATCAGGGGCTGGAGCACGACTTCGCCCTGCGCAACCAGCGCCAGCTGCTCGAGTACATGAACAGCCTGCAGGCGGCCCTGGCGACGTGCGATCACGCGATTGCGCACCAGGCGCTGATCGAGGTGGTAACCCATTACGCCAGGAGCGAGCGGATTTTCTAGGGCGGCGGCTGGCGGCGCCAGCAGGCCGGAGCCAACGGCCTAGAGCGCCGTCCAGGACTGCCTCGAAGCCTGCAGCTGGTTCTTGATCCAGTTGGTAAAGGCCCGCACGGCGGGCCGCTCGCACTTCTGCAGGTCAGTGACCAGGTAATAGCCGCGGTGCGAGTGGATGACGATATCGAAGGGGCGCACCAGCAGCCCCTTGGCCATGGAGTCGCCACACAGCAGGTTGTCGCCCATGGCAACGCCCTGGGCCGCGATGCACGCCGCCTGTGCGCAATGTGCATCGGAAAACAGGATGCCCGTGGCCACGTTCAGCTCCGGGGTGTTCGCCGCCGCCTGCCACACCCGCCAGTCGCTGTAGTCGCTCATGTGCAGCAATGGGAACGCGGCCAGGTCCTGCGGGGCCTTGAGCCCGCCCAGGGCGTTGATCAGCCGCGGGCTGCAGACCGGAAAGTAGTTCAGCGCCGCTATCTGTTCCACCTGCATGCCAGGCCAGTCGCCGATACCGTAGGATATGAACAGGTCGGCGTTGTGGTTGCTCACGTCATCCGCCGTGGTCGGTGTGACCATGTGCAACTGGACCTGGGGGTATTCCTTCACGAAGCCGCCGATGTGATGGCACAGCCAGTAGGTGGAAAACCCCGAGCTGCAACTGATGGTCAACTTGCCATACACCTCCTGGTCATCGACCCGCCGGCCTGCATCCTCCAGGTTGGCCAGCAGGCGCTGGATCTCCCGGGCGTAGCGTTCGCCGCGAAACGTCAGCGAGATACCCCGGCCCTGGCGCTCGGTCAGGGCAAAGCCGAGGGTGTCCTCCATGCCCGTGATCTGGTGGCTGATGGCGCTGCGGGTGAGGTTGAGCTCAAGCGCCGCGGCAGTCACGCTGCCCAACCGGGCAACCGCTTCCAGGGCACGTAACGCGGGCATCGAGGGTAGACGCATGGGGCGCTCCACTGACTTATTGTTGAGCAAATATAAACATTAATGGCGAAATAAATCGATTGTCGTATTTTCTGGTTCAACAATACTAGGCAGGCCCTGCGGGTCCGAGCCGCTCAGCGGGGTCACATACCAATAAGGAATGCCCTGCATGATCGAGCCCAAGGCCTTTGCCCAGAACTGGGTGGACCAACAGCAAACGACCCTGTCCGACTGGCACCAGGTGATCTGGCACTATGCCGAGCCAGCCTTTCGTGAGTACAAGTCCTGCGCCTGGTACGTCGAGCTGCTGCGCAGGCAAGGGTTCGAGGTGGAGGAGGGCAGCGGCGGCATGCCTACCGCTTTCTGCGCCACGTTTCGCAACGGCGACGGCCCTGTGCTGGCGACCTACGCGGAGTACGACGCGGTGCCGGGCAACAACCAGGCGGCGACCACCCGGCGCCAGCCGCGCGAAGGGCTGTCGCGTTTCGCCCCGGGGCATACCGACCCTCATTCGGCGCTGGGCATCAGTGCCCTGGGGGGCCTGCTGGCCGCCAAGGCCGCCATGCTCGAACATGGCCTCGCGGGCACGCTGAAATTCTTCGGCGAGCCGGCGGAAAAGCTGCGCGCCTCCAAGCCGGTGCACGCGGCCAAGGGCTATTACGATGACCTGGACGCGGCCATCAGCTTCCACCCCACGTACATGCTGCCGCTGAACAACACCACTACCTGGGATACGCACTGCGGCATCGCCTACGCCTACATCTATACCTTCACCTGCGATTCGCCCCAGGACTGGATCGCAGCGGACAAGTACAGCCCGATCCCGCAGAACCACCTGGCCGCCAGGGCGCCTGGGGCCAACGACGCGCTGGTGCACTTCTATACCCTGAACGAGAGCATGCGCCGCTCCACGTTGCCGTTCACCGGGCTGTGGAGCTACAACGAGGCGATCCTCACCGCCGGCCAGGCCACAGCCGACAACCTGCCGCCGCACATCGCGCAGATCCAGTACCTGTCGCGCTGCGACTCGCTCGAGCAGGCCGAGGCCATCTCCCAGGTGATGGACAACAACGCTGCCGCCGCCGCCCTGGCCACCGGCTGCCAGTGGAACAAGACTTGGGTGTGCAAGTCCCGTGGCGGGCTGCCCAACCATGTGCTGGCGCAGGCCACCTACGACAACCTGCAGGCCATCGGTGCCCCCACCTGGGACGACGAGGCCATCGCCATCGCGCAGCAGATCCAGGGCAACCTGGGGCTCGAACCCATGGCCCGGCCGTTTCTGCCCGAAACCGAAACGCTGATCGACCCACAGGAGTGCGAGCGCCTGCTGCGCCAGCAGATGCCCGCCTGGCAAAAGCACCTGACCTCGGACGACTACCCCGAATACACCTGGCATTGCCCGACCGTGCGCCTGCTGGTGGCCCGCCCGATGCTCTCGGCACCGCCTGGCTACACCTACCCGGACTGGGTGCCCAATGCCCTGGGCGGCATCCGCCAGACCATCGACCCGATGATCCAGGTGGCGGCCAAGACCATCGGTGCCACCCTGGTCGACCTGCTCACGCGGCCCGAGCTGCTGGCCGCCGCCCGCCAGGAATTCACCGAGCGTACCGGCGGCGGCATTGGCGGCACACGCTGGCAGGCGCCGCTGCTACCCCGGGACTTCAAGGTCCCGCATGACTTCCGCTGGCCCGAAACATCCGCACCGCCCGTGGCGAGGAGTGGTGGATTCCGGCCCGGGACGACGAATAGCCGACCGGCGACGGCGCCTGCGGCGCCTTTTACCCAAACCTGGTTTTCTTGGACTGGTACCGCGCAGCGGTGCCATGCAAAGGTGTTCCCTGCGATGAGTGCGATGACCGATTACCGCTCCAGCCATGTGCCCGGCCCCCAAGGCGCCGCCGACCTGGTGTTTCTGAATGGCCGCATCTACACGGTCGATGAGTCTGCCCCCTGGGCCGAAGCCGTGGCCATTCGCAATGGCAGCTTCGTCGCGGTGGGCAGCAACGACGAGGCGAAGGCGTTCGTCGGCCCGCGCACCCAGGTGGTGGACCTGGACGGCCGTTTCGTGATGCCGGGTATCTACGACATGCACACCCACCCGGACCTCAAGCTTGCGCCCGGGTACTCCGGCTACCTCGAAGTCGGCGTCAGCGATCCGACCCCGGAGCAGGTGCGCCAGGCCATTCTCGACTATGCGGCCGAGCACCCGGGCGACGGCTGGGTGTATGGGCAGTACTTCGTGCGCTATACCTTCAAGCAGGCCGGGCTGGTGCCGTCGCGGCAATGGCTGGACAGCGTGCTGCCGGACCGCCCGGTGGCGATCCTGGATCGCTCCTGGGGCTGCATGATGGTCAACTCCAGGGCGCTCGAGATCGCCGGGATCGACGCCGACACCATCGACCCGCGCCACGGCTACATCGAGCGCGACAGCGTCACCGGCGAGCCGACCGGCATCCTGGTGGACGGCGCCTATGCACTGATGCACGCCGCCATGCCGCCCACGCCGCAACACGCCCTGAAGCGTGCCTATCGCGAAGGGGTGTGGTTCCAGAGCGGTCATGGGGTGGTGGGCACCAAGTATGTGCACGTGTGCGAGCACCGTCTCAATGCGCTCAAGGCCATCGACCAGGCGGGCGAGCTGTCGGTGCGCGTGGAGGCCGCGATCAGCTGGCAGGACGACATCTTCCCGGTCAAGCGTCGCTGGGAGCTGCTGGCGGGTGAGCGTCACTTCTATCGCAGCGCACGGCTCAACGCCAATGCGGTCAAGTTCCACTTCGACGGCACCCACGAATCGCGCTCGTCGTACCTGTCCAGCGCATGGCCGGGGGAGGAGCGCTGGCGCGGCCACCTCAACCTGACCCCCGAGCACATCACCGACATGGTGGTGGACATGGACCGCCGGGGTATCCGGGTCATCGCCCATTGCACCGGTGACGGCGCCTCCGACCTGTTCCTCGATGCCGTGGCCATGGCGCGGGCCAAGAACGGGCCCGACGGCGTGCGCCACCAGTGCGCCCACAGCACCACCTTGCTGGATGCCAACCTGCCGCGTTTTGCCGCGCTCAACGTCACCGCCGAGTTCTCCCCGGTGGGCTGGTTCCCTTCATCGTTCGCCAACGCCCGCGCCGTGTTCGGCGAGGACCGCATGCAGCGCGCCTACAACTTCAAGGGCGTGTTCGAGCATGGCGGCGTCGCGGTTATGGGCACCGACTGGCCGGTGTCCAGCATCAACCCCTGGATCGGCTTCGAGGCCATGGTCACCCGGCAGAACCCGTTCGGCGAGGAGCAGGGCAGTTTCTACGGCTCGCCCATCAGCCTGGAGCAGGCCATGCGCGTGATGACCATCAACGGGGCGTGGTGCATGGGTATCGAGGACAAGGCCGGCTCCATCGAGACGGGCAAGTCCGCCGACCTGATCGTGCTCGATCGCAACCTGTTCGAGGTGGAGCCCAAGGGCAACATCCACAACACCCAGGTGCAGATCACCGTGCTCGAAGGTGAAATCACCTGGGACCGCAACGGCGAGTTCGATGCCGGCACCCACGCGGCCACCTGGCGCCGTGAACTCCCCAACTTCTGAGGCGGGCCGTTTTGATGAACAAGCAGTCTCCCATTCCGGTGACGCTGGTGTCGGGGTTTCTCGGCTCCGGCAAGACCACCCTGCTCAACAAGATCCTGGGCAGCGATCACGGCTTGCGCATCGCGGTGATGGTCAATGACTTTGGCGCGATCAACATCGACAGCGAGCTGATCGTCAGCCAGACCCAGACCACCCTCAGCCTGGCCAACGGCTGCATCTGCTGCACGGTTGAAAGCGACCTGATCGAGCAACTGGGGCGCCTGCTCGGCGACCGGCAGAACCGCCCGGAGTACATTCTGATCGAGGCGAGCGGGGTGTCGAGCCCGGGCAAGATCGCCCGCACGCTGAAGTACCCGCAGTTTCGCGATGCGCTGTCGATCGACAGCATCATCACGGTGGTGGACACCGAGCAGTTCGGGCAGCTCGAGGGCGAGATGGCGCAGTTGGCCATGGACCAGCTGGACGTGGCGGACATCATCGTGCTGAACAAGGTGGACCGGGTCGAACGCAGCCAGATCGAGGCGCTCAAGAGCCGCTGGCTGTACCCCCGGGCGCGAATGCTCGAATGCCAGTATGGCGATGTACCGCTGGAGCTGGTGCTGGGCGTGGGGCGCGGCAACCCGCTGGCGTCCTTCACGCCGGCCAAGGCGGCCTCAGCGCCGAGCATGGGCGGGCACGCGGCAGATCACGCCAGCGTGTTCGAGTCCTGGAGTTTCGTCAGCGACAGACCGATGGCGCTCGACACGCTGCGCGCGACGCTGGCGCAACTGCCGGCGTCGATCTATCGGGCCAAGGGCACGCTGCACATCGCCGAAGTGCCGGGCAAGCGGTTCATCATGCACCTGGTCGGCAGCCGCTGCGAGATCCTGCCCGACCGCGCCTGGGGCGATGAAACGCCCCACACTCGGCTCGTGTGCATCGGCAAGCGCGGCACCCTGGCCCCCGAGGCGCTCGAGGCCGGCTTCCAGGCGTGCGTTGTCCACACAAATGACAAGCTTTATTCACATCATGGGTGAAGCGGAATTGGCGACGGCCTCCGGCAGGTTCAGCAATGTGGGTGGTAGTGGCCTTCTGGCCTGTGCGGAGGGGGCAGGAGTGGTGAGCAGATATCAACAATCAGCCAAATTTAATTCGATTGTGGTTGCCCAGCATCTACTGAAAAATGCCTCGGCGGTCTGGTAAAAATAACAGGAGAAGACCCAATGACTAGTTGTGCTCAGGCGCTCGTCAAACTGCTTGAAGGTTATGGTGTGGACACCGTGTTCGGTATTCCGGGCGTGCACACTGTTGAGTTGTATCGCGGATTGCACGGTAGCCGGCTTCGCCATGTCAGCCCTCGCCACGAGCAGGGCGCAGGGTTCATGGCGGACGGCTATGCCCGAGCCAGTGGCAAGCCGGGGGTGTGCTTCATCATCACAGGCCCCGGCATGACCAACATTCTGACCGCCATGGGCCAGGCCTACGCCGACTCGGTGCCGATGCTGGTGATTTCCACCACCAGCCGTCGCGAGCACCAGCGGCTGGGGCACGGTTACCTGCACGAACTGCCTGACCAGCGCGCCATGGTGGCCGGCGTGTGTGCCTTCAGCCATACCCTGCAGCGCCCGCAGGAACTGCCGGAGGTGATTGCCCGTGCCTTCGCGCTGTTCGGTTGCGCCCGGCCGCGCCCGGTTCATATCGAGATCCCGCTGGATGTGCTGGAAATGCCGGCCGATGGCCTGGACCTGAGCCCTCGCGCATTGCCGCTGGCCAGCGCGCCTGCCGAGGCGGCCGTACAGCAGGCCGCCGCCTTGCTGGGCGCGGCACGGCGGCCGCTGATTCTCGCCGGCGGCGGCGCGCGCGGTGCCAGTGATGCACTGCGGGCACTGGCCGAGCGTCTCCAGGCCCCCGTTGCGCTGACCACCAATGCACGCGGCATCCTGCCGCCTGCGCACCCGCTGCTGCTCGATGGCGTGCAATCGTCCGCCCATGGCCGTGCACTCTTTGCCCAGGCGGATGTGGTGCTGGCGGTGGGCACCGAGCTGGGCGAAACCGACTACGACTTCTTCGGCCTCGGGCCACTGGCCCTGCAGGTGCCGGTGATTCGCCTGGACATCGACCCGATGCAGATCCTGGGCGTGCAACGCGCAGCCGTCGGGCTGCTTGGCGACGCACGGTTGGGGCTGCAGGCCCTGATCGCAGCGCTGCCCGGGGCGGCCGCAGACAGTGACTGGGCCGCGTTGAACGTGCCGCGGGTCAATGCCGCCGAGCGCGGCAGCTGGACCGGCAGGCAGCAGGCCATGCAGGCGCTGCTGGATACGCTGCGCGACAGCCTGCCGGCGCCGATCCTGGTTGGCGATTCGACGCAGCCGGTGTACCAGGGCGCGCTGGGCTATCGCGCACCGGCCCCGTGCACCTGGTTCAACGCCGGTACCGGGTACGGAACGCTGGGCTACGGCCTGCCGGCGGCCATCGGTGCCAAGGTTGCCCTGCCTGAACGTGCCGTGGTGGCGCTGGTGGGCGATGGTGGTTTGCAGTTCTCGAGCGCCGAACTGATCGCGGCGCGCGAGCACGGCATCGGGGTCATCCTGGTGCTGTGGAACAACCAGTGCTACGGCGAAATTCGCGACTACATGACGGCGCGCGACATTGCGCCCCTGGGCGTGGACATCCTCACGCCGGACTTCGCGGCCTTCGCACGCTCCTGTCATGTGCAGTACCACACCGCCGGCAGCCTGGACGGGTTGCGCGATCTGCTGCAAGGCCTGGAGAGCGGCGAGCCGCACGTCATCGAACTGAACGCCTCGGACTTTCTGCCTGCCTGACGGGGCTGTCCGGTCGGGTTGATCAACAACAATGGGACATCGAAGCATGATCCACGAAAAAGGGCTGCCAAGCGTGCAGTCGACCCCCGTCGTCGCCATCGATGACCTGCACAAGAGCTACGGCGACCATCACGTCCTCAAAGGGATCTCCCTGCGTGCCCATGAGGGGGACGTGGTGTCCCTGATCGGTTCCAGCGGCTCGGGCAAGAGCACCTTGCTGCGCTGCATCAACCTGCTGGAGATTCCCAACGCCGGCAGCCTGCGCGTGAACGACGAGGAAGTCAGGTTCAGGCAGGGGCGTGGCGGGGTGCGCGAGATCGCCGACCTGCGCCAGGTCGAGCGGCTGCGTGCGACCCTGAGCATGGTGTTCCAGAACTTCAACCTGTGGCCGCATCGCACCGTGCTGGAGAACGTGATCGAGGCCCCGGTGCATGTACTGGGTGAGAAGCGCCAGGACGCGATCGCGCATGCCGAGCAGTTGCTGGAGAAGGTCGGGCTGGCCCACAAGCGCCACGACTACCCCTCGTTTCTGTCCGGTGGCCAGCAGCAACGGGTCGCCATCGCGCGGGCACTGGCAGTACGGCCCAAGGTGATGCTGTTCGACGAACCTACCTCGGCGCTGGACCCGGAGCTGGTGGGCGACGTGTTGAAGGTGATCCGCGACATCGCGCAGGAGGGCCGCACGATGATCCTGGTGACCCATGAGATGGCGTTCGCGCGGGATGTCTCCACCCAGGTCGTGTACCTGCACCAGGGCCAGATCGAAGAGCAGGGCCCACCGCAACAGGTGATGCTCGACCCGCACAGCGAGCGGTGCCGCCAGTTCGTGATGGCGCAGAACAATCGCTCATAACAACACTATTCATCCGCGGGGGCGTGCCCCTGCATTGTCCGCTGCCAAAAACCAAACAATAGCTGCATAAGGACTGTTAAATGAAAAAGACACTCGTTGCTGTCGTGCACTCGCTCCTGCTGGCCGGGGCGATCAATGTCGCTCACGCCCAGGACAAGGTGGTGTTCGCGATTTCCCAGGAACCCTACCCGCCGTTTTCCTTCAGAAACAGCAATGGTGCGTGGAGCGGTTTCGAGCCTGACCTGATCAGCGAAGTGTGCAAGCGCATGCAGGCCGAGTGCTCGCTCAAGGGAATGGCCTGGGACGGCCTGATTCCGGCGCTGCGCTCCAAGCAGGTGGACGTCATCATGAACTCGATGTCCATCACCCCCGAACGTGAGCAGGTGGTGGACTTCAGCGACCCGTACATCGAGACGCCCGCACTGTGGGTCGGGGATGCCGCCCTGGAACTGACGCCCACCCCGGAAGGGCTCAAGGGCAAGATCATCGGCGTGCAGGGCTCGACCAGCCATTCGGCCTACGTCAAGGAGTACTTCGGCAAAGGCTCGACCATCCGCTACTACAACGACCAGGACGACCTGCTGGCCGACCTGCGCAGCGGCCGCATCGACATCATGCTGGCCGACAAGATCTCGGTGGAGCCGATGCTGGCACTGCCCGACAACGCGATGCTGGCCGGCAAGGGCATCGCGCCGGCCGACCCGCTGTTCGGCAAGGGCATCGGCGCGGCGGTGCGCAAGGGCGACGATGCCCTGCGCGAGAAGCTGAACCAGGCGCTCAAGGCCGTGCGTGAAGACGGCACCTACGACGCCATCGGTGCGCGCTACTTCAAATCCAGTGTCACAGCCGCCCAATGAGGCGGTTGAAACCTGCGCGGGTGATCGGGTGCCTGTATGACCATTTCTGAAATGTCCAATCTGCTGTTCGCCGAGGGCTGGATTCAAACCCTGGCCCAGGGCGCGGTGAAAACCCTGGGTATCTCCCTGGGGGCCTTCGCGCTGGGCCTGTGCATCGGCCTGCTCGTCGCGTTGATCAAGCTCAGGGGGCCACGCTGGATGGTCGCCTGTGCCAACTGCTACACCACGCTGTACCGCGCCGTGCCGGAACTGCTGCTGATCCTGCTGCTGTACTACGCAGGCACCGACCTGCTGAACCTGGCGATGGCCGCGATGGGCCGGCCCAGTGTCGAGATCAACGGTTTTCTGGCTGCGGTCGTGGTGCTGGGAATTGTCCAGGGCGCCTACTCGGGTGAGGTGATTCGCGGCGCCGTCGAGGCCATTCCTGCGGGGCTGGTCGAGGCCGGCAGGGCCTACGGCATGTCGCGGGCAAAGCTGTTGAGCCGGATCATCCTGCCGTGCATGTTGCCGTTCGCCATCGCGGGCCTGTCGAACCTGTGGCTGGTGCTGGTCAAGGAAAGTGCGCTGATCAGCGTGGTGGGCTACAGCGAACTGCTGACCGCCGGGCGTCAGGCGGCGGCCAGCACCAAGCACTACCTGCTGTTCTACCTGGTGGTCGCGGCGTTCTATTACGTCATCACCCTGGTTTCCAGCATGGTGTTCCGCAAGTTCGAGGCCGGCTTCGAACGCTGGATGCCCAGGAACGTATAAGGGGACGATCATGGATTTGACTTGGCTGAATGATTTTTCCAGTGAACTGCTGCGCGGTGCCGGCCTGACCGTGCAGTTGCTGCTCATCTCGGCAGGCTTCGGGTTTGTACTGGCCATCGCGATGGCCCTGGGGCGCCTGTCCAACAGCGTCGTGCTGGCCAACGCCTGCCGGTTTGTCAGCAGCGTGATTCGCGGTACGCCGCTGCTGGTGCAGATCTACATCCTGTATTACGGCGTCGGCAGCGTGCTGGCCAGCTACCCGCTGATCAGGGGCGGGGTGTTGTGGCCCTACCTGCGCGAAGGGTTCTGGTATGTGGCCCTTGCACTGACCTTGAGCGTGGGGGCGTATGTGGGCGAAGTGCTGCGCAGTGGCCTGCGCGCCGTACCCAGGGGCGAGCTTGAAGCGGCACGCGCCTATGGCATGCGCCGCGGGCAGATCCTGCGCAGGGTGTGGTTACCGCGGGCATTGCAGATGGTCAGGCCGACCCTGGCGGGGGAGAGCGTGATGCTGCTCAAATCCACGGCGCTGGCCTCCACCGTCGCGGTTACCGACCTGCTCGGCGCCGCCAACATCGTGCGTTCGCAGACCCTGCGGGTCTATGAGCCGCTGCTGTTGGTGGCGATCACCTACATCGTCCTGGCCCTGATCATCGAAAAGAGCTTCAAGTTGATGGGCACCACCTCGCAGCGTCGAGTCTAGTGGCTAACGTATTGGCGTCGGTCTGCACGCCACAAGGAATTCAAATGAAGTATTCATCTCTGGTTCAACGCATCAGCGGCGAGAGCGTAGCCGCATGGGACATCCACTATGCTGCCTGCCAGGCGCAGGAGCGGGGCGAGAACGCGATCATCCTCAGCATCGGCGACCCCGATTTCGCGACGGACGATGCGATCTGCGAGGCCGCGATCCAGGCCCTGAAGGCCGGCGATACCCACTACACCCCGGTAGTGGGCCGGGAAAAGCTGCGCGAAGCCATCGCGGCCAAGCAGCGCAAGCTGCTGGGCATACCGGTGGCCGCCGAGAACGTCGCGCTGGTGGCCGGTGCGCAGAACGGCCTGTACGCCGCAGCCATGTGCCTGTTCGAAAGCGGCGATGACGTGCTGGTGCCCGAGCCGATGTACCTGACCTACGCTGCCAGCGTGCAGGCATCCGGTGCGCGGCTGGTGTGCATCGAGCAGCCTGCCGAGAAGGACTTTCGCCTCACGGCCCAGGCGCTTGAAGCCGCACTGACCCCCAACACCCGTGGCATCGCCCTGGCCACGCCGAACAACCCCACCGGCAACGTCTACACCCGCGAGGAGCTGGAGGCGGTGGCGCAGGTGGCCCGGCGTCACGACCTGTGGGTGATCTCGGACGAGGTCTACTGCCAGCTGACCTACGACGCGCCGCACATCAGCATCGTCAGCCTGGAGGGCATGGCCGAGCGCACGGTGGTGCTCAACAGCCTGTCCAAATCCCACGCCATGACCGGCTGGCGGGTCGGCTGGGTGGTGGCGCCCACGAGCCTCGTCCAGCACCTGGACAACCTGCTGCTGTGCATGCTCTACGGTCTGCCGGGCTTTGTTCAGGAAGCCGCGCTCAAGGCCATCGAGCTGGACGATGAGATCGTCGCCTCGGCCCGCGAACTCTACACCCGCCGCCGTGACCTGATCGCCCGGGAGCTGGACGGGGTGCCGCTGATCAAGGGCAAGGTGCCCGAGGCGGGCATGTTCATGCTGCTGGACATTCGTGCCACGGGCCTGTCGGGTGTCGACTTTGCCTGGGCGCTGTTCCGCGAGACCGGCGTCTCGGTACTCGATGCCCAGGCCTTTGGCGCCAGTTGCGCGGGCTTCGTGCGGGTGTCGTTCACCGTCGCCGACAAGGACCTGCTGGACGCCTGCCAGCGGATCCGCCAGTTCATCGAGAAGCTGCAGGCCGGCCTCTGAGCCGCTTGCGAAGGAATGACGATGCTCCCTCCTGAATGTTCATCCGAAGTGCTCGCCGGCGTGCTGATCGGCGAGCAGTGGCTCGCCGACGGCCCGCTGCTCGAGGTCATCAACCCCTCCACCGAGGCGCTGATCGCCACGGTGGGCGGGGGCAATGCTGAAACCGTCGAGCTTGCCGTGCAAAGCGCCGCTGCAGCGTTTGCGCAGTGGTCAACCAGCACTGGCGCGTTGCGTGCCCAGGTGTTGCGCCGCATTGCCCGGGGCATACAGCAGAACCGCCAAGCCCTGATGACGCTGCAATCGCGCAACAACGGCAAGCCATTGGCCGAAGCGGGGCTGGACGTGGACGACGTGATAGCCACCTTTGACTATTACGCCGACCTGGCCCAGGGCCTTGACGCTGCACAGGACCGTGGCGTGGAGCTGCCCGCCAGCGACTATGCCGCGCGCTTGCGCCGCGAGCCGTGTGGCGTGGTTGCGCTGATCGTGCCGTGGAACTTCCCCATGGTCACCACGGCCTGGAAACTGGCGCCGGCCCTGGCGGCGGGGTGCACGGTGGTGCTCAAGCCATCGGAGGTCACGCCGTTGCCTGAGCTTGCACTGGCGCGGATCATTCTCGAGGCGGGCCTGCCGGCGGGCGTGTTGAACATCGTGTGCGGTACCGGCCTGGCCGTGGGCGCACCCTTGTCGGCGCACCCGCAGGTGGCCAAGATCTCCTTCACCGGCAGCAACGCGGTGGGGGTTCAGGTGATGCAGCGTGCGGCAGAGACGGTGAAGGGTGTCAGCCTGGAGCTGGGCGGCAAGTCCTCGCTCATCGTGCTGGAGGACGCCGACCTGGAACTGGCGGTCGAGCTGACCTGTGGCGGCGGCTTCTACAACGCTGGCCAGATGTGCTCGGCCACCAGCCGGGTGCTGGTCGCCGAGCACCTGGCGGACGCCTTCGTGGCAAAGGTCAGGGCCCGCGCCCAGGCGATCATCGTTGGCGACCCCTTTGTCGACGGGGTGCAGATGGGTGCGTTGGTCAACCGTGCCCAGTACGAGCGTGTGCTGGCGCACATCGCGCGCGGGCTGGCTTCCGGCGCCCGGCTCGAGTGCGGTGGTGGGCGCCCGCAGGGCTTGGCGCAGGGGTTCTACGTTGCGCCGACGGTGTTCACCGACGTGGCGCTGGACAGCAGCTTGTGGAACGAGGAGATCTTCGGCCCGGTGATCTGCATCCGCCGTTTCGGCACCGAAGCCGAGGCCATTGCGCTGGCCAACCAGGGTGATTTTGGCCTGGTGGCCACGGTGGTCGGCCGCGACCGCGTTGCGGCCAACCGGGTAGCGGATGCCTTGCAGGCCGGCATGGTCTGGATCAATGCGCCTCAGGTGATCTTCCCGCAGACCGCCTGGGGTGGGTACAAGCAGAGCAGCATCGGGCGCGAGCTCGGCCCCTGGGGGCTGGCAGCGTTTCAGGAGTTGAAGCATGTGGTGAGTGCTGGTTGATTGGGGGGCTGATGGCGTGCTGTTGCGTCGATGATTCACTGCATCGGCAGCTTTGAGGGGCTGCATCCTGTCGCTCGATTGCCAGCTGGTATTGGCGGTCCGTCTGTGGCTTGTCGTGATGTGGCAGGCCGGCAGGGGGCTGTTGCAGGCTGTCAGGGGGGGGCACAGAACATTTTTGACAAGGCTCTAGGCAGGCAGAAAAATTTAAATGAGTTTGCAAAGTGTCTAGAGAGTCCGGGGCGATTAAGTACCTCTTGTTCTGCCAGCTCAGGCAGATGACCCCGTGGCGGCCCTTCAAGCCACCACGCGTTCAGCTTATTTAGTTGGCACGAATGGCGAATCAATCGGCTGGCAGACAATTCGCCACATCCCGCGTACGCCGTCTTCGACCCAAGTGCCTTCCAGCACATTCGAGCCTTCGAAGCGGTGCAGCGTTGCTCTACCGTCGAAGCCTTCTGCTTGCAGTTCGTAATGCCCCGGGCCTTTTGCCTGGCCTCGGTATTGCCAGGTCTGCCCCGCGTCGTCATAGGAGACGGTGATAAACTCGATGTCGATCGTAACCTTGCAGGGTTGATCGAACGAAGCGGCACTGCCGGGGCGGAAGGTGTCCATTTTGGCGTACATGTTGGCGTCCTTGTAAAGATATCAGCAGCGGTTCAGGGCAGCAGCCAAGTGCTGTTTGGGGTGGTTGACCGGATGCCGACTGCCTGGCACTGCTCCAGAATCGGCAGAATGTAGGTGATGTTGGTAGGGCCCGGCTGGCCTTCTGCTCTATAACGAGCCGCCCGGCAGAGTGGGCCAGCTTCTTCGTAGTTGTGATTGGAGCCGATTTGCACAGCGTGTGCTTGGCCGAAATGATTGTTACCGGCGAGGTAGTCCAGCGTTTGCTGAAAAGCTGCTCGAGTCAGCGCCAACTGCGAGTCTTCCGATCCGGTCTCAATCACAACACGATTTGCATCAACGGTCGTGATCCGGAAACGGGCGCGACGCGACGGTGTTTGCAGTTCCTTGCCTTGTAGGCGGCTGATCAATGCCCAGAGAGTGTTGTCGACTTGAATGATGTGCTGCATTGGATAAATCCTTCGTTGCTGAATGGACGCTAGCTTTAGCCCTGAGGCGACTTATGGAATCTTGATACCCAACGCATTCAGCGATGGCGTATCCATCCGACCATTCACGGTCAGCCCACTGTCCATCTGAAAGGCCATCAGCGCACCACGTGTCGCCTTGCCCATCACCCCATCAATGGCGCCTTGGTAATACTGACGCACCATCAGCGCGGTCTGCACACGGGTGACCAGGTTGCTTTTCTGCTCATTGGTCGCGCGGCTCTTTGAAGTGCTCGAACTAGTCCCGCTGGTAGTGCCAGTCGACTGATAAAGGCTGTTGCTGCTGGACGTGCCGCTCGAAGCACTCGGCGCGCTGTAGCTTCGGGTGCTGGTAGCGGGTGGGCTGTAGTAGCGAGGTGCGCTATAGCCACCCGAGCCGCTGTAGTGAGAACTGTGCGAGCTGTGGGACCGGTGTGAACTGTGCGAGCGATGTGCCGCATAGATGTTGACGGTGTCTGGCGCATTGAGCGTATCGGCAAATACTGGGGGCTGTAGCTTGTCGTTGGGTTGCCAGTTCGCATCGGCGAGCGACAGATGGCCTGCCTGTGCCAGGGTGGTACCTGCCATTGGCAGCAAACTGATCCCACTGATCAGGACTTTCCAGCGGTCGAGCAATTTCACTGTGCACTCCTTGCATAGGCGCTAAAGGCCTCGGTCGATAGTAGTTGTATGCCGCGGCTCTGCCAGCGGTCGGTGTGCGATTTGAAGAAGCCAGAGCAATGTTTCACCGCAGCGCATTGCTGGCAGGTATCGATGAACAGGTTCTTCCAGTCTGAGATGCTCTGGCGGGCGAAACGCGAGAGGTGTGCCGGGATCAGGCACAGGGGCAAGTTGTAGATCGAAACCGGCACTCCGCGGTTGAACAGGAAATACACGGCCTGGCTCAATGATTCCTGATAGTCCAGCGGGTCAATCCACAGTTCTTCGTAGTTCTTCCTGGCCAGGCCGGTACTTTCGATACCCATCAGTGCAACGTGCCGCACGAAGGGCAGGTTCCTGAACACGTAGTGGGCGAGTTCTGGCAAGCGTGGCGTGGTCAGGCGGTTGAGCACCACGCGTACCTCGATGATCTGGTTGGCGCGCGCCAGATTGTAAAGACCTTGCAGGGTTTCGCTGAACGCGCCTGGAGCCTGCACTACATGGTCATGGTCTTCGGCATTGTCGGCATACAGTGGGATGCCCCAGCTCAACTGAGGGTGGCCGATTGCAGAGAGCGCTGCGATCCAGTTCGTGTCGTGGAACAGACGCCCGTTGCTGAGCACATGAATGGATTTCTGCGGCAAGACGGCTTTGCACTTGGCCAGGATTTCGAGCAGGCCGTCGCGATAAAGCGTTGGTTCTCCGCCGCTGATTCCCAGATTTTCCTCGCCCGGGTCCATCAGGTCGATCAGCCGTAGGTTCTCTTCGATGTGCCAACGGTCATCGATATCTTTGGGCGGCTGCGAGCACATCAGGCAGAGGCTGTTGCAACGATCGGTCATGAACAGCAGGTTGCTGTCTGAGCCTCGTCGATAGAGCACGCGCACCATCGCGTTGCCTGGTGTGATGGCAATGACATCGCCGGGCTGCACGACATCCGCATCTTTAGGGGTGTGCAGGTGTGGCCGCGCGCTGTCGAAGTCGCCGATCAATGGCTCCGGGATCAGGAATCCACCCACTGGTAACGAGAGCAGATGCGGGCTCCGTAGCCGTTCTTCGTTTGGCAGCCAAAGCAGCAGGTCACCGAACTCAGCACTTCCGGCACAAACAGCCAGGCCTTGTTCGATGAACTCATCCAGAGTGATGACCTTGAGCAGTTTCGGCTCATTCAGGTTATGGATTTCGAAGTGGGTATCTTTTCGCAGCATCGCCTTCAGCCCTTGTACCCCGGGAACCGGACATCACTGTAAGAGCGCCTGTTCAACCAAGACAGCAGCACCCTCTGCACGTTGTCGTCGCCATCGCGAAGCAGGCCGAAAAGATGCTTCAGCAGCCCCATGTTTTTCTTGCAGAAGCTGCTGAACACTCGGTGTCCGATCGGGTCAGCTTGGCGGGCATAGTGTTCGATGGGGTCAGCGCCACAGTACGGGACAAGTGCGCAATCGGAGCAGCCCGGCAGCGCCTCTGCAACACCACTGGCGAGCAACGCATTCATAACGGGCGATGTGAGTAATTCAGACAAGGGTTGCTGCACGGTGCCGAGCCTCAAGCCTTCTTCACCCATCTCCAGCAGCATTCGGGCTTCGTCCGAGGGATAGACGTAACCGTCATAGTTGTAAACCAGCGCCGCAGTGCCAGCGCCAGCAGGGGAACGCAGGTCTACGTAGCCGGAGGAAAAGGGTGTCAGGATATTTTTCAGCAACAGGCTCGTATAACTTTCGCAAAGGTATATGCCCTGTTGATTGATATTCAGCAAATAGGCCAGTGCCTTCTTGTAGAAGACCAGATATCGCTCAATAGGGTAATCAAGTCGATGGGCACTCTTGGTGGCAAAGCCATAAGGGCTAAGAGGCCGAAGCGAAATGCTGGAGAAACCCTGGCTAACATACTCATCGATGATCGCTTCAGGCTGTTCGAGGCTTCTGGAAGTCAGCGTGGTCAGCGCGGAAACTGCATCTTGGCCAAGGCGCTCACGGACCCACTGGATGCCTTTTACAGTACGTTCGTAGGAGTCTCGTGAAGGAGTAGGGCGGTTGGCATTGTGCAAGGGCGCCGGCCCATCGAGCGAGGTCGAAAACTGGATGCGATGTTGTTCTGCGAAGTCGAGTATTTGCTCCGTCAGGTGGTGCAGCGTGGTTGTAATGACGAACTGGATATCCCGCTGTTCGACCACGTTCCGTTCAACGACCCATTCGACAATCTGGCGGACGCGCTCGAAGGCCAGAAGCGGCTCGCCACCCTGAAACTCCACAGTCAGTGCGGGAGCGTTCGATTCGAACAGGCGATCAACCGCCGCCTGCGCATCCGCTTCCGACAGGTCGTGTCCGGATCCTCCCAGAGGGGCCCGCGACACCTGGCAGTACTGACAGGTGTGGTTACAGCGCAATGTAACCACGAACAAGTGCAGTGCAGGGCCCTGGAAGAGGAAGTCCTTGCGGCTGCGATACTGCGCTGCCATTTCCGGGAACGGGTCGTGGCAGCCTGGTTCGTAGATGAAGTGGCGGGCCAGCAGGTCCTTGTAAAAAGGCGTACTTGCTTGAACGTCGAAGTAACTGAGGGCTCGTAATTGCGCGTCGTTCACGTGCATGTACTCACCGGTATCGGAGGTGAGCAGGATGTCACGGTCATGTCCCGTGTTCATGCGCATGAATCGAAAAGGCAGCAAGCGGTAGTGCTTGGCGTCTGTCGCAATCAGTGTCACTGGGAAATCCCACATCCAGCGAGCGCGGCTCGGGCCAGGACTTCGCGCAGCCCTGCTGTTTCGCGGTTGATATGGTCGCGTAGGGCGAAGTCGTTCAGATGCTGAAGGATCTGCGAGTGGGCCTGCTCCGGGGAAAGCATTAACCTTGCTTTAGCGGGGTGGGCCATGAGGCTTATCTGATTGGCTTCAATGCCGACCTGGATCGTGAAAGTATCGGCAAGGGAATAAGCGGTGCGTTGTACCACGTTGAGCGGGTAGGCTGCGCTGTCGAGTTTCAGCGTGACTGGCCATGTCATCGGAACCGGTCCTTCAAATCCTTTGGGGGCGTGTGGATTTTGCCGATTGAAGAGGCATTATGCCATCATAATTTTTTACATTTGCACGCATTTGTTCAGCGTGGTGGATGGCGCGCTCACAACGACTCGGCCATTGATGCGGGTAGGGGCGGGGGCTCATATCCCTTCAGTCCATTCATCCTCATTAATAGCCTGCTTGCCGCCAGACTGGGGGCATCCTTTTCAAACCATCCAAAGCATGCCCTCAAATATGCCCAAAATGTAGCAATTAGCTGGAAGTAAATGGCTCTTTGAGGCTCGGAAAAAGTAGAAATGACCAGCTAACAAGCATGCGCGAAGCCCCTAAAGACTGTCAGGGTCGCCAAAGAACATCTGAATCCGCGACCGCAACCACCGCTCCCCCGGATCATTGTCCTGCGACCCGCGCCACGCCATATGCAGCTCGAAGCTCTGCACCTCCAGCGGCGGGTCTTCGGCGCGCAGGCCGCCGGCGGCGGTCAGCTGCTCGGCGGTGTAGTCCGGCACCGTGGCGAGGATGTCGGTGCCGGTCAGCAGGCTGCCCAGGCCGTTGAACTGCGGCACGGCCAGCACCACATGGCGCTTGCGCCCCAGCTTCTCGAGAATCTCGTCCATGAACCCGCTCAGGTCGCCGGCAAACGACACCAGGGCATGCGGGCGTGCGCAGAATTCATCCAGGCTCAGGCTGCCCGGCTTGCTGTCGGCACGCAGCACCTTGGGCCTGCTGCGACGCAGCACCTTGCGCTTGGCATTGGCCGGCAGGTCGCTGGTCCAGCTCACGCCCACCGAGATTTCACCCGACGCCAGCAGCGAGGGCATCAGCAGGTAGTTGACCCGGCGCACCACCAGCACGATGCCCGGCGCCTCTGCGCGCACACGTTTGAGCAGTTGCGGCAGCAAGGCGAACTCGGCGTCGTCGGAGAGGCCGATGCGAAACACCGCCGTGCTGGTGGCCGGGTCGAAGTCGGCAGCGCGGCTTACCGCCGTGGAGATGGAGTCCAGCGCCGGGGAGAGCAGGGCGAAGATCTCCACCGCCCGCGCCGAGGGCTCCATGCTGCGCCCGGTACGCACGAACAGCGGGTCGTCGAACAGGCTGCGCAGGCGCGACAGCGCCGCACTGATGGCCGGCTGGCCGAGGAACAGTTTTTCCGCGGCGCGGGTGACGCTGCGCTCGTGCATCAAGGTCTCGAACACGATCAGCAGGTTCAGGTCGACGCGACGCAAGTCGTTACGGTTCATCGGCTTCGCTTCATAGGTCTGGTCGGGGCAGGGGTGAATCTTAAGGGCAAAGACGGTACCCTGCACCGCATAAATTGCGCAGCAGGCGCTATCACCAATCAATGACAGGCATGTTGACTATTAATGGCCACTGATGGTCTAACCGCTATAGCCCCGATAGAGTTGCGGGTATTAGAGGTTCACTAGGCGAGGTTTGCGATGTCCCGCATGATCCGTTTTCACAAATTCGGCCAGGCCGAGGTGCTCAAGTGCGAGGACGTGGCCACGCCGCAACCGGCTGCCGGTGAAGTACAGGTGCGGGTGCAGGCTATCGGCATCAGCTGGTACGACGTGCTGTGGCGGCAGAACCTGGCGCCGTCCCATGCGCGCCTGCCAGCCGGCATCGGCCACGAAATGGCCGGTGTGGTGACCGCCCTCGGCGCCGGCGTCGACGACCTGGCCATCGGCGACAAGGTCGCCAGCTTTCCGGCCACCAGCCCCAACGAGCACCCGGTGTATGGCGAGGTCATCGTGCTGCCGCGCAACGCACTGACCCGCTACCCCGATATCCTCAGCCCGATCGAGGCCAGCGTGCACTACACGCCGCTGCTGATCGCCTATTTCGCCTATGTCGACCTGGCCCGGGCCAAGGCCGGGCAGACCGCCCTGGTCACCGACGCCAGCCACTGCGCCGGGCCGGCCTTCGTGCAACTGGGCAAGGCCCTGGGCCTGAAGGTGATCGCCGCCACCAAGGACAGCGCCGAGCGCGACAACCTGCTCAAGCTGGGGGCAGAGAAGGTCATCGTGACCGAAGAGCAGGACCTGCTCATGCAGATCAACAAGTACACCGACAACCGTGGCGTGGACATGGTGCTCGATGGCCTGGGCGGCCCGCAGATGTCGTTGCTGGGCGATGTGCTGGCGCCACGCGGCAGCCTGGTGCTGTACGGCCTGCAGGGCGGCAACCAGACGCCATTCCCGGCCTGTGCGGCGTTCCAGAAGAACATCCAGTTCTTCGTGCACTGCGTGAGCAACTTCACCGGCAAGCCGGAGCTGGGCATCACCCAGGACCAGGTGGCGCTGCAGCGCGCGCTGCGCGATATCAACCAGTTCACCGCCGACCGCCAGGTATTGCCACACATCATCAAGGCCTACCCGTTCGACGAGGTTGTCGCCGCACACCGCCACATGGACGAGTGCCCGTGTGGAGGCCGCGTGGTACTGGTGCTGCCTGACGCCTGACAGGCTGCGCGACACGCCAAGCCCGAGCCGAGTCTCGGGCTTTTTTGTGGAAATTTCTTATTAAAGTTTCAGATGTTTCCTATTTAACTTGTGCGGACTAAGTACGGCGCTTGCGTTATGTTGTGGGCGTGGGAATAAAGACTTTCCGGTGTCCGTAAAATTACATCTTCGCGTGGAAGGGCTGCTGTTTCCTATGGGCGTCGGGCACTGTCGTGCCTAAGGCGGCGCTGTTCATCCAACCATCAATCATCTCAAGGAGCGAGATATGGTGTGCCAGCTGTACTGTTCATGGAGGTGGGGCCCTCGCACGCAACGCGCCGGGGGGCGCTGTCCGGGGCAAGGGTGGTCATCGGGCGATGCTGTTTCGACCTGAGCCGGAATAATCGTAGGAAGTTGTAAGAAACATCCTAAGACCATCATTCTTTTTTTAATTCACTTTGCCGTTGTTACGCAACGATGTCCTGTTACCCGCATCGGGTAACTTCCGGCTGCCGGCAGTCGTTATCGAATCAGGTATACACCATGAGTACCCTCCACGATCAAGCCATGACTCACATTTACCAGCAGGTCTTGCAGCGACTGCTCGAGTGCCTTACCCAGGGCCAGCGCGCGTCGCTGCAATTGCTTATCCAGCGCATGCTGGTGGCCGCCGGCGGGATCGAGCGCATAGGCGACTTCAAGGTGATGCTGGCCCATGGCGGCGGCAAGGACAGCTCCTTCGCCCTGGCGTTTCTGCGCGCCGCGCAGTTGAGCATTGCGGCGCGTGCGCCGGCCACCTTCGAGCTGCGCGTGGTCACCGCCCGCCATGTGGGCATGTCGACGGCGGTGATCGAGAACATCGAGCGTGGCTATTCGGCGCTGGTGCTGCATGACGACCTGCGGGTCGAGCTGCTGGTGCTGGACGACGGCGGCCTCCAGCACTTCGATGCACTCAAGCCGCTGTCGCCGCGTCAGCAGCAGGTCGAGCGCTTCGACACCCTGGTTGCCGGGCACCTGACCGCCGGCCAGGTGCGGCCGATGTTCTGCAATCGCTTCTACCTGGCGCTGGCCGAACTGTACCGCCAGGGCATGGGCTGGGAGGGCGGGGTGGACGCATTGATCAACGCCGACCCGATGCCCGAGCGCAAACGCTACCTGGCGTGGGGCCGCCGCATGATGCGCGAGGCCGGGTTGAGCAGTGCAAGGCCGGCCCACTCACACCCTGGCGCCCTGTTGCAGGGCCTTGGCCAACTGCGCCGCATTTACCTCAACGAGGTGCTGGGGCTGCCAGCCGAGCCCCTTCGGCAGGTCCCCGGCCCCCGCCGTATCCCGCGCTTCATCGACATCGCCGACCTGCTGCAGGACAGCCAGCAGGGGCAGAGCGTGCTGCTGCTCGAATTTCTCAGGTTTCGCTATGACGAGCTGGCCCTGGGTTTCAGCCAGTCGGCCTGTGCCAACCCGTTGCTGATGGCACACCTTGCCGGGCTGCGCGCGCAGTGGGTGCAGGGGCAGGACTATGCGCTGGGCATTGCCGAGCACCTGCAGCAGGTCAAGGCCCAGCTGCGGCGCAAACCGGTGCCGGCGGCGCTGCAGGCACTGGCCATGGAAACCTGGCAAGACCGCGAGCGCCACGGCCAGCGACGCCGCCTGGCAGACGACTTCGCCCTGCAGGGCTACAACCTCAACGAAGAACAGCTGGCCTGCCTGCTGTTCGCGCCCTTCGTCGACCGCGGGCGCAACCTGGAGCGCTTCGTACAGGCGCGGCACCCCGGCATGCAGGCGGCGCTGCCCTACCTGCACAAGGCACTCAAGGGCGTACCCTCGCCACAGCCCATGGTGCAATGGCTGGAGGAGATCAGCGGCTTGTCCCTGAGCACGCTGCAGATGCTCTACCAGCGCGAAAGTGAAGCGGCCGCCGGTGGACGTTCGCTGCTGGCGCGGGCCCGCGACAGCGATCCGGGCCGGTTGCGCCATTGATCCGCTGAGGTTGCCAAGCTCGCCTGTCTGTATGTATAACCAGTGGATTCCTTCTGCTGGTTACCCGCTCCGTGATCGCCCATTCCGTCGCCGACCCGTTCTATTACCTGTGCAACTTTCAGCAGGTACTGGCCTGGGTGCAACTGCGCTACGCCGACCTGCTCGATGAACACGAACACGCCTTCATTCAACAGTTCGCGACGCTGGGCCAGGCCTCCCAGGCCCTGCTGGTACGCATGGTGATGCGCAAGGGTGTGATGTTTCGCGCCAGCAAGCTGACCTACCTGGAAATCGGCGCAATCGAGCCTGCCGCCGCGCCGCTGGTGGCGCTGGGCTGGCTCGACGACCAGCCGAGCCTGGGCCTGGACCACCTGTTCCAGTTGCTGCGCAAGGACGAAATCGCCCGCTGTTTCGCCGACGTGCTGGAGCGCCCGCGGGCTGCC
This sequence comes from Pseudomonas sp. FBF18, assembly GCF_024261405.1. NCBI lineage: Bacteria > Pseudomonadati > Pseudomonadota > Gammaproteobacteria > Pseudomonadales > Pseudomonadaceae > Pseudomonas > Pseudomonas sp. FBF18. Next base: position 73,633 of record NZ_QKRS01000004.1, on the reverse strand, counting down.
AAGGGCGAACTGCTCGAACAGTTGTCGGCGCTGTATGCCGAGGCCAGGCCCCTGCGTCAGTGGTGGCCCGAATTCGACGAACCGGTGTACGTGCTGCACCTGCAGGCGCTGTGCGATCGTCTGCGCCTGCTGTTTTTCGGCAACCTGCACCAGGACTGGTCGGAGTTCGTGCTCGCCGACCTTGGCCTGCTGCGCTACGAGCAGGTCGCGTTCGGCGAGGATTCCCGGGCGCTGCGCGAGCGCGCCGATATCGACCTGTGCCTGGCCCTGCACACCTGTGCCGAGCAGTTCGAGGCCGGGCAGCCGGTCGAGCAGGTGCTGGCACTGCTGGACGGCCTGCAGCCGAGCAACCCGTGGCTGGAGCGGCGCCGCGCCAGGTTGCTGTTCCAGCTTGGCCAGCATTGCGAGCGCAGCGGCGACTGGGCCCAGGCCCTGAACATCTACCCCCGCAGCAACCACCCCCAGGCACGTATCCGGCATATCCGCGTGCTGGAGCGCAGCGCCGATCATGCCGCCGCCCTGGAGCTTGCCAGCGTAGTGGGCGCCAAACCGGCCAACGCGCTGGAGGTCCAGGCGCTGGCGCGCATCGTGCCCCGCCTGCAGCGCAAGCTGGGCGGCCCGCCACAGCGTCGGCGCGCCCCGGCAGCGATCAGCCGGCTGGACCTGTGCCTGCCTGTCGATCTGTCGACGCTTGGCGTGGAGCAGGCGGTGCAGGTGCACCTGGCGGCCGAAGACGGGCCGGTGCACTACGTCGAGAACACCCTGTTCAACAGCCTGTTCGGGCTGCTGTGCTGGGAAGCCATCTTCGCGCCCGTGCCCGGCGCGTTCTTCCACCCGTTCCAGAGCGGCCCGCTGGACCTGCACGATGCCGGCTTCCAGGCGCGCCGCGCCGAGCATTTTGCCGCATGCCTGGGGCAACTGGACGATGAGCGCTACCGCCACACCATCCTGGCCAACTACCAGGCCAAGCACGGCCTGCAATCACCCTTCGTGTACTGGGAACTGCTGGATGCCACGCTGTTGCAGCAGGCCCTGGACTGCCTGCCGGCGGCGCACCTCAAGCGCTGCTTCGAGCGCCTGCTGGAGGATATCCAGGCCAACCGCGCCGGCATGCCCGACCTGATCCAGTTCTGGCCCGGGCAACGGCGCTACCGCATGATCGAAGTGAAGGGCCCGGGCGATCGCCTGCAGGACAACCAGCTGCGCTGGATCGCCTTCTGCACCGAGCACGGCCTGCCCGTCGAGGTGTGCCACGTGCAGTGGGCACAGCCGGCAGCATGAGCTACAAGGTAGCGGTGCGTGCGCTGTGCGAGTTCACCGCCAAGGTCGGTGACCTGGACCTGCGCTTCACCCCATCGCCCTCGGCCCAGGAGGGCATCACCGGCCACCGCACGGTGGTCACGCGCCGGGGCCGGGGCTATGAGTCGGAGGTGGCGCTGGAGGGGCAGTTCGAGCAGTTGCAGGTACGCGGGCGTGCCGACGGCTACAACCCGGCGCTCAACCGCCTGGAAGAGATCAAGACCTACCGCGGCGACCTGGCCAGCCAGCCCGACAACCACCGCCAACTGCACTGGGCACAGGCCAGGGTGTATGGCTGGCTGCTGTGCCAGCAGCGAGAACTGGCCGAGGTGAACCTGGCGCTGGTGTACCTGGACGTGGACAGCGACCGAGAAACCCTGGTGGAGGCCCGCCATACCGCCGCCGAACTCGAGCAGTTCTTCATCGCCCAGTGCACGCTGTTCCTGCGCTGGGCCCAGCAGCAGATGCAACGCCAGGCCTTGCGCAACAGCGGCCTGCAGGCGCTCGCGTTCCCCCACGCCAGCTTTCGTATCGGGCAGCGCGAGCTGGCCGAAACCGTGTACAAGGCGGTAAGCACCGGCCGCTGCCTGATGGCCCAGGCCACCACCGGCATCGGCAAGACGCTGGGCACACTGTTCCCGTTGCTCAAGGCGATGGTGCCGCAGCAACTGGACAAGGTGCTGTTCCTGACCGCCAAGACGCCGGGGCGGGCGCTGGCGCTGGAGGCCGTGCAGCGGGTCATGCACAGCAGCCCCGAGCTGGCCTTGCGTAGCCTGGAACTGGTGGCACGGGAAAAGGCCTGCGAGTTTCCCGGCACCGCCTGCCACGGCGAAGCCTGCCCGTTGGCCAAGGGTTTCTACGACCGCTTGCCCGCCGCCCGCCAGGCCGCCGCGCAGCAGCCGGTGCTGGACCAGGCCCGCCTGCGCGAGGTAGCCCTGGCGCACCAGGTGTGCCCGTACTACCTGGGGCAGGAGATGGCGCGCTGGGTGGATGTGCTGGTGGGCGACTACAACTACTACTTCGACCAGAGCGCCTTGCTGTTCGGCCTGGCCCAGCTCGACCAGTGGCGGGTGGCGGTGCTGGTGGACGAGGCGCACAACCTGGTGGAGCGTGCACGCCAGATGTACAGCGTGAGCCTCGATCAATGGCAATTGAAGGCCCTGCGGCGTGATCCCCCGGCAGGCATGGCCAATGCCTTGCAGCGCCTTGACCGGGCCTGGAACGCCGTGCACAAGGACCAGGACGTTCCCTACCGCGCCACCGGCCAGTTGCCCGAGGCCTTTCTCAAGGCGTTGCAGCGTTTTGTCAGCCATGTGCAGGACAGCATGAACCAGCAGCCTGCCGGCGTCGAAGGGCCGCTGTTGCAGCTCTTCTTTCAGGCTTCGCAGTTCCTGCGCCTGTGTGAGGTGTTCGACGAGCATTTCGTGTTCGACATCAGCAAGCGCGACGGCCCGGGCCGGCGCAGCCTGTCCACCCTGTGCCTGCGCAACGTGGTGCCGGCGCCGCTGATCGGCCCGCGCATGGCCGCTGCGCGCAGCGTCACGCTGTTTTCCGCCACCCTCAGCCCACGCCATTACTACGCCGACCTGCTCGGCCTGCCGGCCGACACCGCGTGGCTGGATGTGGCCTCGCCGTTTGCCGCCGAGCAGTTGCAGGTGCGCGTGATCAGCAGCGTGTCGACGCGTTTCCAGCACCGGCAGGCGTCACTGGCGCCGATCGTGGAACTGATCGCCGAGCAGTACCGCCTCCAGCCGGGCAACTACCTGGCGTTCTTCAGCAGCTTCGACTACCAGCAGCAGGTGGCGCGGCTGCTGGCCGAGCGCTACCCGCACATCGTGCAATGGTCGCAGTCGCCCGGCATGGACGAGGCGCAGCGCAAGGGCTTTCTCGAACGCTTTGTCGAAGACGGGCAGGGCGTGGGCTTCGCCGTGCTGGGCGGGGCGTTCGGCGAAGGGGTCGACCTGCCGGGCACCCGGCTGATCGGCGCCTTCGTTGCCACCCTGGGGCTGCCCCAGGTCAACCCGGTGAACGAACAGCTCAAGCTGCGCATGGGCGCTCTGTTCGACGCGGGCTTCGACTACACCTACCTGTACCCCGGCGTGCAGAAGGTGATCCAGGCGGCCGGGCGAGTGATACGTGGCACTGAAGATCGCGGTGTGGTCATGCTGATCGACGACCGTTTTGCCGAGCCCCGGGTGCAGCGGATGTTTCCCGGCTGGTGGGCACCGCAGTACAAATAGTCGCGGCGGGCGGGATCGCCGCCGTCGCGTTGTGGTCGAAGTGCCAGTAAACTGCGTATTTTCATCACCCTGTACATCTTTACTTGAGGTTTTGCATGAAGCTCAGTCCCTTGGCGGGTAAACCGGCGCCAGCCTCCGTGCTGGTCGATATCCCCCAGCTGCTGACCGCGTACTACACCGGCCAGCCCGATGCAGGCGTCGCCACCCAGCGCGTTGCCTTTGGCACGTCGGGGCACCGCGGCAGCTCCGTGGACCTGGGCTTCAACGAAGCGCACGTGCTCGCCATCAGCCAGGCCATCTGCCTGTACCGCAAGGCGCAGGGCATCGACGGGCCGCTGTTCATCGGCATCGACACCCATGCGCTGTCGACCCCGGCGGCAGCTACCGCACTGGAGGTGCTGGCAGCCAACGGCGTCGAGGTGATGCTGGCCAAGGATGACGAGTACACCCCGACCCCGGCCATCTCCCACGCCATCATCTGCTACAACCGTGGCCGCAGCCGTGGCCTGGCCGACGGCATCGTGATCACCCCGTCGCACAACCCGCCGCAAAGTGGCGGCTTCAAGTACAACCCGCCCAATGGCGGCCCGGCCGACAGCGACGTGACCAAGTGGATCGAGGCCAGGGCCAACGAACTGCTGGCCGACGGCCTCAAGGGCGTGCAGCGCATGGGCCATGCACAGGCCCTCAAGGCCAGCACCACGCACCGTCACGACTACCTGGGCAGTTACGTCAGCGACCTGGTCAATGTGATTGATTTCGATGTGATTCGTGGTGCGGGCCTGCGCCTGGGTGTCGACCCGCTGGGCGGCGCCGGGGTGCGTTACTGGTCGGCGATTGCCGAGCACTACAAGCTCGACCTGGACGTGGTCAACACCGAGGTCGACCCCACGTTCCGCTTCATGTGCGTGGACTGGGACGGCCAGATCCGCATGGACCCGTCCTCGCCTTACGCCATGCAGGGCCTGATCGGCCTGCGCGATCGGTTCGACGTGGCGTTCGGCTGCGACCCCGACCATGACCGCCACGGCATCGTCACCCCGTCAGGTGGCCTGCTGGCGCCGAACAACTACCTGGCGGTGTCCATCGACTACCTGTTCCAGAACCGCCCGCAATGGCGCGCCGATGCGGCCGTGGGCAAGACCGTGGTCAGCAGCGGCATGATCGACCGCGTGGCGGCACGCCTGGGGCGTCGCCTGTACGAAGTGCCGGTGGGCTTCAAGTATTTCGCCGATGGCCTGTTCGACGGTTCGCTGGGCTTTGGTGGGGAGGAGAGCGCCGGCGCCTCGTTCCTGCGCAAGGACGGCACGGTGTGGAGCACCGACAAGGACGGCCTGATCCCGTCGCTGCTGGCGGCAGAGATGACCGCCCGTACCGGGCGCGACCCAAGCCAGGCATACGAGGCGCTGGCCGAGGCGCTGGGCAGGCCGTTCTCCACCCGGGTGGATGCCAAGGCCACGCCGCAGCAGAAGGCCCAGTTGGGCAAGCTGTCGCCGCAGCAGGTCAAGTCGACCACGCTGGCAGGCGAGCCGATCGAGCAGATCCTCAGCCATGCGCCGGGCAACGACCAGGCGATTGGCGGGTTGAAGGTGATGACGGCCAACGGCTGGTTCGCGGCGCGGCCGTCGGGCACCGAAGACATCTACAAGATCTATGCGGAGAGCTTCGTCGACGACGCGCACCTGCAGCGCCTGGTGGGTGAGGCGCAGGAGCTGGTGGACGCTGCCATCGCCTAAAAGCTTCGCGGGTCAAGCCCGCTCCCACAAGGTTTTGCGGCGTTCGCAAACCCTGTGGGAGCGGGCTTGACCCGCGATGACGTCGGTACCTACGCCACATCCACCAGCACAATCTCGCTGTCTTGCAGCGCCACCACCCTGAGCACCTGCTCATCCTCCACCGCCACCCCGTCGCGGGCCTCGGCGCGCAGGCCATTGACCTCGATCACGCCCTTGGCCGGCACCAGGTAGGCCCGGCGACCCGCATCGATGCGGTACTCGGCGCTTTCCCCGGCCTTCAGCGTCGCCGCCACCAGCCGCGCATCGGCGCGGATCCCCAGGCTGCCTTCATCCCCCTCGCGCCCGCTGGCCAGGGTCACGAACCCTTCGCCGCGCTCGCCCTTGGGAAACGGCCGCACGCCCCACGACGGTGCCTGGCCCACACGCTGGGGCACAATCCAGATCTGGAAGATCCGCGTGTCCACGGCCTCCACGTTGTACTCGCTGTGGGTGATGCCGGTACCGGCGCTCATCACCTGCACGTCACCGGCTTCGGTACGGCCCTTGTTGCCCAGGCTGTCCTGGTGGGTGATCGCGCCTTCACGCACATAGGTGATGATCTCCATGTCGCGGTGCGGGTGCGGCGGGAACCCGCTGCCGGCGGCGATCAGGTCGTCGTTCCATACCCGCAGCGTGCCCCAGTTCATGCGGCGCGGATCGTGGTATTCGGCAAAGGAGAAGTGATGGTGGGCATCCAGCCAGCCATGGTTGGCGTGGCCAAGGGTGTCGAAGGGGCGCAGTTGCAGCATGCTCGTGTCCTCGGTAATCAGGTGGATGGCGCTGATGATCCTCTCGATAAACATCGAAAAAAAGCGTAAATATCGGCTAAATATGATCGTTATATTCGATATATAACCTGCGGTAGTTTCGCCGCTTCGTCGCCTAATCCACTGATGTGAAAGCATTCGGCTGGTGATTTGGTCGTGATAAGGCGAACATGGCCGCTGATTGAATTGATTGCCGGAGTCGGTGTGTCACACGAGCGTCCCAAGCTACCCACGGATCTAACCCCACCCGCGCAACTGCCCTGGGTCAGACGTCTGGCCGCACGCCTGCTGGGCCGTGGCCTGAGCCGGTTGCAGGCACAGCACCGAGATTCGTGGTTCCAGGGCCATGCCAACGGCCAGCGCACCGGGCATGCCGACGGGCTGCGTGAAGGCTATGAAGAAGGGCGCGTGGACGGTTTCGAGGCCGGGCGCCAGGTGCTGGTGATCCGCGATACGCGCCCGGATGCCCACGGCGTGCCGGGGCTGGACGATGCCCTGTTCGACGACTGGCGCCTGCCGCTGACCCCCGAGCTGAAGAAGCGCTTCAAGGCCGACGTCGCCGCGCGCCTGCCGGCCCACGCCCAACCCAGCGCAGCGCAGTGGAAGATGATCTTCAGCGACACGCCGTCCACCTGCGTGATCGCCGGCGCCGGCGCTGGCAAGTCCACCTCGCTGGTGCTGCGTATCCTGTTGCTGCGCCATTACCTGGGCTTCGAGCTGGAGGCCATGACCGTGGTCACCTTCACCCGCGAGTCGCGCAAGGACTTCATTGCCCGCCTGGTGCAGGTGTTCGGCCTGTGGCAACTGGCCCTGAGCCCGGTGCAGGCGCGTGAGCTGGTGCGCACCTTCCATTCGCGCATCCTGCCGCTGGTGCGCAGCCTGCCGGGCTTCAGCCAGGTGCGGGCATTCGAGACCCTGGGCAGCGAGCAGCCCGGGGGCAGCGAGGCGGGCGTGGACAGCAACCCGTTCGACCTGCGCATCAACGATGCCCAGCGCCAGCAACTCAACCTGTGCTACCGCGACCTGCTGCACACCAGCCCGCGGTTCGCCGAGCTGATTGCCGGGCTGCGCCGCGAAGCCCTGCAGCTCAAGGCCCTGGACCGCGACCACCCCGACGTGCAGAAGCGCGTGGCGGTGACCCAGCTGTCGTCCGGGCGCGACGAAGAGCTGTGCGACGTGATCGAAGACCTGTGGTTCCAGGCAGGTGCCTGGCCGATCAAGGGTATCGAGCCCAGCCGCGAAACCGTCGAAATCAACGGCAGCCGCTTTCATTTCCACGGCCATATCGCCGAGCTTGACGCCTGGGTGGTGCTGGGTTTCGACCCCAAGGAGAATCAGCAGTACAAGCGCCCCGGCGCCAAGCTGCCGGTGTGGGCCGAATGGGTGATCAAGCGCACGCTGTTCCAGGCGTTCTGCGACAAGCCGGTGATCTGGCTGGAAAACTACGCGGCGGCCAAACGCCTCACCGCCTCGCTGGCCGGTGATGCAGTGGCCGGGCCGGGCTTTGACTACAAGGTAAAAGGCGAGCTGGGCGCGGCGCCCTTGCTGGATGCGTTCGTCGGCGCTGCCGGGTTCATCGAGAACCTGGGGTTGGATGTGAGCGTGGCGGTGGGCGGCATGAGCTTCCCGCAGGGCGACACCGACGCGCTGTTCTTCGAGGCCCTGAGCCTGTACTGGAAGGCGCTGGAGGTGCACCTGCTGGCACAGTCGCCGCCGATCATGAGCTACAACCGCATGTTCGCGCTGTTCGGCGAGAACAACCCGGAAAACCTGCGCCTGCTGCCCGACCCGATGCTGCGCCCGTTGTCGCACCTGATGATCGACGAGTTCCAGGACGTGTCGCCGCAGATCGTCTCGTGGCTGCGCGCCTGCCTGCGCGAGATCCGCCGGCGCGGCCCGGCCATGCACGTGGGGCAGGTGGCGCAGCATTCCTCGCTGCTGTGCGTTGGGGACGACTGGCAGTCGATCTATGGCTGGCGCGGCAGCTCGCCTAAGTACTTCATGGAGTTCGCCAAGCAGTTCGTCGCCCCCAGCACCACCCGCGTGATGCTGGCCGACAACTACCGCAGCCACCAGCACATCATCGATGCAGCCGAGCATATCGTTAAGTCGGCCCCGGCAATTGCCGGCAAGAAGGCCCGTGCCTGCGGCCCGGCGGCCGAGCAGCCGGTGCCGGTGATGGTGATGGAGCGCGACGAAGCCACACTGGCCCGGCAGTTGATGGACCACTACCGCGATGGCGAGTCGGTGATGCTGCTGTACCGCAAGAGCGTCGACAAGTCGGTGATTGCCGAGCACCTGCAGCCCTTGCTCAACCACGAGGCCAGCCTGCCGGCGGCGCAGCGGCGGTTCCGCCAGCTCACCTACCACAGCGCCAAGGGCCTGCAGGCCGATGCGGTGTTCATGCTCGGTGACTGCCAGCACCTGACGCGCTCGCCGTACAAGAACCAGGTGTACCGCCAGGCCGGGCTGGGCCGGGCGGGCGACCCCGAAGGCTACGACAACGCCCAGAAGGACGAGATCCTGCGCCTGGCCTACGTGGCCATCACCCGCGCGATCAAGCACTGCTACTGGCATGTGGAGACGCCGACCGGGGAGGCGGCGAACCTGCCCCGGGCGTCTGTTCAGGTGGACGGGAACAAGGCCTGCTTCGATGACCTGCGCGGGGCGCAGCCTCAGGACGCCTCGCGGTAGGGGTTGCGTGGGTCGTGCAGCCAGTCCAGGAACGGCTTGCCGGTGTCCTGGGGCACCATCTCGATGCAGCCCTCCACCGGGCAGGTGATCTGGCACAGGTTGCACCCCACGCACTCGGCGTCGATCACCTCGTAGCGGTGCCCGCCCTCGGCCTTGACCAGGCTGGCGATGGCCTGGTGCGAGGTGTCTTCGCAGGCAATGTGGCAGCGCCCGCAGCCGATGCAGGCCTGCTGGTCGATCCTGGCGATCACCTGGTAGTTGATGTCCAGGTACTTCCAGTCGGTGGTGTGGCCCACCGCGCGCCCGCGAAAGTCCTGCAGGCTGTGGTAGCCCTGACTGTCCATCCAGCGCGAGAGGCCGTCCTTCATTTCATCGACGATGCGAAAGCCATGCAGCATCGCCGCGGTGCACACCTGCACCGAGCCGCAACCCAATGCGATGAACTCGGCGGCATCCCGCCAGCTGCCGATGCCGCCGATGCCACTGATGGGCAGCCCGTGGGTGGCCGGGTCGCGGGCAATCTCGGCCACCATGTTCAGCGCGATCGGCTTCACTGCCGAACCGCAGTAGCCACCGTGGGTACTGGCCTCGCCGACGATCGGCAGGGCGATCATGCGCTCAAGGTCGACGCTGGTGATCGAGTTGATGGTGTTGATCAGCGACACCGCGTCGGCGCCGCCCCGGTGCGCGGCGCGGGCCGACTGGCGGATGTCGGTGATGTTGGGGGTGAGCTTGACGATCACCGGCAGCGAGCAGTAGGTCTTGCACCAGCGTGTCACCTGCTCGACGTACTCCGGCACCTGGCCCACCGCCGCGCCCATGCCGCGCTCGGGCATGCCGTGGGGGCAGCCGAAGTTCAGCTCGATGCCGTCCGCCCCGGTGGCCTCCACCAGCGGCAGGATGGTTTTCCACGCGTCCTCCACGCACGGCACCATCAGCGACACGATCAGCGCGCGGTCGGGCCAGGCCTTTTTCACCTGGGTGATCTCGCGAAGGTTGATCTCCAGCGAGCGGTCGGTAATCAGCTCGATGTTGTTGATGCCCAGCACCTCGCGGTTGGGCCCGAAGTGCGCCGAGTAGCGTGACGACACGTTGACGGCGGCGGGGTCTTCGCCCAGGGTTTTCCAGACCACGCCACCCCAGCCGGCCTCGAACGCACGTATCACGTTGTAGGCCTTGTCGGTGGGCGGTGCGGAGGCCAGCCAGAACGGGTTGGGCGCCTTGATGCCAGCGAATTCGATCGACAGGTCTGCCATTTATGCGGCCTCCACGTTGAGGGTCAGTTGGGCATGGATGGCCTCGGCGGCCCGCTTGCCGTGCTGCACGGCCTGTACGGTGAGGTCCTGGCCCAGGTGCGTGCAGTCGCCGCCGGCGTACACGCCCGGCAGGCTGGTGCGCAGGTTGTCGTCCACGCGGATACGCTCGCCATCACGCTCCAGTTGCAGGGCCTGCGGGTCGCTCAGGGCCTGGCCGTCGAAGGCCTGGCCGATGGCCTTGAAGATCGCATCCGCCGCCAGTTCGAAGGTTTGCCCAGTGGTTTGCAGACGCCCGTCCACCAGGTGCGTGCGGGCAAAGCGCATGCCGCGCACCCGGCCCTGGTCGTCGAGCAGCACCTGCTCGGGCTGGGCCCAGGTCAGCAGCCGCACCTGGTTGGCCTTGGCGATGTCCTGTTCATGCTGGGTGGCGCCCATGTCCTGCAGGCCACGGCGGTACACCAGGTTGACGTCATGGGCGCCCAGGCGGGCCATCTGTACCGCCATGTCGATGGCGGTGTTGCCGGCGCCGAGCACGATGCAGCGTTCGGCCAGGGGCAGGGTGCTCAGGTCGTCGGCCTGGCGCAGTTCGCGGATGTACTCGGTGGCGCTGAGCAGGCCCGGGGCGCCTTCGTCGGGCAGGCCCAACTGGCGGCTGGCGGCCAGGCCCAGGCCGAGGAACACCGCGTCGAACTGCTGTTGCAGCTCGCCCAGGCTGAGGTTGTCGCCCAGCACCTGGCCGTGGCGGATCTCGATACCGCCCACCTGCAGCACGAAGTCCAGCTCGCGCTGGGCGAAGTCGTCCACCAGCTTGTACTTGGCGATGCCGTATTCGTTGAGGCCGCCGGCCTTTTCCCGTGCTTCGAAAATCACCACCTCATGCCCGTGCCAGGCCAGCCGGTGGGCGCAGGCCAGGCCTGCGGGGCCGGCGCCGACCACGGCGATGCGCTTGCCGGTGCTGGGCGCACGCTGGAACGGGTGCTCGGCGAACTCGGCATGATCGACCGCGTAGCGTTGCAGCAGGCCGATCAGCACCGGGGCGCATTCCTGGGCGTTGTTGCGCACGCAGGCCTGCTGGCAGAGGATCTCGGTGGGGCACACCCGGGCGCAGCTGCCACCGAGGATGTTGGCCGAGAGAATCTTGATGGCCGCGCCCTGCACGTTGTCCTGCTGGATGTTGCGGATGAAGGAGGGGATGTCGATGTCGCTGGGGCAGGCGTCGACGCAGGGGGCGTCGTAGCAGTACAGGCAGCGCGCGCTTTCCACGGCGGCCTGGCGCGGGGTGAGGGGTGGAGCCAGGTCGCTGAAATGCGTGGCGAGGGTGGCGTTGTCGTCTTGCGGGTGCGGGAGATGGTTCAAGGCGTTGATCACGGTAGTGGCCTCTTTGTTTTTTTATAGAAACCGGGGCGCTGGCGCGCCCATCGCGGGTCAAGCCCGCTCCCACCGGGATCGCACGATACCTGTGGGAGCGGGCTTGACCCGCGATGCTTTAAAGGCTCAGCGCTTGACCGCGCCGGGCCTGCACTGCTGCGCACGCTTGCTCAGCAGGTCGAACACCGCCGGGTATGCCGGCCGTTCGACATAGCGCCCGGCGCCGCGCTCGGCGCGCAGGTCGCCGTCGGCCCACACCAGCTTGCCCTGGCTGATGGTATGGCTGGGCACCCCGCGCACCGTCTTGCCTTCGAAGATGTTGAAGTCGACATTCTGGTGGTGGGTCTTGGCCGAGATGGTGCGCGTGCCGTGCGGGTCCCACAGCACCAGGTCGGCATCGGCGCCGACCCGCAGCGCACCCTTGCGTGGGTACAGGTTGAAGATCTTGGCGGTGTTGGTGGAGGTGAGGGCGACGAAGTCCTGCATCGACAGCCGGCCGGTGTTCACGCCTTCGTCCCACAGCACCGCCATGCGGTCCTCGATGCCCGCCGTGCCGTTGGGGATACGGCTGAAATCGTCACGCCCCGCGGCCTTCTGCTCGGCGCAGAAGCAGCAATGGTCGGTGGCGGTGGTATGCAGGTTGCCCGATTGCAGCCCGTGCCACAGGGCCTCCTGGTGCCCGCGCGGGCGAAACGGCGGGCTCATCACATAGCCGGCCGCCGTCTGCCAGTCGGGGTGCTGGTACACGCTGTCGTCCAGCAACAGGTGCCCGGCCAGCACTTCGCCGTACACCGGCTGGCCCTTGGCGCGGGCATAGGTGATCTCGTCCAGCGCCTCGCGGGTGGACACGTGCACCAGGTACAGCGGGGTGCCGAGGGTTTCGGCAATGCGGATGGCACGGCTGGCCGCTTCGCCTTCCACCTGCGAAGGGCGCGACAGTGGGTGCGCTTCGGGGCCGGTGATGCCCTGGGCCAGCAGCTTGCGCTGCAGGTGGTACACCAGCTCGCCGTTCTCGGCATGCACCGTGGGCACCGCGCCCAGCTCCAGGCAGCGCTCGAAGCTGCCGACCAGGGTGTCGTCGGCGGCCATGATCGCGTTCTTGTAGGCCATGAAGTGCTTGAAGCTGTTCACCCCGTGGTGGTTGACCAGCTCGGCCATTTCCTCGCGCACCTGCTCGCTCCACCAGGTGATGGCCACGTGAAAGCCGTAGTCGGCCGCCGATTTCTCGGCCCAGCCGCGCCACTGGTGAAAGGCTTCGAGCAGCGATTGCTGCGGGTTGGGGATCACGAAGTCGATGATCGAGGTGGTGCCGCCGGCCAGTCCGGCGGCGGTGCCGGTGTAGAAGTCCTCACTGGCCACCGTGCCCATGAAGGGCAGCTGCATGTGGGTGTGGGGGTCGATGCCGCCGGGCATCAGGTACTGCCCGCTGCCATCGAGCACGGTACAGCCGGCGGGGACGTCGAGGTTGTGGCCGATGGCCTGGATCAGGCCGTCTGCGCAGTACACGTCGGCCGGGTAACTCTCGTCATGGGTAATCAGGGTGGCGCCACGAATCAAAAGCGTCATCACGAAGCTCCTCGCAGGCTTGACCGGTTGCTACCGGCTCTAGATTTTTGTCGTGATCGGCGCCGGAGTAATCCTGTCATCGCCGTCAAGAATTGAATCTAGTTGGCGATCCGGGATTGGGCAAGATTATTTTTTATATGCTTATTCTGTTTTCAACTTATTGAAAAATAAGAATAAAACTTCTTTTTACGGGTTAGGAAAGGTTTCTGGCGAGTCCTGTCTTGCTTGACAGGATGCGTAAATGGTCAAGATTTCTCAGATCACCTGACCGTGATTGCCTTACCTGCACGCGCAAGACTCCGGCGCCTCATCGCGAGGTGCACATAACCAGAAAAGTGGAGCGGCCAATGCACCAGACCCGATCGCAAGTGAGCGAGCGTGACGGCTTGTTCGAGCTCGACGCCGGCACCGACGTCCTCGACAGCCCTCGCTACAACCATGACATCGCCCCGACCAAGGTGGGGCAGCGCACCTGGAACAAATGGCACATCACCGCACTGTGGGTCGGCATGTCGATCTGCGTGCCCACCTACACCCTGGGCGGGGTGCTCACGGCGTACTTCGGCCTGACGGTGGGCGAGGCGCTGTTGGCGATCCTGCTGGCCAACACCATCGTGCTCATCCCGCTGACGCTCAATGCCTTCCCCGGCACCAAGTACGGCATCCCGTTCCCGGTGCTGCTGCGCTCCTCGTTCGGCATCATCGGCTCCAACGTGCCGTGCCTGATCCGCGCGCTGGTGGCGTGCGGCTGGTTCGGTATCCAGACGATGTTCGGCGGGCTGGCCATCCACCTCTTCCTGGGCTCGTTCTGGCCGGAATGGAAGGCGCTGGGCGGCACCGGCGAGGTCATCGGCTTCATGCTGTTCTGGTGCCTCAACCTGTGGGTGGTGCTGCGCGGCGCCGAGTCGATCAAGTGGCTCGAAACCCTGTCGGCACCGCTGCTGGTGCTGGTGGGTGCCGGGCTGCTGGTGTGGGCGCTGCCCAACGTGTCGTTCAGCGAACTGCTGGCGCAGCCGCCCAAGCGTCCTGAAGGCGCCAGCGTGACCGGCTACTTCTTCGCCGGGCTGACCGCCATGGTGGGTTTCTGGGCCACGCTGTCGCTGAACATCCCGGACTTCAGCCGCTACGCCCGAAGCCAGAAGGACCAGATCCTGGGGCAGATCTTCGGCCTGCCGCTGACCATGTTCCTGTTTGCCGCGCTGGGGGTGGTGCTGACCGCTGCCTCGGCCTCGCTGGTGGGCGAGACGGTGTCCGACCCGGTGAGCCTGATCGGGCATATCCAGAGCCCGCTGTGGGTGGCGCTGGCCATGGCGCTGATCATCATCGCCACACTGTCGACCAACACCGCGGCCAACATCGTTTCGCCCACCAACGACTTCCAGAACCTGGCGCCCAAGTGGATCGGGCGTACCACCGCCGTGCTGCTGACCGGGCTGGTGGGCCTGCTGCTGATGGCCCATGAGCTGCTCAAGAAACTCGGTCTGATCGTCTCGGACGTGAGCCTGGAGTCGGTGTATTCCAACTGGCTGCTGGGCTATTCCAGCCTGCTGGGGCCGATTGCCGGGATCATGGTGGTGGACTACTTCCTGCTGCGCAAGCAGACCCTCGACCTTGCCGGGCTGTACCGCGACGACGTGTACCCGGCCTGGAACGCGACCGGCTTCATCGCCTTCGGCGTGCCGGTGGTGCTGACCCTGTTGTCGCTGCACAGCCCGGCGTTCAGCTGGTTCTACGACTTCGGCTGGTTCACCGGCTCGGCGCTGGGCGGGGTGATCTACTACGCCCTGGGCAGCCTGAAGGGCGCGCGTGCCACCAGCCTCAAACCCACCGTGTAACCCCACGGCCCGCAGAGGCCGGCCAAGCAGGAGATGCTCATGCAAACCGCTAAGGACGTTCTGCAAAGTACCCAGGCCCACATCGATGGCGAGCGCCTGTGGCAGTCGCTGATGGAGCTGGCGCAACTGGGTGCCACCGCCAAAGGCGGCGTATGCCGCCTGGCCCTGACCGACCTGGACCGCCAGGCCCGCGACCTGTTCGTGCAATGGACCGAGGCTGCCGGCTGCACCGTCAGCGTGGATGGGGTGGGCAACATCTTTGCCCGCCGGCCCGGGCGCAACCCGCAACTGCCACCGGTGATGACCGGCAGCCACATCGACACCCAGCCCACCGGCGGCAAGTTCGATGGTTGCTTCGGGGTGCTGGCCGGGCTGGAAGTTCTTCGTACACTCAATGACTTGCAGATAGAAACTGAGGCGCCACTTGAGGTTGTGGTGTGGACCAACGAGGAGGGCTCGCGGTTCGCGCCGTGCATGATGGGCTCGGGCGTGTTCGCCGAGAAGTTCACCCTTCAGGAGACGCTGGCCAAGCGCGATGCCCAGGGCGTGAGCGTGGGCGAGGCGCTGAATGCGATCGGCTACGCCGGCACCCGCGCGGTCAGTGGGCACCCGGTGGGCGCCTATTTCGAGGCGCATATCGAGCAGGGGCCGATCCTGGAGGACCAGCGCAAAACCATCGGCGTGGTGCTCGGCGCGCTGGGGCAGAAATGGTTCGACCTGACCCTGCGCGGTGTCGAGGCCCACGCCGGGCCGACCCCGATGCACCTGCGCAAGGACGCCCTGGTAGGCGCCAGTGCGGTGGTGGCGGCGGTCAACCGCGTGGCTCTGGAGCATCAGCCCCATGCGTGCGGCACGGTGGGCTGCCTGCAGGCGTACCCGGGCTCGCGCAACGTGATCCCCGGCGAGGTGCGCATGACCCTGGATTTTCGTCACCTGGAGCCGGCGCGGCTGGACTCGATGATCGCCCAGGTGCAGGAGGTGATCGCCGCGACCGCGCAGCAGCATGGGCTGACCTACACGCTGACGCCCACCGCGGACTTCCCGCCGCTGTACTTCGACAAGGGCTGCGTGGAGGCGGTGCGCAGCGCGGCGCAGGGGCTGGGCATGTCGCACATGGACATCGTCAGCGGGGCCGGGCACGACGCGATCTTCCTGGCCGAACTGGGCCCGGCCGGGATGATCTTCGTGCCGTGCGAGGGCGGCATCAGCCATAACGAAATCGAGAATGCCGACCCCAAGGACCTGGCGGCTGGGTGCGCAGTGCTGCTCAGGGCAATGCTGGCGGCGGCGCAGGCGGTGGCGCAGCGTGAAGCTGCTTAACTACATGAGGTTGTTGGCTTATCTGATTGATTTATATGAAATAAAAATCACAACTTAAAGTGGTTTCTAGGTTGTGGATGCTGGCCTCTTCGCCGGCAAGGCCGGCTCCTGCAACGCTAGTAGGAGCTGGCGTTGCCGGCGAAGGGTTCACCAGGCCCGGCAACAGCCCAGCGTTTTTTTGTCGATTGCCCGGCGCAGCCTGTATAAACTGCACGCCACCTTGCTGGTCGCTACCTGAACCGGCAGCTGAAACAAGAGAGTCGAGATGGGCGCACAGTGGAAAGCCAAGCATAGAGAAGTAGCAGCCAACGCCAAGGGCAAGATCATGGGCAAGCTGTCCAAGGAGATCCAGATCGCGGCCAAGGCCGGTGCCGACCCGGACATGAACCCGCGCCTGCGCCTGGCCGTGGAACAGGCCAAGAAGGCCTCGATGACCAAAGAGACCCTGGAACGCGCCATCCGCAAGGGCGCGGGCCTGGATGGCGACGCGGTGCAGTACCACCACGTTACCTACGAAGGCTTCGCCCCGCATCAGGTGCCGCTGATCGTCGAATGCCTGACCGACAACGTCAACCGCACCGTGGCGCAGATTCGCGTGCTGTTCCGCAAGGGCCAGCTGGGCGCTTCGGGCTCGGTGGCCTGGGACTTCAACCATGTCGGCCTGATCGAAGCCAGCCCTGAAACCCCTGATGCCGACCCGGAAATGGCCGCCATCGAAGCCGGTGCACAGGACTTCGCGGAAGGTGAAGAAGAGGGCTCGACCCTGTTCATCACCGACACCACCGACCTGGACGCGGTACAGAAGGCCTTGCCGCAACAGGGCTTCAAGGTGATCTCGGCCAAGATCGGCTACACCCCCAAGAACCCGGTCAGCGGGCTCAGCGACGAGCACATGGCTGAAGTCGAGGCATTCCTGGAAGCCATCGACGACAACGACGACGTGCAGAACGTGTACGTCGGCCTGGCGGGCTGATAACCCACTTCGCCGGCAAGGCCTGCTCCTACGCCTCTTGCAGGAGCCGGCCTTGCCGGCGAAGCACCCGTTCAACCTGCGCAAAATCCGGCCTTGCCAGCACCTGCGGCTGAACACAGCTCGCCTGCAAGTCCGCCAGTTCCTCTGACGCCTCCCCGCAACACGCCAGCAGTTCCCCCAGCAACACCCCGAACGCCCGCACCTCGATACGCTGCAATGCGTCTGCTGCAACACTGCCATCCTGCGCAAAGAACGATGCCGCGCCAAAGTCCCCGAGCACCGCGTTGCCCTGTGCATCGCACAGGATGTTGTGCGCGTACAGGTCGCCGTGGGTGATGCCGCGCTGGTGCAGGTGCGCCGCGACCGACGCGATGGCCGTCGCCAGCCGGGTTGCGGCTTGCAGGCCAAGGCACAGGTCAGGCGGGTAGACGTCTCGGGTGCAGGTTTGCAGGCTGGGCGGCCCGGCCAGGGCAGACAGGTGGGTGCCCACCAGCGCCATCAGCAACCCCGGCACCTGGTGCGGGTGGTTGGCTACCTGCCCCAGCAGCGGGATCAGGTTCGGGTGGGCGCCAGCTGCCACGCACGCCTGCATTTCGTTGAGCGGCGAGCCATCGCTGGTCATCTGGCCCTTGTACAGCTTGAGCGCCGCCTTTCGGCCCGCCACCTGCACGCGGTGAATCACCCCGGAGGCGCCCTGGCCCAGCACCTCGCCCAGCTCGAGGGCGTGCCAGTCGATGGCGTCGCACCGGCCCGGCGCCTGCGGCGCCGCAAGGCCCAGGGGCAAGGGGTTGCCGGCATACGCCAGCCACGCTAGGCGGGGCATCGTCAGCAGCCACTGGGGCAGTTCGCTCAACCGGTTGGCCGACACCCGCAGCAGTTCGAGCCGCTGGCACCGCGCAAGGCTGGCCGGCAGGGCGCGCAGGCGGTTGCCCGCCAGCATCAGCTTTTGCAGCTGCTGGCAGTCGCCCAGTGCGTCGGGCAACTGTTCAAGGCAATTCTCGGTCAGCACCAGTGCCCGCAGGTTGGGGCCCAATGCGGCGGCCGGCAGGTGCGTGATGCGGTTGTTGCGCAACCCGACCATTTCCAGGCGCAGGCACTGGCCTACGCTGGCCGGCACCTCGGTGAACCGGTTGTGGGAGCAGAACAGCACCTTGAGCCGGTGCAGCCGGCCCAGGTCATGGGGCAGGCTGCTCAACGCATTGCCGCTCAGGTTGAGCACTTCGAGGCTGTCGGCCAGTTCGAAGATCTCATCCGGGAACTGCGTGAGCCCGCAGCTCAGGTCGAGGCGGGTGGCACCTGCCAGGCGGCCGCGCCTGAGGTCGTCGAGGGTGTGCATGAAGGGGCTGCAAGGGCAATGAAGACGGCGGCGATGATACCCGACTTAAGTACCATGGCAGGCGCGCAATTGGCGTCCATACTCGATATTCGCCCTTTTAATAACAACAAAGTTCAGGGTTACCGATCGATGACTTACCAGCACAGCTACGACCGCTCCATTGCCGACCCCGCTGCGTTCTGGGCCGAACAGGCTGACCACCTGGCCTGGTACCGCAAGCCTGCGCAGACCCTTGTGGCCAACCCCGACGGCACCCACCAGTGGTTTGCCGACGGGCAACTCAACAGCTGCTACCTGGCCCTCGACCACCAGATCGAGCAGGGCCGTGGCGAGCAGACCGCACTGATCTACGACTCGCCCGTCACCGACACCCGCCAGACCTACACCTTCGTGCAACTGCGCGACGAGGTGGCGCGCCTGGCCGGCCTGCTGCGCGAGTTGGGGGTGAAGCAGGGCGATGGGGTGATCATCTACATGCCGATGGTGCCGCAGGCGGCCATGGCAATGCTGGCCTGCGCCCGCATCGGCGCGGTGCATTCGGTGGTGTTCGGTGGCTTTGCCGCCAACGAACTGGCCCTGCGCATCGACGATGCGCGGCCTGCGCTGCTGCTCACCGCCTCCTGCGGGCTGGAGTTCGACCGCGTCATCGAATACAAGCCGTTGGTGGACAAGGCCCTGCAACTGGCCACCCACCAGCCCCGCCAGGTGCTGGTGCTGCAGCGCCCGCAGGCCCGCGCCGAGCTGCGCGAAGGCCGCGACCTGGACTGGCAGGCGGCAGTGGCTGCGGCCAGCCCGGTGCCACCGGTGGCCTTGGCCGCAGGCGACCCGCTGTACATCATGTACACCTCCGGCACCACCGGCAAACCCAAGGGCATCGTGCGTGAGAACGGCGGCAACGCCGTGGCGCTGCGCTTTGCCCTGCGCCATATCTACGGCATGCAGCCGGGGGATGTGTGGTGGGGCATCTCCGACGTGGGCTGGGTGGTGGGGCACTCGCTGATCGTCTACGGGCCGCTGATGAACGGCTGCACCACGGTGTTCTACGAGGGCAAGCCGATCCGCACCCCGGACGCTGCCGCCTACTGGCGCGTGGTGGAGCAGTACCGGGTCAACGGGCTGTTCTGCGCACCCACGGCCATGCGCGCAATCCGCAAGGAAGACCCGCAGGGCGAGCTGTTCAAGCGCCATGACCTGAGCTCGCTGCGCCAGATCTTCCTGGCCGGGGAAAAACTCGACTCCAGCACCCATCAATGGCTGGAGGCGGCCAGCGGCAAGGCCGTGCACGACCACTGGTGGCAGACCGAAACCGGCTGGCCGGTGACCGCGCCCTGCGTCGGGCTGGAAGGTTGCGGGGTGCGTCCGGGTTCGAGCAACCGCGCCGTGCCGGGTTACCACGTGCGCGTGCTGGACGACGACGGGCACCTTCTGGGCCCCAACGAGCAGGGTGCCATCGTGATCGCACTGCCGCTGCCACCCGGCTGCAGCCAGACGCTGTGGGGCGACCATGCGCGCTACCTGCAGGCCTACCTGCACAGCCACCCCGGCTACTACCACACCGGCGATGGCGGCTACCTCGACGAGGACGGTTTCGTCTACATCATGGGGCGCACCGATGACGTGATCAACGTGTCCGGGCACCGGCTATCCACCGGCGAGATGGAAGACCTGGTGGCGCGCCACCCGGCGATTGCCGAGTGCGCGGTGGTGGGGGTGCGCGACGAAATCAAGGGCCAGGTGCCGTTGGGCCTGGTGGTGCTCAAGGACGGGGTCAGCCTGAGCGAGCAGCAGTTGCAGGCCGAACTGGTGGCCAGCGTGCGCGAGCAGATCGGCGCGCTGGCCTGCTTCAACCAGGTGCGGGTGGTCAAGCGCCTGCCCAAGACCCGCTCGGGCAAGATTTTGCGGGCGGTGCTGCGCAAGATCGCCGACCACCAGCCTTACACCCCGCCCTCGACCCTGGACGACCCGGCCGTGCTGGCCGAGATCGAAGGGGTGCTGGCCAGCCTGGCGCGGGCCAGCTGAGGGTCAACCCGGGCAGGCTACCGGGCCCAGCACATTGAGCTGGCCCAGCCGGCTGCGGGTGCGGGCCAGGTCGATGGCGCTGCCGCCCAGGCTTTCGCACAGCGAGGCCTGGCCGACCAGCACCAGGTGCTTGTCCTGGTCATACAGCACGTCCACCAGGTTGATGAAGCGCTGCTGCGCCGCCATCGAGCACTGCGCCAGGTCCGGCAGGTGCTCGATCACCCAGTGGTCGTAGCGGCGCGCCAGCTCCAGGTAGTCCATCACCGCCGTGGGTTGCTCGCAGATCGCCTCGAAGCTGAAGCCTACCGCGCGCTCCTGGCTGAACAGGGCGTGCAGCGAGCGCTTGCCCACCTGCAGCCTTACCGGCGCGCCGGCCTGATCCAGGCCGGCGGCATGGCGCTGCGCCGGGCTGCCGGGCCAGAGGTAGTGACCCTGGGTGAAGCGCTGCTGGCTGCCGGAGGCCGGGTGGCTGCGGTAGTCCTGCTCGCCGCCCACTTCAAGCACCTGCATGTGCGCCTCGATCAGGCGGATCACCGGTTCGAAGCGCTGGTGGTAGAGCGGGTTGGGCAGCAGCCCGGCAGGCGGGTAGTTGGAGGTCAGCAGCACGAACACGCGGCGCTCGAACAGCGCCTTGAACAGGCCGGTGATGAGCATCGCGTCGCCGATGTCGTGCACGTGGAACTCGTCGAAGCACAGCACCTGGCAGCCTTGCAGCAGCTCGTCCAGGGTCGCGCCCAGCGCATCGTCCTGCTGGCGATGACGGAACATGCCCTCGTGCAACTGGGCGAAGAAATCGTGAAAGTGCAGGCGGCGCTTGTGCGGATGCTCCAGTGACTGGAAGAAGCCGTCCAGCAGCCAGCTCTTGCCCCGTCCCACCGCCCCGTACAGGTACAGGCTGCGCGCCGTGCCGTCAGCCAGGTGCGCGGCCTGCTCGGCCATGCAGGCGATCACCCGCTGCTGGCCGTGGCTCAAGGTATAGCCCTGCTCATCGGCCTTTCGTCGGAAGAATTCATCGACTTCAACAGCCGCCACGCGCTTGGCCGGCGGGTGTGCACGGGCAGCCAGGCGCTGGCGCAGGGCGCGCAGCGGCGAACGGATCCAGGACGGCGGTAAGGCGGTCAATCTCAGGCTCCTTGGGGGTGCCGGGCACAGGGGCCGGCTGAGTGGGCGGCGCTAATGTACCGAATAGGGGGTTGGGCTGCCAGTCATGTCGTGCCTGGCAGGTCATGTAGGAAGGTTCTTGTACGCGGCCTATACATTTCCGAGCTTGCTGGCAGGTTTTTCTTCGGCTGCTACCCTCTGGAACAGATGGATCCTGCATTGCAAGGAGGGTAACGGTGAAGGGACGCTCTCTGGCTGCGCTGCTCGGGCTGGTTGTCGCAGACGCTGCCGCCGCCGCAGATTTTCTGGTGGAAGTTCGCGTGGATGTACAGCGCGGTTGCCAGCTGGTGCACCAGACCCGCGATGCCGGCGCCCAGGCCCAGGGCCTGCTCGACTTCGGCCGTACCGCGCGCCTGGACGATCCGCAAGGCCCGCTGACCGGCGCCTTGCTGCAACAACGCCCCCCACGTCTGGAATGCAACCCCGATACGCTGTACCAGGTAAAGGTCGATGGCGGCCAGCATGGCGGCGTCGGCGAGGTGCGCTACCTGGCCAGCGACACGCCACAGGCCCGTCCCATCCCGTACCGCCTCTACCAGGACCCGGCCTGGCGCACTCCGCTGGCGGTGAACATCGCCCAGCACGCACGCGTACCCGACTCGGGGTCGGTGGAACTGCCGCTGTACGCCCGCATCGACACCCTGGCCCAGGTGCCCCGTGTCGGCCATTACTCGGACTTGCTCAAGGTGACCGTCACCTGGTGACCCTGTGCGTGCTAAAGGAACTGGCAGCATGAAGACATCGCAGATTCTGTTGATCAGCCTCGGGCCCTTGCTGTTGTGTCCGATGGCCAATGCCGCCGTCAGCGGGCATATCCAGGCACGCCTGGTGATCAGCGCAGCCTGCCAGATCAGCAATGTGCCGGACGACAGCCCGGCCGGTGGCGGCCTGGGCCTGCTGGACTTCGGCACCCAGGGGCCAAGCTGGGCCCGCCCGCTGAGCGCCAACCTCGACCAGACCGGCGGCAGCGGCACCCTGCAGGTCAGCTGCAACCCCTCGGTGCGGGCCTTCACGGTGAGCATCAATGGCGGCAGCAACGATGCCAACGGCGTGCGCCGCCTGCGCAACGGCAGCGAGCTCATCCCCTACCAGCTGGCGGCCGATCCAAGCGGTGCAGTGCGCTACGGCATCGGCCAGCAGCGCAACTTCTCGATCAGCAGCGCTGCGCAAATCCCCATACCGATCTACGGCGCCGTGGTGGCACACCCCAGGGCGCTGCCGGCCGGCATCTACCGTGACACCCTGATGGTGACCCTGGACTGGTAACAACAAGGAGCGACTCATGCATCCCAACGTCTCACGCATACTCTTCGCCGGGCTTGGCCTGGCCCTTGCCAGCCAGGCCCAGGCGGCCACGGTCACGGGCAATATCAACGCCACCCTGACCCTGACCGCGGCCTGTCAGGTGAACGGTTCGACCGCCACCACCGGGGTCAACTTCGGTAACCTGGATTTCGGCTCGCAGATTGCCCTGTTCACCGAGGCCAGCGCCCAGGTGATCGGCACCGGTGGTGGCGGCGCCATCAGTGTGCTGTGTTCGCCCGGTGCCACGCCGGTGGTGAAGGTGGGCGCAGGCGCGCATGACGCGGCCACCACCGGTGGCAGCCGCGCGCTGGCCATGGGCACCAACTACGTGCCCTATGACTTCTATACCGATGCCGGGCACACCAATCTGCTGGCAATCAACGGCACCATCACCCTCGCCACCAGCACCGGGGTGGCGCAGACCGTCAACCTGTACGGCCGCGCCGTGGGCAAGCCGTCGCTGCCGCCAGGGGTGTACACCGACACGGTGGCGGTCGAGCTGAGCTTCTAGGTCATGCGCCGGTTGCTCGGTGGCCTTGCGGTGCTGGCCTGGGCAGTGCCCATGCCGCTGGATGCCGCGCTCACCAGCACGCTTCAGGTCAGCGCAACGATTGCGGCAGGTTGCCTGGTGGTGGGCGGCGCCAGCAACTACGGCACCCTGGACTTCGGCACCCGTCCGGCGCTCGGCGCCGCCAGCGTGAACACCCAGCTGGCCGGCACCACGGTGACCCTGCAATGCACGCCCGGGGTGGCCCTGAAGATGAGCGTCGACGGTGGCCTGAACAACAACGGGGTACGCAACCTCAAGCGCACCAGCGGTACCTCGCTGGTGGCCTATCAGTTGTACCGCGACGCGGCCTTGTCCCAGGTGCTGGGCATCGGTCAGCTCGTGGCGGTCAGTTACAGCGATCCGACGGCGATCAAGCTGCCGGTGTATGCGCAAGCCCAGTTACCCGGCGTGTTGCCGGCGGGCACCTACACCGACGTGGTGCAAGTGGTGTTGTCCTGGTGAGTGCGCTCCCGGGGTTGTATCGGAACAAGCCAAAGGAGAGGGTGCATGGCGCTGTACGCACGTGGATGGCAAGGGATGGGCAAGTGGCTGCTGGTGGGCGCCTTGCTCGGCGCAGGGGGCGCCCAGGCGGCCACATCGGTGTTGATCTGGCCGATCGACCCGGTGCTGGAGGCCGACCAGAAGGCCGGGGCGTTGTGGTTGGAAAACCGTGGCACCACCCCGGCGAACCTGCAGGTCAGGGTGTTCGCCTGGCGCCAGGACGGGTATGACGACCAGTTCCAGCCCCAGCGCGAGATCATCGGCAGCCCGCCGGTAGCGACCATCAAGCCGGGTGAGAAACAGCTGATTCGCCTGACCCGCACCGGCCAGTCGCCGGCCGGCCAGGAACAGGCCTACCGCATCATCATCGACGAAATCCCACCCGCCCTGCCGGCCAGCGATGCGCAGACGTCCCAGGCGCAGATCCGCTTCCAGATGCGCTACTCGGTGCCATTGTTCGTCTACGGCCAGGGGCTGTGGAGCAAGCCGGACGCCGAGGGCAAGCGTGATGCAGCGGGCGTGGGCACGCCGTTGCTGAGCTGGCGACAGGTATCGCAGCAGGGCAAGCCCTTCGTCGAGATCCGCAACGTGGGGCCGGTGCATGCGCGCCTCACCGATGTGGTGATGCAGCAGGGCGCCCAGAGCAAGCCGCTGGTCGACGGCTTGCTGGGTTATGTACTGCCCGGCGCGAGCATGCGCTGGCCGGCACCTGCAGCAGCCTCGGCGGCCAGTGTGCTGAAAGGGCGCGTCAACGGGGCCGAGCCGCCCCAGACCATCAACCAGGGCCACTGAGCCCGGCGCCTCAAGGGCGCATGAAGATGGAGCAGGGGCCAGGGAGGACCCGGACATGGTGGGACGGCGTGCGTGAGTACTTCTCTGGCCTGCACCCGCAGCGTGACGCTGGCGGTGCTGCTGGCGGGCAGCGCGGTCGCAGGCGAACTGCCGCCACCCCCTGCGAGTATGGAGGCTGTCGCCGATGCGCCGTTGTACCTGGAACTGGTGGTCAACCAGATGAGCAGCGCTAGCGTGGTGCTGGTGCACCAGCGGGCCGGGCGCCTGTACATGGCCACCGCCGACCTGCAGGCGGCGGGCGTGCAACTGCCTGGGCAGCCCGGCCCGGAACTGGCGCTGGACGCCATCGATGGCTTGCACAGCGAGTACGACAGCCAGAACCAGCGGCTGCTGGTGCAGGTGCCGGCGGCGTGGCTGCCCAACCAGCGTATCGGCGAGCGCTCGCTGGGGCCGGCCGGCGAGGCGTTGAGCAGTTTCGGCGCCTTGCTCAACTACGACGCCTACTTCAACGACACCGATGAGGGGGGCACCTACCTGGCAGCCTGGAACGAACTGCGGGTGTTCGACAGCTGGGGCACCTTCTCCGCCACCGGGCAGTGGCGCCAGCGCCTCGGCGGGGCAGGCTACGAAGGCGCCCAGGAAGGTTTTCGGCGGTACGACACCACCTGGCGCTACACCGACGAGGCGCGCCTGCTGACCTTCGAGGCCGGCGATGTGCTGACCGGCGCCTTGCCCTGGACCAGCTCGGTGCGGGTGGGCGGGGTGCAGCTGTCGCGGGACTTTGCCGTGCGCCCGGACCTGGTGACCTACCCCTTGCCGGCCTTCGCCGGTGAAGCCGCGGTGCCCTCGTCGGTGGACCTGTTCATCAATGGCTACAAGAGCGCCAGTGCCGACCTGCAGCCAGGCCCCTACACCCTGACCAACGTGCCGTTCATCAACGGTGCCGGCGAGGCGGTGGTGGTGACCACCGACGCCCTTGGCCGGCAGGTCTCGACCACGTTGCCGTTCTACGTCACCAGCAGCCTGCTGCAACAGGGGCTGGCGGACTTCTCGGTGGCGGCCGGCGCCCTGCGCCGCGACTATGCCGTGCGCGACTTTGCCTACGGCCCCGGCGTTGCGGCGGGCAGCCTGCGCTATGGCCTGACCGACTACTTCACGCTGGAAAGCCATGCCGAGGCGGCCGGGTCCCTGGGCCTGGGCGGGCTGGGCGGCAACCTGCGGGTGGGCAACTTCGGCGTGCTCAACACGGCGCTGAGCCAGAGCCGCTTCGAAGGTCGCAGTGGCCAGCAGTTGAGCCTGGGCTACCAGTACAACAACCGCTGGCTGGGCTTCAACTACCAGCGCCTGGAGCGTCATGGCGACTACGCCGACCTGTCGCTGGTCGACAGCCCGTATATCCGCCTCAGCCAGCGCAGCGAGCAGGTCACCCTGAGCCTCAACCTGCAACGCTATGGCAGCCTGGGGGCGGGCTACTTCGACGTGCGCGCCGCCGACAACTCGCGCACGCGCCTGCTCAACCTCAGCTGGAGCAAGCCGCTGTGGGGCAACAGCAGCCTGTACCTGTCGGCCAACCGCGACCTGGACGACAGCCAGTGGGCGGTGCAGGCGCAGCTGGTGGTGCCCTTCGACCTGCACGGCACGCTGGCCCTGAGCCTGGAGCGCAACCAGCAGGGCGAGAACCTGCAGCGGGTCAACTACAGCCGCGCCGTACCCGCCCAGGGCGGCGTGGGGTTCAACCTGGGCTATGCCGGCGGCGACCGTGAAACCTACCGTCAGGCCGACCTGACCTGGCGCCTGCAATCGGTGCAGTTGCAGGCCGGGGTGTACGGCAGCAGCGACAACATGACCCGCTGGGCCGACGCCAGCGGCTCGGTGGTGCTGATGGACGCCGGGGTGTTCGCGGCCAATCGCATCGACGACGCCTTCGTGCTGGTCAGCACCGAAGGCTTTGCCGATGTGCCGGTGCGTTACGAGAACCAGGTGGTGGGGCACACCGACAGCCAGGGGCACCTGCTGGTGCCCTACGGCAGCGGCTACTACCGCGGCAAGTACGAGATCGACCCGCTGGAACTGCCCCCCGATGTGCGCTCGCCGAATGTGGAGCAGCGCGTGGCGGTAAGGCGCGGCGCCGGCTACCTGCTGGAATTTCCGTTGCGCCGGGTACTGGCCGCCAGCGTGGTGCTGGTGGATGCCGGCAACAACGAACTGGCCGTGGGCAGCCAGGTACGCCACGAGCAGAGCGGCGCGCTGGCGGTGGTGGGCTGGGATGGCCTGGTGTACCTGGAGGACCTGAGCGAACACAACAGCCTGGTGGTGCAACTGGCCGGAGGCGGCAGTTGCCGGGTGCAGTTCGAGCTCAAGGCGCAGGCCGACCAGGTGCCGCTGATCGGCCCGCTGGTGTGCCAGTGAAGCGCCGGCTGACGGGGCTGCTTGCGCTGCTGGCACTGCTGGCCTGCATGCGCGCCCAGGCGCTGTGCCAGGTGCTGGCAACCACGCCAGCCACTTTCGGCCTGGTCAACTCCACCCTGATACGCACCACGGTGCAGACCACCACGGCGCCCAGTGCCGGCTTGAGCTGCACCGGTTCGCTGCTGACCCTGCTGCGTTCGGATGACTCCTTCAAGGCCACCTTCACCGCCAACAACGGCACCACCGGGCTGGTGGGCCCCACCGGCGACGTCATCCTCTACACGCTGTACGCCAACAACAGCACCAGCTACCCGATCACCCGGGGCCAGCCCTACGATTTTGCGCGCAACGGCATCATCGATGCCCTGGGCCTGCTCGGCGGCACCTCGCCCAAGACCGTGCCCATCTACCTGCGCACGCAAATGACCAGCAACGTGGCGGCCGGCCTGTACCAGGAGACGTTCACCGTGGCCTGGAGCATCGACTATTGCTGGGGGCTGGGTCTGGGCAGCGCCTGCCTGGGGCGGCAGGTGCTCAACGCCACTACCACCCTGACCATCAACCTGACCGTCACCAACGACTGCCAGATCAGCTCGCCCAACATCGTGTTCGGCAGCGCGCCGGTGGTCAGCGGGTTCGCCACGGTGAGCCAGAACGTCAACCTGGCCTGTACCAAGGGCAGTGCCTACACGGTGGGGCTGGATGACGGGCAGAACGTGGCAGGCGGGCGTCGGCGCATGAAATCCAGCGCCGGCAACTACCTGGCCTATGACATCTTCAAGAGTGGCGGGGGCGTGCGCTGGGGCAGCCTGAGCAGTGCGCGGCGCGCCAGCAGCGACGCCGACATCAACCCGGGCAACGGCAATGGCAGTGGCAGCGCGGCCGGCAGCCAGGTGTTCAACTACAACGCCAGGGTCTACACCGACCAGGCCACGCCGCCGGCCGGCGACTACCTGGACAGCGTGATACTCGACGTGCAGTTCTGAGCCGGCTGGCGCACGGTGCGCCACCAGTACCCCAGTGCCAGCACATTCAACCCCGCGCCCAGCGCGCATACCAGCAGCCAGCCGCCCCAGGCGTAGGCCAGCGTCGAGGCCAGCGAGCCCAGTGCACTGCCGATGGAGTAGAACAGCATGTAGGCGGCGGTGAGCCGGCTGTGGGTATCGGCCGGCAGGCGGTAGATCAGGCTCTGGCTGGCCACGTGCAGCGCCTGCAGGCCCAGGTCGAACACCACCACCCCCAGCAGCAGTGCCCACAGCGATTGCTGGGTGAGGGCGATGGCGCCCCACGAACCGATCATCAGCAGCAGCGAGAGGCCGCTGACCCGTTGCCCCAGGCCACGGTCGGCCAGCCCGCCGGCACGCGCGGCGGCCAGCGCCCCGGCTGCGCCGGCCAGGCCGAACAGGCCCACCTCGGTTGCCGACAACGACAGCGGCGGGGCGCTCAGGGGCAGTACCAGCGGGGTCCACAGCACCATGGCAGAGGCGAAGCTGAGCATTGCCAGCAGGGCGCGCTGGCGCAGTACCGGCTGCTCGCGCACCAGTTGCCACAACGACACCAGCAGCGCGCCGTAGCCAGTGTTGGGGCGCGCAGCCGTGTGTGCGGGCAGCACGCGCCACAGCAGCAGGGTCATCAGCAGGGTCAGCGCTGCCGACAGGGCGTAGATCGAGCGCCAGCCGGCCAGATCGGCCATCGCCCCGGACAGGGTGCGGGCCAGCAGGATGCCGATCACGATACCGCTGGTGACCATGCCCACCACATGTCCGCGTTCGGTGTCGGCCGATACGCTGGCGGCATGCGCCACCAGCAGTTGCGCCACCACCGCCAACAGGCCGGTCAGGGCCATGCCGACAAACAGCCAGGCGCTGCTGGTGGCCAGCGCGATCATCAGCAAGGCCAGCACCGACAGCAGCGACTGCAGCACGATCAGCCGGCGCCGCTCGAACAGGTCGCCCAGAGGCACCAGCAGTATCAGGCCCAGGCCGTAGCCGACCTGGGTCAGGGTCACCACCAGCCCCACCAGCGCCGGGTCGATGGCGAAGTCGCGGGCCATCGCGTCCAGCAGTGGCTGGGCGTAATACACGTTGGCCACCGCCAGTGCGCAGGCGACGGAGAACAGCAGGGCGAGCCACGGCGAAAGCCGGGGCGCAGGGGAGGCGGGCATGGCGATATCCTGTGTGGTTGCATAATGAAACTGGTTGTATGCTGAGAGGACCGGTTTTATATTGCAACTACTTTTTTCAGCCTGCCGAGAGCGACCATGGTTCAGCGTACCCGCCTGCAAGATGCCGAATGCCCGGTGGCCCGGTCACTGGACGCGATCGGTGACTGGTGGTCGCTGTTGATCGTGCGTGATGCGTTTGATGGCTTGCGCCGCTTTGGCGAGTTCCAGCGCAACCTGGGCATGGCCAAGAACATTTTGGCCTCGCGCTTGCGCCAGTTGGTGGAGCACCGGATTCTGGAGCTGGTGCCGGCGTCGGATGGCAGCGCGTACCAGGAGTACGTGCTGACCGAGAAGGGGCGCGGGCTGTTTCCCTTGATCGTGGGGCTGCGCCAGTGGGGCGAGGCGTTTTTCTACCAGCCTGGCGAGGCGCATTCGGTGCTGGTGGACCGCCAGAGCGGGGCGCCGGTGGGCCCGCTGCAGCTGCGTGCGGCGGATGGGCGGGTGCTGGGGCCGGATGATTGCGTGCGGGTGGCGGGGCCGCCGCCGGCCTGACCTGCCTCATCGCGGGTCAGGCCGTTCCCGCAGGGCACTGCAAGCCTTGTGGGAGCGGGCTTGACCCGCGATGGGGAGCGCTGCGGGGCGACGGTGCGCCAGCCCCTAGCGCAGCGCTGCGACCAGCTTCGCCAAGGTGTCGATCACCGCGCTGCCCAGCGCCTTGGAGCGTTCACCCGACCAGCCGGTCACCGCATCGGGCGCGTCGTCGTGATCCTTGAACGGCATCTCCAGGGTCAGCGACAGGCAGTCATGCGCCTGGCCCACCGCATTGCATGCCAGGGTCATGTTGGCCTGCCCAGGCTTGCTGCGCGGGTAGCCGTGGGTGGTCTGGAAGTCCCGGGTCACGCTGCACAGGGTGCTGCGAAAACGCTCCTCCAGCGCCGCGATCCGATCCGTGTAGCCCGGGTTGCCTTCGCACCCGGCCGTGAACACATGGGGTATTTCCTCATCGCCATGGGCATCCAGGAACAGGTCCACGCCATACAGCTTCATCTGCTGCTGGGCGAACAGCACCTCAGGGGTGTGTTCGATGTTCGCATCCTGCCAGGCGCGGTTGAGGTCCTTGCCCCTGGCATTGGTGCGCAGGTGCCCGGCAGCGGCACCGTCCGGGTTCATGTTGGGGATCAGGTACAGGTCGGCGACCGCCAGCAGGGCCTGCACGGTGGCATCGTTGCCCTGTATGCGGTCGATCACGCCCTCCATGAACCACTCGGCCATGTGCTCGCCGGGGTGCTGCTGGGCGATGATCCACAGCTTGCGCTTGCCCGCGCCCCCGTCGCCCGCCCGCAGCAACGGGATATCGCGCCCTTCGACGCTGCGCCCGGTGGCCAGCAGTTCGACGCCCGGCAAGGCGCTGGCGCGTTCGATCAGCTGATTGTGCCGCGCGCGCGGGTAGGGCTCGAAGTAGGCGAACCAGGCCTGTGTTTCGCGGGGCTCAAGGCTGAAGTGCAGGGCCTTGCCGTCGTAGCGGGTCGGCACGCGAAACCAGTTCTGCTGGTCGTAGGACGCTACCGCCTGGTAGCCCTCCCATGCGGCGCTATAGGACGACTGGCTGGCGTTGTCCAGGCTGAAGGCGTGGGTATGCCCGGGCGTCAGCCCGCTGGCCTTGAAGTGAAACCACTGGAAATGCCCGCTGTGGGTGTCGGGGCGGATGTTCAGGTGAATCCGGGACGGGTTGCCGGCATCGACGAGCAGGATGTTGCCGGCATCGAATGCGCAATCGATGCTAACGGGGGACAGCGTCACGGTCATGGCCAGGCTCCGGTAGAGTTGTTGTGCCAACCACTCTACACCCCTGGATCACGACCA
The DNA here is from genome assembly GCF_024261405.1 of Pseudomonas sp. FBF18. Lineage (NCBI taxonomy): Bacteria > Pseudomonadati > Pseudomonadota > Gammaproteobacteria > Pseudomonadales > Pseudomonadaceae > Pseudomonas > Pseudomonas sp. FBF18. The sequence goes on along the minus strand of NZ_QKRS01000004.1, from coordinate 42,440 downwards.
GAAACCGATCGCCAGCGCCGCTGCCAACCCCAGGCCGAGCGCCACCGAGCAGCCTCCCAGCGAAACACCGGCCCAGGCCTGGCGATACCAGTGCCCATCGCCCAGTTGCCGGGCCGGTGCCAGCAGGTTGCGCCAGCGCAGTTCGGTGGCATGGAACGCATGCAGGTGTTCGGGGGCGGCATCCAGCCAGCGGCGAAAGTCGATGCGCTCGCTGGCGGTGATGTCCGGGCTCTGCAGGCGCACATACCATTGCGCCGCCGCAGTGCTGGAGGCGCTGCGCACCGGCAGGGCGGCCTGCAGTACCTGGCCCATGTGCCGTTCCACGGTCGGTGCGCCGATATCCAGGCGCTGGGCGATGGCGGCGAACGACAGTTGATCGAGACGATTGAGCAGGAACACCTGCTGTACCCGGCGTGGCAGCTTTTTCAGGCGCACGAGCAGGGCATCTTCGCCGAGGTCGGCGCTATCGTGATGGTGTTCAAGGGGCAGCAACAGACGGGTCATGTACGAGCTCCTTGCAGAAAGAAACGACTGAAGAGAAGGGGGCGTCTTCCCTGACGCTGCGACAGCTTAATCTACATGAGATTGATTCTCAAGTGCTGAATCGGCAAAGGCTTGTCTCGGGGTTACATATCGAGACATACATTTGCTATCATCGCTGCCAATCAAGCACCACCCGCCTTCATTAGCCTGAAGAGCCAAAAAAAAAGACCCGGCAAAAAGCCGGGTCAAAAACCGTGATTAGCCTGATGAGGAGATAATCTGAGAGTCCGACCTAAGGGCTTTCAGTTATCCAACCAGTCTCGCGACCAGTTGTTTGCAATAATAATCGTTCTCATTTTCAAGTCAAATGAATTTTCTGTTATCCAGCAAAAAATTCCGCATCGCTGTGCCTGGTCGTTGAACCACGGCCTGCCCCACCGCCGTTCCCGTTGCCCATCATCCCTCCCTTGATTGAAGCTCCTGCCGCCTGGCCTGTTCCGCGAGGCTGCGGTCCAGCAGCGCCCTGGCCATGTTGATCATGTGCATCACCGAGAAGGCCATGTCCCGTGAGTTGCCCTTGAGGTTGTCGGCCGACTCGTAAGCGCTGGCCGCGGCGCAGCGCAGCATGCTCGAGGCGTGTTCGGTGGCCGCTTCGGCCGAGAGGTCCTGGCGGGCGATGAACAGCTGGTCGTCCGTGTGGCTGACCGTAGATGGGGTAGGGTTGAGGTAATAGTCCAGTGCGCGGCGTGCCGCTTCGCTGTCCAGGTCGTTGAAAGGGGGTGGGGTCATGGGGCTGCCTTCCTTGTAGTGAGTAGGAAAAGATTACCCTTCAATCCTAAGTACATGTTGTATTGTATTCCATCGCTTAAATACTACAGAGTATGTATTGAGTCGCTGCTGTCAGTCCGTATCGTGCCAGCGATGAAAAAATGGAATGAACTGGCGAAAGCCAGAATGCGCGAGCTGGGCCTCACGCAGGAGAAACTGGCCGAACGCCTCGGGGTGACCCAAGGTGGCGTTGGCCATTGGATTCGGGGAAGGAACAACCCACCGCTGGCCACCATCGATGAGATCCTGCGGATACTGGGCATGGGGCGCATGGGCGTGGTCTGCGACGACGCCGTCGCGGAGCCGTCCGGGGTGTATGCCACACCGGCGCTGGGTGCATTCCGCTACCCGCTGTCGGACTGGGAGCACCTGGCCGAGCCTGTCGAAGGCGCGCCGACCGTGCTCAGCGACCACCTGGCCGATGGCCCGTGCTACTGGCTGACGGTGGAAGGTGACGCGATGAATTCGCCCATGGGCCTGAGCGTGCCGGCGGGCATGATGGTGCTGGTGGACAGCGGTCGAATTGCCGAGATCGGCGCGCTGGTGATCGCGCGCCTGCCCGGCAATCCTGTCGCGGTGTTTCGCCAGCTGGTCGAGGAGGGTGGTCAGCGGTACTTGCAGCCGCTCAATCCCACCTGGCCCAAACTGACGTGGGAGGAGGGCACCGAGGTGCTCGGTGTGGTGGTGCAGGCGTCTATCCGGCTGGGCTGAAAAGCGTCGCTGGCAAGCCGGCCCACACAGGGTTTCATGGCGCCCACAAAACCCTGTGCAAGTGCAGTGCCGTCAGCCTTCCTGAACCTCCAGCTCCACCAGCGCGGCCCCTTCGCTGACCATCTCGCCTTCCTGGCAATACAGCGCCTTGACCGTCCCCGCCTGGGGTGCGCGGATGCTGTGCTCCATCTTCATGGCCTCCAGCACCACCAGTTGCGTGCCGGCCTCGACCGCCTGACCGACCTCCACCAGTACCCGCACGATGCTGCCGTTCATGGGCGCACTCATGCCGCCCTGGTGCGCATGGCCGGCGTCCGCCTCGGCAATCGGGTCGAAAGCGCTTACCCCGTGCAGCTCGCCATCCCACTCCAGATACAGCGTTTGCCCACGGCGCACGGCCAGGTGCCTGCGCCGCACGCCTTCGTGCTCGATCACCAGGTGCTCGCCGTCCATGCGCGCGGACACCGACCCGGGGTTCAGGCTCAGTGCCCGGTCTTCGCCATTGCAGCGCAGGTGCAGGGCGGTCTGCGCCGGTACGCCCGGTCTGAAACCGGTGGCGGCTGCCCACGGCGAGTGCCGGTCATCAGCGCGCACGCAGGCGGGGCGCGATTGCTGGAAGGCCTGCCCGGCAGCCTGCCAGAACGCTGTCGGCAACGCGACGGGGGCGGGCAGCAGTTGATCCTGATAGCGCGGGATGAACCCGGTATCCAGTTCGGCCTCGGCGAAGGCGCGGTGGGCCAGGATGCGGCGCAGGAAGGCGATGTTGGTCTTCAGGCCGCCAATGGCGAAGCTGTCGAGCATCGCCAGCAGGCGCAGGCGTGCCTGCTCCCGGTTCTCGCCCCAGGCAATCAGCTTGCCCAGCATCGGGTCGTAGAACGGCGAGATGCTGTCACCTTCGCACACGCCGCTGTCGACCCGGCGCCCTTCGCCCGGCGCCGACTCGCGGTACAGCGCCAGGTGCCCGGTGGCCGGCAGAAAGTCGTTGGCCGGGTCCTCGGCGTACAGGCGTACCTCGATGGCATGCCCGTGCAGCGGCACCTGATCCTGCGTCAGCGGCAGCGCCTCGCCGCACGCCACGCGGATCTGCCAGGCCACCAGGTCCAGGCCGGTGATCGCCTCGGTCACCGGGTGCTCCACCTGCAGGCGGGTGTTCATTTCCATGAAGAAGAATTCGCCACGGGCATCGAGCAGGAACTCGACCGTGCCTGCGCCCACATAGCCGATGGCCTGGGCCGCACGTACCGCCGCCTCGCCCATGGCCTGGCGCTGCGCCGGGCTCAGGCCGGGGGCCGGGGCTTCCTCGACCACCTTCTGGTGACGACGCTGGATCGAGCAGTCGCGCTCGTTCAGGTACAGGCAGTTGCCATGCTGGTCGGCGAACACCTGGATCTCGACGTGACGCGGCTTGAGCACGTACTTTTCGACCAGCATGCGTGCATCGCCGAACGACGACAGCGCTTCACGCTGGGCCGAGGCCAGGGCTTCACCCAGCTGGCTTTCCTGCTCGACCACCTTCATGCCCTTGCCACCGCCACCGGCGGTGGCCTTGAGCAGTACGGGGTAGCCGATGCGCTGGGCGGCCGAGCGGAAGGTCTCCAGATCCTGGGCTTCGCCGTGGTAGCCAGGCACCAGCGGTACCCCGGCCACTTCCATCAGCGCCTTGGCCGCCGACTTGCTGCCCATCGCGTCGATGGCACTGGCCGGCGGGCCGAGGAAGATCAGCCCGGCCTCTTCGATGGCCCGGGCAAAGCCTGCGTTCTCCGACAGAAAGCCGTAGCCCGGGTGTATCGCCTGGGCGCCGCTGGCCTTGGCCGCGGCAATCAGCCTGGGGATGTCCAGGTAGCTCTCGGCCGCCTTGGCGCCACCCAGGTCAACCCGGATATCCGCTTCGCGGCTGTGCCGCGCATCGCGGTCGATGGCGCTGTGCACGGCCACGGTGGTCAGGCCCATGGCCTTGGCGGTGCGCATCACGCGGCAGGCGATCTCGCCACGGTTGGCGACCAGCAGGGTGGTCAGCAGAGGGCGGCTCATGGGCGTGGCTCCTTGTCCGAAGCGGGGGTTTGCCAGGCTGGCGTGCGTTTTTCGAGGAAGGCGCGCAGGCCCTCCTGGCCTTCGGCGCTCACGCGGATACGCGCAATGGCGCCTTCACAGTAGCGGCGCAGGGCAGGGGTGAGCTCACCATTGCCCACTTCGCGCAGCAGCTCCTTGCTGGCGCACATGGCCTGCGGGCTGTTGAGCAGCAGGTTGTCGACCCAGCGCTCGACCTCGGCATCCAGCTGCGCGGCCGGGCAGGTTTCGGCCAGCAGGCCCAGTTCGCGGGCCCGCTCGCCGCTGAAGCGTTCGGCGGTCAGGGCATAGCGGCGGGTGGCGCGCTCGCCCATGGCCTGCACCACGAACGGGCTGATCACCGCCGGCGCCAGGCCGATGCGCACTTCCGACAGGCACAGCTGCGCGTCGTCGGCACCGATGGCCATGTCGCAGCAACTGATCAGCCCCACGGCACCGCCGAAGGCTGCGCCCTGGACCACCGCCAGGGTCGGCACCTTGAGCCGCGCCAGGTTGTACATCAGCTCGGCCAGCTCGCGGGCGTCGTCCAGGTTGGTGTTGTAGTCCAGCTGCGCCGACTGCTGCATCCAGGCAAGGTCGGCGCCGGCACTGAAGTGCCGGCCGCGCCCGCGCAGCACCATGAAGCGCAGGCTGGCGTCGTTGCCGATCTGGTCGATGGCGATGATCAGTTCGCGGATCATCTGCGCGTTGAAGGCGTTGTTCTTGGCCTCGCGGCTCAGCCACAGGGTGGCGAAGCCGCGCGGATCGCGAATCAGTTCAAGGGTAGAGAAGTCGCTCATCGGTCACATCCGGAAAATGCCGAAACGGCTCGGTTCGATCGGGGCATTGAGGGCTGCCGAGAGGGCCAGGCCGAGAATCTCGCGGGTTTGCGCGGGGTCGATGACGCCGTCGTCCCACAGCCTTGCGCTGGAATAGTAGGGGTGGCCCTGGTGTTCGTACTGGTCCAGGATCGGCTGCTTGAGCTGCGCCTCGTCCTGCGGGCTGAAAACCTGGCCGCTGCGCTCGCTCTGTTCGCGCTTGACCTGGGCCAGCACGCCTGCGGCCTGTTCGGCGCCCATCACGCCGATGCGCGCGTTGGGCCACATCCACAGAAAGCGCGGGTCGTAGGCACGCCCGCACATGCCATAGTTGCCGGCACCGAAGCTGCCGCCGATGATCACGGTGAACTTGGGCACCTGGGCACAGGCCACTGCGGTCACCAGCTTGGCGCCATGCTTGGCGATGCCGCCGGCCTCGTACTTCTGGCCCACCATGAAGCCGGTGATGTTCTGCAGGAACAGCAGCGGGATGCCGCGCTGGCAGGCCAGCTCGATGAAGTGCGCGCCTTTCTGCGCGGCCTCGGCGAACAGGATGCCGTTGTTGGCCAGAATCGCCACCGGGTAGCCGTGCAGGTGGGCAAAGCCGCACACCAGCGTGGTACCGAACAGCGCCTTGAACTCGTCGAACAGCGAGCCGTCCACCAGGCGCGCGATCACCTCGCGCACATCGAACGGCTGCTTGGCATCGGCCGGCACCACGCCGTACAGCTCGTCGGCTGCGTACAGCGGGGCGATCGGGGTGCGCACCTGCAGCTGGCCCAGCTTGCGCCAGTTGAGGTTGGCCACGCAGCGCCGGGCGATGGCCAGGGCGTGTTCGTCGTTGTCGGCATAGTGGTCGGCCACGCCGCTGACCTTGCAGTGCACGTCGGCACCGCCCAGGTCTTCGGCGCTGACCACCTCGCCGGTGGCGGCTTTGACCAGCGGCGGGCCGGCCAGGAAGATGGTGGCCTGCTGGCGCACCATGATCGCCTCGTCGGCCATGGCCGGCACGTAGGCACCGCCGGCGGTGCACGAGCCCATCACCACGGCGATCTGCGGGATGCCCTGGGCGCTCATGGTGGCCTGGTTGAAGAAGATGCGGCCGAAGTGCTCGCGGTCGGGGAACACCTCGTCCTGGCGCGGCAGGTTGGCGCCGCCGGAGTCCACCAGGTACACGCAGGGCAGGCGGTTCTGCTGGGCGATGGTCTGGGCGCGCAGGTGCTTCTTGACGGTCAGCGGGTAGTACGAGCCGCCTTTGACCGTGGCGTCGTTGGCCACGATCATGCACTCCACGCCCTCGATGCGGCCGATGCCGGCGATCACGCCGGCGGCAGGCACGTCTTCGCCGTACACCTCGTGGGCGGCCAGCTGGCCGATCTCCAGAAACGGCGAACCGGGGTCGAGCAGGCGGTCGATGCGGTCGCGCGGCAGCAACTTGCCGCGTGAGGTGTGGCGCTCCTGGGCCTTGGGCCCGCCGCCCTGGTGCACGCTGGCGAGCAGGTCACGCAGGCCTTGCACCTGTTCGAGCATGGCCGCGCTGTTGAGCGCGAATTCGGGCGCGCGGGGGTTCAACTGAGACTTCAGAATCATCGTGGCTCCTGGCGCAGCTTCAAGCGGCAAGCTCCAAGCTGCAAGAGTGGGTCTGCGTTATGGCGGCGTTGCCGCTGAGCGCCTCAGCGCGTCTCGTTGAACAGCTCGCGACCGATCAGCATGCGCCGGATCTCGCTGGTGCCGGCGCCGATCTCGTACAGCTTGGCGTCGCGCAGCAGGCGGCCTGCGGGGAATTCGTTGATGTAGCCGTTGCCGCCCAGAATCTGGATTGCCTCGAGGGCCATCTGGGTGGCGCGCTCGGCGGTATAGAGGATCACCCCGGCGGCGTCCTTGCGGGTGGTCTCGGCGCGATCACAGGCCTGGGCCACGGCATACAGGTAGGCGCGGCTGGCATTGAGCTGGGTGTACATGTCGGCGATCTTGCCCTGGATCAGCTGGAACTCGCCGATGCTCTGGCCGAACTGCTTGCGGTCGTGGATGTAGGGCACCACCAGGTCCATGCACGCCTGCATGATCCCGGTAGGGCCGCCGGAGAGCACCACACGCTCGTAGTCCAGGCCGCTCATCAGCACCTTCACGCCACCGTTGAGCTGGCCGAGGATGTTCTCCTGGGGCACCTCGACGTTGTCGAAGAACAGCTCGCAGGTGTTGGAACCGCGCATGCCCAGCTTGTCGAACTTGTTGCTGCGGCTGAAGCCGGCCCAGTCGCGCTCGACGATGAACGCGGTGATGCCGTGGGGGCCCTTTTCCAGGTCGGTCTTGGCGTAGATCACGTAGGTGTTGGCGTCGGGGCCGTTGGTGATCCAGGTCTTGCTGCCGTTGAGCACGAAGCGGTCGCCGCGCTGTTCGGCACGCAGTTTCATCGACACCACGTCGGAGCCGGCGTTGGGCTCGCTCATGGCCAGGGCGCCGATGTGCTCGCCGCTGATCAGCTTGGGCAGGTATTTGGCTTTCTGTTCGGCGGTGCCGTTGCGGTTGATCTGGTTGACGCAGAGGTTGGAGTGGGCGCCGTAGGAGAGCGCGACCGAGGCCGAGCCGCGGCTGATTTCTTCCATGGCCACCACGTGGGCCAGGTAGCCCAGGCCCGCGCCGCCGTATTCTTCGCTGACGGTGATGCCCAGCAGGCCCATGTCGCCGAACTTGCGCCACATGTCGGCGGGGAACAGGTTGTCCTGGTCGATCTGCGCCGCACGCGGGGCCAGCTCGGCTGCGACGAACGCCTGCACCTGGTCGCGGAGCATGTCGATGGTTTCGCCCAGGGCGAAGTTCAGGGTCGGATAACGCATGCTGGCACCTTTCTTGTCGATTGTTCTTTGAGTGGCGTGGTGGTTGACCCGCGATCAAGGCGCTGCGATCTGTCACCTTTACGTTAACGTAAACCCCGCACCGAACACTGTCAATCTCCCCATGACCTTTACGTTAACGTTAATTTGCGCCACATTAGGTCTCGCGTGAATCAGCACCCACAACAATCACAATACGGGGTCGTCATGAATCAACCGAGCTACACCCAGGGTCGCCAGGACAAACCGCTGCTGGCCATGACCATCGGCCAGGCCCTGGACAACACCGTGGCGCGCTTTGCCGAGCGCGAGGCACTGGTGGTACGCCACCAGCAACTGCGCTACAGCTGGCGCGAACTGGCCGACAGCATCGACCTGCATGCCCGCGCCCTGATGGCGCTGGGCCTGAAGACCGGCGACCGCCTGGGTATCTGGGCGCCCAACTGCGCGCAGTGGTGCATCGCCCAGTTCGCCACCGCCAAAATCGGCGTGATCCTGGTCAACATCAACCCGGCCTACCGCACCAGCGAACTGGAATACGTGCTGCGCCAGTCTGCCTGCCAGTGGCTGATCTGCGCCGGCACCTTCAAGACCTCCGACTACCATGCCATGCTCGGCGAACTGCTGCCGGAGCTGGCGCACCAGGCGCCAGGCCAGCTCAATGGCGAGCGCCTGCCCGACCTGCGCGGGCTGATCAGCCTCGACGACGCGCCGCCGGGCGGCTTCCTGCCGTGGGCGGCGCTGGCCGGCATGGCCGAGCAGGTCGCCCCGGCCGAGTACCAGCAGCGCCAGCAGAGCCTGCAGTTCGACCAGCCGGTGAACATCCAGTACACCTCCGGCACCACGGGCTTCCCCAAGGGCGCGACCCTGAGCCACTACAACATCCTCAACAACGGCTACATGGTCGGCGAGAGCCTGGGCCTGACCGAGCATGACCGCATGGTGATCCCGGTGCCGCTGTACCACTGCTTCGGCATGGTCATGGGCAACCTGGGCTGCATCACCCACGGCACCACCATGATCTACCCCAACGACGCCTTCGACCCGCTGCTGACCCTCGAAGGCGTGGCCCGCGAGCGCGCCACCGTGCTGTACGGGGTGCCGACCATGTTCATCGCGCTGCTCGACCAGCCGCGGCGCGGCGACTACGACCTGAGCAGCCTGCGCACCGGCATCATGGCCGGCGCCACCTGCCCGATCGAGGTGATGCGTCGGGTGATCGACCAGTTGCACATGGGCGAGGTGCAGATCGCCTACGGCATGACCGAGACCAGCCCGGTGTCGCTGCAGACCGGCCCGGACGACGAGCTGGAGTTGCGCGTGACCACGGTGGGGCGCACCCAGCCGCAGCTGGAGAGCAAGATCGTCGACGAACACGGCTGCATCGTGCCGCGTGGCACCATCGGCGAACTGTGCACCCGCGGCTACAGCGTGATGCTGGGCTACTGGGGCAACCCGGCGGCCACCAGCGAGGCGATCGACCCGGCGGGCTGGATGCACACCGGCGACTTGGCGAGCATGGACGAGCAGGGCTACGTGTGCATTGCCGGGCGCAACAAGGACATGATCATTCGCGGTGGCGAGAACATCTACCCGCGCGAGCTGGAGGAGTTCTTCTTTACCCACCCGTCGGTGGCGGACGTGCAGGTGATCGGCATTCCGGATGAGCGTTACGGCGAGGAGATCGTGGCGTGGATCAAGCTGCACCCTGGGCACAGCGCCACCGATGGGGAGCTGCAGGCCTGGTGCAAGAGCCGCATCGCGCACTTCAAGACGCCGCGACATTTTCGTTTCGTCGAGGAGTTTCCGATGACGGTGACCGGCAAGATCCAGAAGTTTCGCATGCGCGAGATCAGCATCGAGGAGTTGTGCAACCGTTGAGCTCGGCGTTTCAGCCATCGCGGGTCAAGCCCGCTCCCACAGGTATCGCGCATTTCTGTAAACCACCGCACTCCTGTGGGAGCGGGCTCGACCCGCGATGGGCACACCGCAGTGCAACTGCCGGATCCCGGTCTACGCTTGCACCTTCACCGGCGGCTCTTCACTGGGCGGGTCGCCCACGGGCTCCTGCTCCTTGGGCGGCTCAGGCTCCTTCTCGGGCACCGGTGGTGGCAGATTGGGGTCATCGATATTCGGATCGGGCGTTTCAGCAGGAATAGGAATATTCATGGGCCGAACCTCACATAAAGGGCTGTTCAAAGGCTGACCCATTCTTCGACCGTGGCCGCGCCGCATCGCTCATTTTTTATTGAACCCCCACGCCTGCCATTGCTCTGAACCTTACCGTCACAGCGTAACGGAGCGATGTTCGATGACCCGCGATGAGCCTTTCAGCACCGATGAAACCAGCGAGCACACCCTGACCCTGGCCAGGGCGCTGCTGCTGCCGCGCATAGTGATCGAGAACACCGAACCTGTGCTCGACGCCGGCCAGCACGCGGTCAAGGGTACCGTGGGCGAACAGGTCACCGTTACCAGCAAGGTCTTCGCCGACGGCCACGACGTGCTGGCCGTGCGCCTGAGCTGGCGCCGCCTGCAGCACCCCAACTGGCACGAAGTGCCCATGACGCTGCTGGGCAACGACAGCTGGGAGGGGCGCTTCACGGTCAGCGAGGTGGGCCGCCACCTGTTCATGATCGAGGCCTGGATCGACCAGTACGCCAGCTACTGCTACGAGCTGGAGAAGAAATTCGCCGCCGGCGTCGACGTAGGCCTGGAGCTGGAGGAGGGCCGCCGCCACCTGATGCAGAGCGCCGAACGCAGCAGCGAGCCGCTGCGTGCGCAACTGGAGGCGGTGGCCCTGCAACTGGCCAGCCTGCCTGCCCAGGCCGGCGTCGAGCTGCTGCTGCACGGCGAGACCCGCGCCCTGATGGGCCGCGCCGACCACCGTGCCTACCTCAGCCGCAGCGCCGAGTTCCCCCTTGAGGTGGAGCGCGAGCGCGCACGCTTTGCCAGCTGGTACGAGCTGTTCCCGCGTTCGGTCACCGACGACCCGGCCCGTCACGGCACCTTCAACGACGTGCATCAGCGCCTGCCGATGATCCGCGACATGGGCTTTGACGTGCTGTACTTCCCGCCCATCCACCCCATCGGCACCCAGCACCGCAAGGGCCGCAACAATGCCTTGCAGGCCGGCCCCGACGACCCCGGCAGCCCCTACGCCATCGGCAGCGCCGACGGCGGGCACGAGGCCATCCACCCGCAGCTGGGCAGCCGCGAAGACTTCCGCCGGCTGGTGGCCGCCGCCGCCGAGCATGGTCTGGAAATCGCCCTGGACTTCGCCATCCAGTGCTCCCAGGACCACCCCTGGCTCACCGAGCACCCGGGCTGGTTCAGTTGGCGCCCCGACGGCACCATCCGCTATGCCGAGAACCCGCCGAAAAAATACCAGGACATCGTCAACGTCGACTTCTATGCCGCCGACGCGGTGCCCGCCCTGTGGCTGGCCCTGCGCGACGTGGTGCTGGGCTGGGTGCAGGAGGGCGTGACCCAGTTTCGCGTGGACAACCCGCACACCAAGCCGCTGCCGTTCTGGGAGTGGCTGATCGCCAACGTGCGCAGCCAGCACCCGCAGGTGATCTTCCTCGCCGAGGCCTTCACCAAGCCGGCGATGATGGCGCGCCTGGGCAAGGTCGGCTATTCGCAGAGCTATACCTACTTCACCTGGCGCAACACCAAGGCCGAGCTGCAACAGTACTTCAGCGAACTCAACCAGCCGCCGTGGTCGTACTGCTACCGCCCCAACTTCTTCGTCAACACGCCGGACATCAACCCGTTCTTCCTGCACGACTCCGGCCGCCCGGGCTTTCTGATTCGCGCAGCGCTGGCCACCATGGGCTCGGGCCTGTGGGGCATGTATTCGGGGTTCGAGCTGTGCGAGGCGGCGGCGATACCGGGCAAGGAGGAATACCTGGACTCGGAGAAGTACGAGATCCGCCCGCGCGACTACACCCAGCCCGGCAACATCATTGCCGAGATCGCCCAGCTCAACCGCATCCGCCGCCAGCACCCGGCCCTGCAGACCCACCTGGGCATCCGCTTCTACAACGCCTGGAACGACAACATCCTGTACTTCGCCAAGGGCGATCCGGCCAGCGGCAGCCTGATCCTGGTGGCCGTCAGCCTCGACCCGCACAACGCCCAGGAGGCGCACTTCGAGTTGCCGCTGTGGGAGCTGGGCCTGGAGGACGACGCCGAAACCTTCGGCGAAGACCTGATGAGCGGCCATCGCTGGAGCTGGTACGGCAAGACCCAGTGGATGCGCATCGAACCCTGGCACCAGCCGTTCGGCATCTGGCGCATCACCCCGGCCCGCTAGCCCCCGCCAACCAGAAGGAGTCGTACATGGCGAAGAAAGCCCGCCCAGCCACGTTCATCAACGACCCGCTGTGGTACAAGGACGCGATCATCTACCAGGTGCACGTCAAGTCGTTCTTCGACTCCAACGGCGACGGCATCGGTGATTTTCCCGGCCTGATCGCCAAGCTCGACTACATCGCCGAGCTTGGGGTCAACACCCTGTGGCTGCTGCCGTTCTACCCCTCGCCACGGCGCGACGACGGCTACGACATCGCCGCCTACAAGGCCGTGCACAGCGACTACGGCACCCTGGCAGACGTGCGCCGTTTCATCGCCGAGGCGCACAAGCGCAACCTGCGGGTGATCACCGAGCTTGTCATCAACCACACCTCCGACCAGCACCCGTGGTTCCAGAAGGCCCGGCGCGCCAAGCCCGGCTCCAGGGCGCGGGACTTTTATGTGTGGTCCGACACCGATACCAGGTACGACGGCACGCGCATCATCTTCCTCGACACCGAGCACTCCAACTGGACCTGGGACCCGGTTGCCGGCCAGTACTTCTGGCACCGCTTCTATTCGCACCAGCCCGACCTCAACTTCGACAACCCGCAGGTGCTCAAGGCGGTGATCGGGGTGATGCGCTACTGGCTCGACCTGGGCGTGGATGGCCTGCGCCTGGATGCCATCCCGTACCTGATCGAGCGCGATGGCACCAACAACGAGAACCTGCCCGAAACCCACCAGGTGCTGAAGAAGATCCGCGCCGAAATCGACGCCAACTACCCCGATCGCATGCTGCTGGCCGAGGCCAACCAGTGGCCCGAGGATACCCAGCTGTACTTCGGCGAAGGGCAGGGCGACGAGTGCCACATGGCCTTTCACTTTCCGCTGATGCCGCGCATGTACATGGCGCTGGCCCAGGAAGACCGCTTTCCGGTCACCGACATCCTGCGCCAGACCCCGGAGATCCCGGCCAACTGCCAATGGGCGATCTTCCTGCGCAACCACGACGAGCTGACCCTGGAGATGGTCACCGACCGCGAGCGCGACTACCTGTGGAACTACTACGCCCAGGATCGTCGCGCGCGCATCAACCTGGGCATCCGCCGGCGCCTGGCACCGTTGCTGCAACGCGACCGGCGCCGGGTCGAGCTGCTGACCAGCCTGCTGCTGTCGATGCCGGGCACCCCGACCCTGTATTACGGTGACGAGATCGGCATGGGCGACAACATCTACCTGGGCGACCGCGACGGCGTGCGCACGCCGATGCAATGGTCCATCGACCGCAACGGCGGCTTCTCCCGCGCCGACCCGGCACGCCTGGTGCTGCCGCCGATCATGGACCCGCTGTACGGCTACCAGTCGGTGAACGTCGAGGCCCAGGCCAGCGACCCGCATTCGCTGCTCAACTTCAACCGTCGCCTGCTGGCGGTGCGCAAGCAGCAAAAGGCCTTTGGCCGCGGCAGCCTGACCATGCTCTCGCCCAGCAACCGCCGCATCCTGGCGTATGTCCGCGAGTTCACCGGCAGCGACGGCAAGGGCGAGACCATTCTGTGCGTGGCCAACGTGTCCCGCGCCGCCCAGGCGGCAGAGCTGGACCTCTCGGCCTATGTCGACCAGGTGCCGGTGGAGATGCTCGGCGGCAGCGCGTTCCCGCCGATCGGCCAACTGCCGTTTCTGCTGACCTTGCCGCCCTATGGCTTCTACTGGTTCCTGCTCGCGCCCAGGGACCAGATGCCCAGCTGGCATGTGCAGCCCGCGCAGCCGCTACCGGAGTTCACCACCGTGGTGCTCAAGAAACGCATGGAAGAGCTGCTCGAATCGCCGTCGCGCGACACCCTGCAAGACGCCATCCTGCCGCAGTACCTGCCCAAGCGCCGCTGGTTCGCGGGTAAGGGCGCCGCGCTGGAAAAGGTGCGCATCGCCTATGGCGTGCGCTTCGGTGCGGCCACCAGCCCCGTGCTGCTCAGTGAAATCGAGGTCGACGGCGGCGGGCAGACCAGCCGCTATCAGTTGCCGTTCGGCCTGATCGGCGAAGACCAGCTGACCAGCGCATTGCCCCAGCAACTGGCCCTTTCACGGGTACGCCGGGGGCGCCAGGTGGGCCTGATCACCGATGGTTTCGTGCTCGAAAGCTTCATTCGCGCGGTGCTGGCCGGCTTTGCCGATGGCACGCGCCTGAGCTGCAGCGACGGCGAGTTGCAGTTCCAGGCCACCGAGCAGCTGGCCGCCCTGGAGCTGGGCGACGAGCCGGCGGTGCGCTACCTGTCGGCCGAGCAGTCCAACAGCTCGGTGGTGGTAGGGGGCAGCCTGGTGCTCAAGCTGATCCGCCGGGTCAATGGCGGCATCCACCCCGAGCTCGAGATGAGCGCCTACCTCACTGCCGCCGGCTACCCGAACATATCACCGCTGCTGGGCTGGCTGAGCCGGGTGGACGCCACCGGGCAGCCGCACCTGCTGATGATCGCCCAGGGCTACCTGAGCAACCAGGGCGACGCCTGGGACTGGACCCAGAACACCCTGGAACGCGCGATTCGCGACGAAATGGAACCCGGCATCCAGGCCCCGCAGGCCCATGCCGATGCCTTGCAGGAGCTGCAGGCCTTTGCCGCGCAGCTGGGCCAGCGCCTGGGCCAGATGCACCAGGTGCTGGCCGCGCCCACCCAGGACCCGGCGTTCAAGCCGCGGGTGAGTAGCGCGCGCGATGGCAAGGCCTGGGGCAAGCAGGTCAGCGCCCAGCTCAACCAGGCGTTCGACCTGCTGGAGCAGCACCGCGATGAGCTGGATGCCGACAGCCAGGCGCTGGTCGACGACCTGGGCAAGCAGCGCAAGGGCCTGCTCGAACAGGTCAGCGAACTGGCCATGCAGGCGGTCGGTGGCGTGCTGATACGGGTACACGGCGACCTGCACCTGGGCCAGGTGCTGGTGGTGCAGGGCGATGCCTATCTGATCGACTTCGAAGGCGAGCCGGCGCGCCCGCTGGAGGAGCGACGCGGCAAGCACAGCCCGTACAAGGACGTCAGCGGCGTGCTGCGTTCGTTCGACTATGCTGCTGCGATGGTGTTGCGCAGCGCGTCGGGGGTGGACGTCTCGCCGCCGGCCCGCCAGGCCCGTCAGCGCGTGGCGCGGCGCTACCTGCACCAGGCCCGGCATGCCTTTGTTCAGGCCTACGATCTGGCCACCGCCGACCTGCCGCACGCCTGGGAACAGCCCGGCGGGGCACGCGCGGCGCTGGACCTGTTCAGCCTGGAAAAGGCTGCCTACGAAATTATGTATGAAGCCGAGAATCGCCCGAGCTGGTTGGCCGTGCCCTTGCATGGCCTCCATGGGCTTGTCAGTACGTGGGGAGAATGAATGAGCGCGCACAAGCGGGAACAGGCTGGGTTGGGCACAAGGGATATCGATGACCTGGTCAATGCCAGGCACGGCGACCCGTTCGCGGTGCTCGGGCCGCACCCGGATGGCGCGGGCGGGCAGTGGATACGCGCCTACCTGCCCGATGCCCTGAGCGCCCGGGCGGTGGCCCGCGACAGCGGGCAGGTGCTGCTGGAGCTGGAGCAGGGCAGTGTGCCCGGGCTGTTCAGCGGGCGGTTGCAGCAACCGCAGGCGTACGACCTGCACATCAACTGGGCAGGGGGCGAGCAGGTCACCGAAGACCCCTACAGCTTTACCCAGTTGCTGCTGGGGGAGATGGACCTGTACCTGTTCGCCGAGGGCAATCATCGCGACCTGGCCAAGGTGTTCGGCGCGCAGCCCGCACAGGTTGACGGCATCGACGGGGTGCGCTTTGCGGTGTGGGCGCCGAATGCGCGGCGGGTGTCGGTGGTCGGTCACTTCAACAACTGGGACGGGCGCCGCCACCCGATGCGCAAGCGCGTGCCCAGCGGTGTGTGGGAGCTGTTCATCCCGCGCCTGCAGGCCGGCGAGACGTACAAGTACGAACTGCTCGGGCCCGACGGCATCCTGCCGCTCAAGGCCGACCCGCTGGCACTGGCCACCGAGCTGCCGCCCAGCACCGCCTCGAAGGTGGCCGCCGCGCTGGGCCATGTGTGGCAGGACCAGAGCTGGATGCGCGTGCGTGCGGCGCACCAGGCCACCAACGCGCCGCTGTCGATCTACGAACTGCACGCCGGTTCCTGGCAATGCGAGCTGGATGAAAGCGGTGAAGTGGCCCGCTACTACAACTGGCGCGAACTGGCCGAGCGGCTGGTGCCCTACATCCAGGAGCTGGGCTTCACCCATATCGAGCTGATGCCGATCATGGAGCATCCGTTTGGCGGCTCGTGGGGCTACCAGCCGTTGTCGATGTTCGCGCCCACCGCGCGCTATGGCACGGCCGAGGATTTCGCCGCGTTCATCGACGCCTGCCACCAGGCCCACATCGGCGTGATCCTCGACTGGGTGCCGGCGCATTTTCCCACCGACGAACATGGGCTGGCGCAGTTCGACGGCACCGCACTGTATGAGTACGCCAACCCGCTGGAGGGCTTCCACCAGGACTGGGACACGCTGATCTACAACCTGGGGCGCAACGAGGTGCACGGCTTCATGCTGGCTTCGGCATTGCACTGGCTCAAGCATTTTCACATCGACGGGCTGCGGGTGGATGCGGTGGCCTCGATGCTGTACCGCGACTATTCGCGCAAGGCCGGCGAATGGGTGCCCAACCGCCACGGCGGGCGCGAGAACCTGGAGGCCATCGATTTTCTGCGCCACCTCAACGACGTGGTGGCCCAGGAGGCGCCGGGGGCGCTGGTGATCGCCGAGGAATCCACTGCCTGGCCGGGTGTCAGCCAGCCGACCCAGCAGGGCGGCCTGGGTTTCAACTACAAGTGGAACATGGGCTGGATGCACGACACCCTGCATTACATCCAGAACGACCCGATCCACCGTGCGCATCATCACAACGAGATGAGCTTCGGCCTGATCTACGCGTATTCCGAGCATTTCATCCTGCCGATTTCCCATGACGAGGTGGTGCACGGCAAGCACTCGCTGATCGACAAGATGCCGGGCGACCGCTGGCAGAAGTTCGCCAACCTGCGCGCGTACCTGGCCTTCATGTGGTGCCATCCGGGCAAGAAGCTGCTGTTCATGGGCTGCGAATTCGGCCAGTGGCGCGAGTGGAACCATGACGCGGAACTGGACTGGTACCTGCTGCAGTACCCCGAGCACAAGGGTGTGCAGTCGCTGGTGGCCGACCTGAACCGGCTGTACCGCGACGAGAAGGCGCTGCATCAGCAGGACTGCGTGCCGCAAGGGTTCCAGTGGCTGATCGGCGACGATGCGCGCAACAGCGTGTATGCGTGGCTGCGCTGGAGCGCCGAGGGCGAGCCGTTGCTGGTGGTGGCCAACTTCACGCCGGTGCCGAGGGAGGGTTATCGCATCGGGGTGCCGTTTGGCGAACAGTGGGTGGAGGTGCTCAACAGCGATGCCCAGGTGTATGCCGGGTCCAACTACGGCAACCTCGGGGCGGTGAGCAGCGAGGCCTTGCCCAGCCATGGGCAGCCGCTGTCGCTGGCGGTGAACCTGCCGCCACTGGCGGTGCTTGTGCTGCGCCCGGCTTGAGACCTTGGGCCTGCTGCGCAGGCCATTCGCGTGTCAAGCCCGCTCCCACAGGGATTGCAGTGTTTTCAGGAACTGCGCTGCACCTGTGGGAGCGGGCTTGACCCGCGATTCGATCTACAGGTCCAGCACCAGCCGGGCCGTGCGCGCCCGCGACACGCACAGCATCATGCTCTGCTGCGAAGCCTTCTCTTCATCGCTCAGGTACTGGTCGAAATGCTCGGCCTCACCCTCCAGAATCATGGTCTCGCAGGTGCCGCACACACCCTCGCGGCACAGGCATTCCACCTTGGCCGCCTTGGATTTCTCGATGGCCTGCAAGATGGTCATGCCTTCCTCCACCTGCAACTCCTGCCCCGAGCGCGCCAGCACCACGGTAAACGCCGCACCGGTCACCGGCGCCGCGGCAAACTGCTCCCAGTGCACGCGCTGCTCGGCAATGCCCAGCGACGCTGCGGTGGCGATCACCGCATCGATCAGCGGCTTGGGCCCGCACACATACACATGCGCCGCGTCATCCAGGCCCGCAAACAGCGCGGCCAGGTCCAGCTTGCGCTCCAGGCTGTCGATGTAGAACTGCGTGTTGGCCGCATGCGGCCCGCTGCTCAGTTCGGCCTGGAACGCGCCATGCTCGGGGCTGCGAAAGGCATAGTGCAGCTCGTAGGCGGTGCTGCCGGCCTCCAGCTCATGCAACTGCGCCAGAAACGGCGTGATGCCGATGCCGCCGGCGATCAGTACGTGCCGGCCCGCGCTCGGGTCCAGTGCGAACAGGTTGTTGGGGCTGGAGATGGTCAGCACGCTGCCCACCTCGACCTGCTGGTGCATGAACGCCGAGCCACCCTTGGACTGCTCTTCAAGGCGCACGCCGATCTGGTAGCTACGGGTGTCGCGCGGGTCGCTCATCAGCGAATAGGCGTTGCTGAACTGGCGCCCGTCGGCGCCCTGCATCTGCACGATCACGTGGCTGCCACCGGTAAATGCCGGCATCGGCGCGCCGTCCTCACGGGCCAGGGTGAAGCGCTTGATCAGCGGCGTCGCCTGCTCGACGGCGGTTACCTGCACACTGAACATCTCGTATTTGTTGGCCATGATTCACCTCGACTGCCACTGGCTCACACGGCCAGGCACAGGTACTTGATTTGCAGATAGTCTTCGATGCCGTAGCGCGAGCCTTCGCGGCCCAGGCCCGACTGCTTCACGCCGCCAAACGGCGCCACTTCATTGGAGATCAGCCCGGTATTGATACCGACCATGCCGTACTCCAGTGCCTCGGCCACCTTGAACACCCGGGCGATGTCGCGGCTGTAGAAGTACGCCGCCAGGCCGTACAGGGTGTCGTTGGCCTGGGCAATCACCTCTTCGTCGCTGCGAAAGCGCACGATGGCCGCCACCGGGCCGAAGATCTCGTCCTGCAGCAGCTGGGTGCCCGGTGCAATGTTGGCCAGCACCGTGGGTGCGAAGAAGTTGCCACCCAGCGCATGCGCTTCGCCGCCCAGCAGCAGGTCGGCGCCCTTGGCCACGGCGTCGTCGATCAGGCTGCGCACCTTGGCCACGGCCTTGTCGCTGATCAGCGGGCCGACCTGGCTCGCGGCGCTGGTGCCGTGGCCCACGCCCAGGGCGCGCACGCGCTCCACGAAGCGTTCGGTGAACTGCGCATACACGCTGTCATGCACGTAGAAACGGTTGACGCATACGCAGGTCTGGCCGGCGTTGCGGTACTTGGCTGCCAGCGCGCCTTCGACGGCGGCGTCGATGTCGGCATCGTCGAACACGATGAACGGCGCGTTGCCGCCCAGTTCCAGCGACACCTTCTTGATGCTCTGGGCACACTGGCCCATCAGCAGCCGGCCGATCGGGGTGGAGCCGGTAAAGCTCAGCTTGCGCACGGCCGGGTGCCCGGTGAACTGGGCGCCAATGGCCACCGCATCACCGGTGACCACGCTGAACACCCCGGCCGGGATGCCTGCACGTTCGGCCAGCTCCACCAGAGCCAGGGCGCAGAAGGGGGTTTCGTTGGCCGGCTTGACCACGATGGTGCAGCCGGCGGCCAGGGCCGGGGCCACCTTGCGCGTGATCATCGCCGCCGGGAAGTTCCACGGGGTGATGGCGGTGCACACGCCGATGCCCTGCTTGATCACCAGCAGGCGCTTGTCGTTGGAAGGGCTGGGGATGACATCGCCGTAGACGCGCTTGCCTTCCTCGGCAAACCATTCGATGAACGAGGCCGCGTAGCGGATCTCGCCCAGTGCCTCGTGCAGTGGCTTGCCCTGCTCGAAGGTCATCAGCCGGGCCAGGTCGTCTTCGTGTTGCAGCAGCAGTTCGAACCAGCGGCGCAGCACCTGCGCGCGGTCCTTGGCGGTGCGCTCGCGCCAGCCTTGCAGCGCGGCCTCGGCGGCTTCGATGGCGCGTACCGTCTCGGCGCCGCCCATCAGCGGCACGCTGCCCAGGCGCTCGCCGTTGGCCGGGTCGCAGACCTCGACCTGACGACCGTCGTCGGCATCGCACCAGTGGCCGTTGATGTACGCCTGTTGGCGCAGCAGTGTGGGATCGTTGAGTTTCACGCAAGGCACTCCATGCCGCCCCCGGCGTACCGGGGGCGGGCGTTGTCAGTCGTTGAGGTGGGCGACGGCGATCAGGTTGTGGAAGTGGGCGATGCCGTGCTCGCTCATGCCGCTGCGCTCACGGTCGGCCATGATCCGGCCCTGGCCACGGTAGCCGCGGGACTTGAGGCCCTTCTGCACGCTCTCGACCAAGCGCAGGTCCTCGGGGCGGAACACCTCGCGGTACCAGTCGATGAGTTTCTGCTGCTCTTCGGTAATGTCCTTGTTCAGGAAGTACACGTCGTAGTGCTGCAGGGTGGTTTCGGCGTCGACCGGGAACTCGTAGATCACGGTCATGAAGTTCGCGCCTGGCGGCACGTTGAACATGGTGCACGGCCATGCCCAGAAGCCGGCGAAGGAGGGGTCCTTGACGCTTTCGTCGAACTTGAACGACTGCTCCGACGGCTTGGCCAGGCCATATTGCAGGGTCCAGTTGCCGTAGGTGGTGTGGCTGTACTGGCCGACGTCCACCGAGTCGGAGAAGCCCGGGTGCGCCGGGGCGCAGTGGTAGCACTCCAGGTAGTTGTCGACGATGGACTTCCAGTTGGCCGGGGTATCGCTGACGAAACGTGCTGCCAGGTGCAGGTCGTCGATCACCGCGCAGGCCTGGCGCATGCGTGCCTGCAGGCCGGGCAGCTGGTCTTCGACGCTGCCGGCGTCCATGTCCATGTTGATGAAGATGAAGCCTGCGTACTCTTCCACGCGCAGCTGCACCAGGGTGGAGTTCTGCTTGTCGAAGTTGACCACGTTCTCGCAGTTGCGTGCGTGGGCCAGTTCGCCGTCGAGCTTGAAGGTCCATGCGTGGTACGGGCAGGTGATCACGTTCTTGGCCTTGCCGCTGCCGCTGAGCAACTGGTGGCCACGGTGCGGGCACACGTTGTAGAAGGCGCGCAGCACGCTGTCGCGACCACGCACCACGATGATGCTCTCGCCGATGATCTCGCGGGTGATGTAGGCGTTGTTCTCGGCCACTTCGCTGCGATGACCCACGCAGATCCAGCTGCGCGCGAAGATGTTCTCTTTCTCGTGCTCGAACACCGCAGGCTGGGTGTAGAACTTGGCCGGAATGGTGAAGGCCTCGTCTGCGCTGGCGCAGAAATCGGCGGGCAGGCGTTTGAAGTCGTTCATTGCTATCTCCTCACGGGGGCGTCCAGCCAGGCCGGCGCACCGTTGTTCAATTGGCTTTTACTTATTGGTTTACGTGTATCTATTGGTTAACAGAACAGGCAAAAAAAAGGACCGTCAGGCCTGCATCCGTGCAGGTGGGTCGGGGTCAGCGACTCAGCGGGCCGTCGCGGTTACCGGGGCCGCTGCGGGTTGTTCAACGGGTTCAGGCTGTTCGGGCTGCTCGCCGGCCAGGCGCGCGGCCTCTTCCTCGATGCGGTGGGCCGGCACGTGGCCGTAGTCCTGCAGCATCCACTTGAAGAAGCCGTAGATCTTGATCAGCAGGATCACCATGAACGGGATCGCGGTCAGCACCACGGCGGTCTTCATGGTCGACAGCGACGCCTTGGCGAACAGCATGGCCAGCGGTACCAGGGTCAGCACCACGCACCAGAACAGACGGTGGGTGGGGGTGGGGTCGTCGCCTTCGCGCAGGTTGCGGGTACTGGTGGCCGCCACGGCATAGGCGGCAGCGTCCATGTGCGAGGCGCAGAACACCGCCATGATGAACAGGTACACGCCCAGGAACACCTTGCCCATCGGCAGTGCTGTCAGCAGGGCACTGACCGCCGATTCGCCGCCTTGCTCGCTGAGGATCTTCGGTACGTCGATGGCGCCGTTGATGAACTGGTGCATGCTGTAGCTTTCCAGCGCGCCAAAGAAGAACCAGCAGCCCACGCTGCCACCGGCGAGCAGGGCGAACACCACTTCCTTGAGCTGGCGCCCACGGGACACACGGGTCACGAACATGGCCACGCCCGGGGCATAGGACACCCACCACAGCCAGTAGAACACCGTCCAGTTGCGGGTGAACGCGCCGTCGCCGGCCGGGTCGGTGAACAGGCTCATGCGCACATAGTTCTGCACCATCAGGCCGATGGAGTTGGCGGTGTTGTTGATGGTGAACTGGGTCGGGCCCACCAGCAGCACCACGCCGGCGAACACCAGCGCGCCGATGCACACCATCTTGCTCAGGCGCTGCAGGCCGCCATCGATGCCGATGTAGGAACTGAGCGAGAACAGGATGGCCACTGCACCGATCACCATCAGTTGCACGGTGAAGGTGTCGGGGGTACCGGCCAGGTCATGCAGGCCGCGGGTCAGGGTCGAGGCGGTGAGCGCCAGCGACACGGTCAGCGCGCCCATCATGGTCAGCAGGAAGATCAGGTCCACGGTGCGACCGATCGGGCCGGTGGCCTTGAAGCCGGTCACCGCCTCGACGATCGAGGCCAGGTTCAGGCCGCTCTTCTTGCGCACGTGGAAGTGATAGGCCATGGCCAGCGAGGCCAGGGCATAGATCGACCAGGCGCTGATGCCCCAGTGGAAGAACGAGTAGCTGACGCTGTATTCCAGCGCCTGGCTCGATTGTGCGGCAATGTTCAGACCAGGGGTCTGGTAGTAGTAGGCCCATTCCATCACGCCCCAGTACAGGGTCGAGGACCCCATGCCGGCACAGATGAACATGAACACCCAGGTGGGGGTGGAGTACTCGGGCTTGCCGCTGCCGAAGCGGATGTTGCCGTACTTGCTGAACGCCAGATACAGCACGGCCAGCGAACTGCCGAATACCAGCACCTGGACACTGGTGCCGAAGGTACGGGTGGCAATCTCGAACAACTGGTTGGCGGCCTGTTCGGCCTGGGAGGGAAACACGGCGAGGCCGATCACGGTGAGCAGCACGGCAATCAGGCTCACGGTAATCAGGAACACATCTATCTGTTTTTTATTCTTGTGCGACATCATCGTCTCCTGGACGTTGGCGTTCTTATCTGTACCCGGCAGGCAATCCGGGGGGTAGTGCGGTAAAGCGTCCTCCTTCTGTTAACTATAAGTTAACATCTATCTTTTGGTTAACAGATTCTGCCTAGAATCTTGTGGGCTCGCAAGAGGTGACGGGCCGGATTGTCTGGCAATTCAGACAACCGGCCCGTTGTTTCACCCTTCGATCAGCGCGGTGATGGCCTGGCCGACCTGTTGGGTGGACTTCTGCCCGCCCATGTCGCGGGTGGTGTCGCCGGCGGCGATCACGCGCTCGATGGCGCCAAGGATGTCGTCGTGGGCGGCGCGGTAGCGCGGGTCGGCGCCGTCATTGCCGAGGAACTCCAGCATCAGCGCCCCGGACCAGATCATCGCGATCGGGTTGGCGATGTTCTGGCCGAAGATATCCGGCGCCGAGCCGTGGACCGGTTCGAACAGCGACGGGAACCTGCGCTCGGGGTTGAGGTTGGCCGACGGTGCGATGCCGATGGTGCCGGCGCAGGCCGGGCCCAGGTCGGAGAGGATGTCGCCGAACAGGTTGGAAGCCACCACCACGTCGAAGCGGTCCGGCTGCAGCACGAAGCGTGCGCAGAGGATGTCGATGTGCTGCTTGTCCCAGCTGATCTCGGGGTAGTTGGCGGCCATCGCGGCGGTGCGCTCGTCCCAGTACGGCATGCTCACGGCCATGCCGTTGGACTTGGTGGCCGAGGTCACGTGCTTGCGCTCGCGGGTCTGCGCCACGTCGAAGGCATACTTGAGAATGCGGTCGACGCCGCGGCGGGTGAACACCGACTCCTGCAGCACGAACTCGTTTTCGGTGCCTTCGAACATGCGACCGCCCAGCGAGGAGTATTCGCCCTCGGTATTCTCGCGGATCACCACGAAGTCGATGTCGCCCGGCTCGCGACCGGCCAGCGGGCAGGGTACGCCGGGGAACAGGCGCACCGGACGGATGTTCACGTACTGGTCGAAGTCGCGGCGGAACTTGAGCAGCGAGCCCCACAGCGAGATGTGGTCCGGCACCTTGTCGGGCCAGCCGACCGCACCGAAGTACAGCGCATCGAAGCCCTTGAGCTGCTCGAACCAGTCATCGGGCATCATCTTGCCGTGGGCCAGGTAATAGTCGCAGCTGGCCCACTCGAAGAATTCGAACTGGATGTCCAGGCCGTGCTTGCGCGCGGCGGCTTCGACCACGCGGATGCCCTCGGGCAGCACTTCGTTTCCGATACCGTCGCCGGGAATGGCGGCAATCTTGAAGGTCTTGGTCATGGCGGCTCACTCGTTGTTGTTTGGGAACAGGTGAGCGCATGCTATAAGTCATCGGGTCAGAGATAATCTCGCCCAACATGAATTCTTTGTGCACATATCGTGAATAGTCTGCCCAACCTCGAAGACCTCAACATTTTTGTCCAGGTGGCCAAGCGCGCCAGCTTTGCCGCGGTGGCCGAGCAACTGGGCATGTCGGCCGCGTTCATCAGCAAGCGTGTGCGCCTGCTCGAGCAGCAGATGGGCGTGCGCCTGCTGCACCGCACCACGCGGCGGGTGTCGCTGAGCGAGGAGGGCGAGCGGGTCTACCAGTGGGCCTTGCAGATCTTCGAGACGGTGCAGCGCATGGGCGACGACATCAGCACCCAGCACCGCGTGCCGGTGGGCCAGTTGCGTATCGCCAGCAGCCTGGGCCTGGGCCGGCGCTTCGTGGCGCCGGCGCTGTCGGAGCTGGCCGAGCGCTACCCGCAGCTGGATATCCGCCTGGACGTGCACGACCGCCTGGTGGACCTGATCGAGGAGGGGGTGGACCTGGATATCCGCGTGGGCAACGTGATTGCCCCGCACCTGATCGCCAAGCCGCTGGCCCACAACCGGCGCGTGCTGTGCGCCGCACCGGGCTACCTGCAACGGCGCGGCACGCCGCGCCAGCTGGCCGAGTTGAGCAGCCATGACTGTTTGGTGATCAAGGAGCGTGACCACCCGTTCGGCGTCTGGCAACTACAGGGGCCGCAGGGCGAGCAGAGCGTGCGGGTGACCGGCGGGCTGTCGACCAACCACGGCGAGGTGGCGCACCAATGGTGCCTGGACGGTCGGGGGATACTGCTGCGTTCGTATTGGGATGTGCACGACAGCCTGGCCGATGGCCGGCTGGTGCCGGTGCTGGAGGACTATCACCAGGCGGCGGACATCTGGGCGGTATACACCTCGCCCCTGGCCAGCTCGGCGAAAGTACGCGTGGCGGTCGAGTTCCTGCGCCAGTACTTCGCCGAGCGCTACAGCCTGCCGGTGCTGGGTTAGCCCTTGGCGGGCACGATCTTCTTGATGGTGCCGTTGGTGATTTCGATCAGCACGTAGTTGTCCTGGATCTTGACCCACTGGCTGTCTTCGTCGGGCTGGCTCAGGCCCTTTTCCTTCCAGCCGCGCAGGGCCATGTCGTCGCGCTTGTAGAGGTCGGGGGCCTTGTCGTGCACCTTCAGCTCGCGGGTCGGGGACTCGGGGGCGACCACGCTGGGCTCGGCGGCCTGGGCCGGGAGCTGGACCAGCGCGACACTGCCGAGCAGGGCAAGGGTGGTGAACAGTTTGCGTGCAGTCATGCGGTACTCCTGATGGCTGGGGCTTGAAGAATCGGACTGCGCGCTGCTGCAAACATTCAATCGGCTGTATATCTGCGGCGTTGCCTTCGCTGGCAATGCCAGCTCCCACAGGGTTTTGTGAACGCCTGAGAACCCGGTAGGAGCCGGCATTGCCGGCGAACAAGGCGACACGGTTTCTGTGACACAACCCGCACCCCAGAGCCTTCGTCTGAACTTTTTGAAACGCCCGGGGTTCGAAAGGTCGCATTCGACCCCGAGTGCCTTTCACATAAATGGAGACTGAAAGTGATGTCCAAGCGATTCGGCAACCTGCTGCTCAAGACCTCGGCCCTGGCGGTACTGGCCGCCCCCCTGAGTGCGCTGGCCGCAGCCCCCACCGACCCGATTGCAACCTTTGGTGTTCTCGGCGCCTACAACAAGTTCAAGCTCGAAGGCGGCAGCGAGTCCGATACCGACCGCATGGGTGAAGGCGGCCTGTTCTTCAACTTCGGCAACAAGCTCACCGCTGAATCCGGCTTCATCTACCAGGCCGGTGTCGATCTCAAGTACGGCGACCACAACGACACCAAGCTCAAGGAAGGCCAGGCCGACGTGGACCTGGGCTGGCGCGCCGCGATCGATGCGCGCAACTCGGTCGACCTGATCGTGGGCGGCGGCTACAACTGGTCGCGCTACGAGCTGGAATCCAACGGCTACGACATGAAGCTGACCGGTCGCACCCCCTTCGCCAAGGCCGCGCTGGGCTACAACCACCAGTTCGACGACATGACCCTGCGCCTGGAAGCCGGTGCACGCCGTTCGCTGGACAGCAAGGCCAAGCTGCATGTCGAAGACGTGGGCAACGACACCGTCGACCTCAAGGACCGTACCAACCCCTATGCCGAAGTCAGCCTGCTGATGAACCAGAAGGGCTCGATGCCGGTGATGGCCGGCCTGTACTACACCCGCACCGAGTACAAGCTGGACGAAGACTCGGAAGTGGCCGACAACATCAAGCTCAAGCGTGACGAGTTCGGCATCAAGGTCGGCCTTGCGTTCTAAGGGCTAGCGCCCGCGCTTGCGCGACACCACCGCCTCGATGTTCTTGCGCCCGATCAGCCTTGGCTGTTCGGGCGCAGTCATTTCACCCAGCCACTTGTACATCACCAGGCAGTCGACCAGGCCCAGGCGGGCATGCTGGTAGGCCCTGGGCAGGCGCCCGACGGTCTCGAAGCCCAGCGCGTGCCACAGCGCCACGGCCACCTCGTTGCTGGCCACCACCGAGTTGAACTGCATGGCCAGGAAGCCCTCGTTGCGTGCCAGGCGCTGGGAGTGCTCGCACATCAGCCGCGCCACGCCGCGCCCGCGGGCGGCCTCGGCGACCATGTAGCCGCAGTTGCTCACATGGCTGCCGGGGCCTGCGGCATTGGCCTTGAGGTAGTACGCGCCCAGCAACTGGCCCTCGTCCTCGACCACCAGCGTGTGCAGCGGCACCTCAAGCCACAGGTGCCGGGCCTGCTCCAGGCTCAGGTTCGGGTCGTAGGCGTAGGTCTCCCGCGCCGCGATCACGGCCTGGAAGGTGGGCCAGAAGCGGTCGAAATCGGCGGCGGTCATCGGGCGGATCTGCAGCATGGGAATCCTTGGCGGGCGAAGGGGGCGGGTGGGGCGCCATTCTAAGGGATTGCGCCCCGACCGGCGCAATCAACTGAACGCTGGCGCCGGGGTGGGCTCCAAATTCGACCACTGGTTGCGGATACCCAGACATGTCGAAAATCATCACCCAGCCCTTGCCCGTGCAATCGAGCGACGAAGACGACCCGTTGCTGTTCGGCTCGCCCAAGGAGCGCCTGGACTTCTACCGGCGCGAGATCCAGTACGAAACCAGCCTGCTGTCCAACCGGACCAACGCCTACCTCACGGCGCAGTCGTTCCTGGTGATCGCCTTTGCCTCGTCGATGGCCAACCTCAACCCCGAATGGGGCAAGCTGTTCACCCTGGTGGTGCCGTGCCTGATGGCGCTGCTTGGCATCGTCAGTTCGCTCAACGCCTGGCCGGGCATACGGGCCGCCTACCTGATCATCGATCACTGGCACTTCAAGCAGAGCAACCTGCTGCACAGCAAGCCGGCCATGGGCCTGGCCTACGACGAATCGCCGCTGTTCAACGAGCTGGAATCGAGCCACAAGGGCTTTTGCAAGTCGCTGCTGTTCTCCATGCGCACGCCCTGGCTGTTCATCGGCTTCTGGCTGCTGCTGGGCAGCTTCTGCCTGTACATCCAGTTCACCAACCCGGGTGGTTGAGGCCACCGTGCAGGCCGGCTAGAGTGGCGGCTCATGCATTCACAGGGGAAGGGAACCCATGGAGTCGATCACCTTGCGCGCGGCCCGGGCCGGCGATGGGGCAGCGGTATTTGCGGTGACGCACCAGTCGATCACGCAATTGGCGGGTGGGCGCTATTCGCACGAGCAGTTGCGCGGCTGGATGGGCCAGCGAACCCATGAGGATTACGAGCGTTCCATTGCCAAGGGCTCGATGGTGGTGGCATGTCAGGGTGAGACGGTGGTCGGTTTTGTCGACGCTGAACCTGGCGAAGTCACGCGCCTGTTCGTGCTGCAGCAGGCGGCCGGCCAGCAACTGGGCAGCCGCCTGCTGGAGGCGGGCCTGGCCAAGGCCCGGGCGCCGGGCGTGGAGGTGATCAAGGTCGAGTCCACGCTCAATGCCGAGGGCTTCTATCAGCGTCACGGGTTTGTCGCCAAGGGGCGCGACTTCTTCTCCCACGGGGTGGGCGGCGACCCGATCGAGGTGGTGCTGATGGAGCGGCCTGCGCAGCCCTGAGCGCAGGCCCCGGGCCGGGTTACTGCCCGGCCTTGCCCACCGCATCCAGTGCGCGCGCCGAGTACACCAGGGCGGCACCGGCGTTCATCGCCACGGCCACGCCCAGGGCCTCGGCGATTTCCTCACGGGTGGCGCCTTGCTTGACCGCCTGCGCCGAGTGCACGGCAATGCAGCCGTCGCAGCGGGTGGTCACCGCCACGGCCAGGGAGATCAGCTCGCGGGTCTTTGCGTCCAGGTGGTTGGTCTTGGCCCCGGCGCCGCTGGCGGTCATGTAGCCGTCGACCGTGCCGGGCGAGAGTTGCTTGAGGTCGCCGATACCGGCCATCAGCTGTTTGCGGTAGCCATCCCAGTCCATCATGCTCATCGTCTTCACCTTTTTGTGTTGCGACAAAATGAACAGTGAAGCTAGTTTTTTCGGCACTGGGGCGCCGTTGGTCGATGGTCGGGGTGGGGGCGTACTTTGGTAGGGGCCGTTTTGCCGCAAGGCCGGCCCCCACAGGCTCACGCGCCGCCTGCAGGAGCCGGCCTTGCCGGCGAAAGGGCCACCTCAGATATAGATGAACACCAGCAGCAACAGCGCCACCACCGCCCACTTCTCCAGGTAGTAGCGCAGCCGGTTGCGCTTCTTCAGCGCCTTGCCGCGCTCGCGGATCTTGTAGATGCGCGTGAACAGCCGGTTGATCCCGCCGGTCTTGTCGCCCGCATCGTTCGGCGCCGCAGCGGCGGCCATCACCTTGCGGCTGAACCAGCGGTTGAACGCCGTCGCCCAGCGGTACTTCAGCGGTCGCTCCACATCACAGAACAGGATGATGCGGTTGTGCTCGGTGTGGTTGGCCGCGTAGTGGATGTAGGTTTCGTCGAACATCACCGCCTCGCCGTCGCGCCAGTGGTAGTTCTCGCCGTCGACGCAGATATAGCAGGCCTCGTCGTTGGGCGTGTCCAGCCCCAGGTGGTAGCGGTAGGAGCCGGCATACGGGTCACGATGGCGCACAAGTTTGGAGCCCGGCGGCAGGGTGGCGAACATCGCCGCCTTGACCGTGCCGATGCCCTGCAGCAGTTCGGTGGTGCGTGGGCACAGCTTCATGGCCGACGGGTGGCTTTCGCCGTACCACTTCAGGTAGAAGCGCTTCCAGCCGCTCTTGAAGAACGAGTTGAAGCCGACGTCGTCATGGCTCTGCGAACTCTTGATTTCGCCCACGTGCAGCAGTTGCTGGGCTTCGGCACGAATTTCCTGCCAGTTGTCCTGCAGCGGCTTGAGCTCGGGGAAGGCCTCCACCGGCAGGTAGGGCTTGGCCGGCAGCCGGGAGAACAGGTAGAGAAACACGTTGATCGGGGCCAGGAAGCTGGAGTGATCGCCCAGCTGGCGGGTGAACTTGTGCCGCACGCGCCCGCGCAGGTGCACGTAGGCGATGGAGAAGACAAACAGTAGAACGAGAAAGATTTTCATGGTCGATTAACAGGTCGATGTGGCTATGCGCCATGGCATGAGCAGGCCAGCATAAACAATCAACCGCGTGCTTTGTACATATTGTTACGTTTTGGGGTGCCGACCTTTGGCTAGGTCGGCGGTCGTTCGGCAGGCATCAGGACGGTTGGTGGCGCCACACCGGCTGGCCATGGGCATCCAGTGCCCAGTGCGCCAGCCCGGCCTGCAGGCGTACACCGCCTACCCAGCGTTCGGGGGCCGCCTGGTCCAGCCAGTAGGCGTCACCTGCCAGTACCCGCTGGCCCAGGGCCGTGAGGGTCAGGCTGCGTTGCGGCCAGGGCAGGTGAACGTCCGCTTCGAACAGCAACGGCGTGGGCGCATCGATCAGCGGGCGCATCAGCGCATGGAACATCTGGTCGCCCAGGTACGGCAGTGGCTCGCGCCTGCCCATGAGCTCTGCGAACACCCGGCCGAACGCCAGGCTGCCGGCCTCGGCGACGATGCCCAGGGCCAGGCGCTCGGTCAGCGACAGGCCGTCGGCCAGCCCCGGCAGTTCCTGCAACTGGCGCAGCAATGCCGGCGCCAGCAAGGGCAGTGCCGGGCTTGGCGCATGGGCCAGCTGCGCCCAGGCCAGTGGCGAGGGCGCGCAGTACGCCGCCCAGGCACGTCGGGCCAGCGCCAGCGCTGCCTCGTCCAGGCGTCGACGCTGGGGCCACAGCCAGGCCAGCAGGTCCGGCGCGAGCTGGCCGATGCCGATGAAACGCTGCACCCCCGGCACCTGGCTGATCTCGATCAGTTCCAGGCACTCGGGCAACTGCTCGATGCCCGCCAGCACGCGGATCAGGAACAGCTGGTCATAGGCATCCGCCTCGCACCACAGCACGGCGTGCGGGCACCCGTCGAGCTGCGCCAGGGCGGCGTACTCCTCGGCACTGCGCCGCGCCACGTCGGCTTCTGGCATGCCGAACACGCGGCTGATGTAGTCGTTGCGCAGGGCGAGCAACGGTTGCGCCGGCAGTGCCGGTACCGGGCCCATGCACAGCGGGTCGATGAAGGTATGGAAGGCCCCCTTGAAACCGGCCAGGCGCAGGGTATGGGCGATGTCGTTGCCGCACCGCCAATGCACGCTGCGGGCTTCGTCGTCGGCTTCGAAGCCGGGGTTGCGTGCGGCAAAGTCGATGGCGTCGACATGCGCCTTGAGCCTTGGCCAGCTGGCAAAGCCCAGCTCCTGCGCGATCAGCCACTGCGCATCGGCCAGGCGTGGGGCGCGGCTGTGGGGCAGGGGCTTGAAGTGCGCCGGCGCAGTGCCGGCCAGCAGGTGCCTGAGCAGGGTCTTGGCGCGTTTGCGCTGGTGTTCGAGGTTGATTCTGCCGTCATGGCAGATGTGCGGGGGCAGGGCGGCGAGCATACGATCTCCTGGGTCGGGCCTTGTCCGCTTGCAGGCCGGGAGTCGTATCGACGAATGAGGTTGTTCTGTACCGGGGCGTGGCCCTTTGCGCGGACGGCAGGCGCGGAGAACGCCAGGGCGTGACTATAGCGAAGCCCGCCGGCAGCGACAACGGGCAACCGGCATGAGCGCACGATGCGGGAGAAATCGTGCCCTCGCCGTGCAGCAGGAGTACCCTGTCGCCTTCGCTCATTCTGGAACCCACTGGGCAAGGACCTTATGCCGATACTCCCTTCCAACAGCGATTTCATGCAACTGGCCCTGATCGAGGGGCGCCGTGCCTTGCCGGCGTGCCGGCCCAACCCGCCGGTGGGCTGCGTGATGGTCCGCGATCACCAGGTGATCAGCCAGGGCCACACCCAACCGCCGGGGCAGCCCCATGCCGAGGCCATGGCGTTGGCGAAATTGCCGGAAGGGGGCCGGGGTGTGACAGCGTATGTGACCCTGGAGCCCTGTTCGTTCCAGGGGCGCACCCCGTCGTGTGCCCTGGCGTTGATCGACAAGGGGGTGGAGCGGGTGTTCGTCGGCATGCTCGACCCGGACCCGCGCAATGCCGGGGCCGGGGTTCGCCTGTTGCGCCAGGCCGGTGTCGAGGTGATCGTCGGGCTGCTGGCCGAAGAGGTCTCCAGGGACCTGCGCACCTACCTGCTGGCCGAGGCCTGAGGCGCCCCACCCACTCCAGCCGCCGGCCTTGCCGGCGAAGGCGCGCCCGCAACCTGGCATGCATAGCCTCATCGCTATGTATTTTTGTATATTGCGAGGGTCTTTCCCCGAAGTGCCATCGCCATGTCCAGCATTCGTCAACGCAACCAGCAGCTGATTCTCGAGGCCGCCAGCGAGGAATTCGCCAGCAAGGGCTACAACGCCGCCCAGACCCGCGACATCGCGGCCCGCGCCGGCGTGCCCAAGGCCAACCTGTACTACTACTTCCAGACCAAGGAAAACCTCTACACCCGGGTGCTGATGGCCTTTCTGGAACCCTTGCTCGCGGCCTCCGCCGTGCTGCGCGCCAGCGATGACCCGCAGGTGGCGCTGCCGGCCTACATCCAGGCGCGCATCCGCATCGTGCGTGACCACCCGTACACCTCCAACGTGTTCAGCAGCGAGCTGCTGCACGGGGCCAAGCAACTGCCCGGGGTGTGCCGCGACCTGCTGCGCGCCGAGGCGCAGCTCAACGTGCACTGCCTGAACAGCTGGATCAAACGCGGCCTGATCGCCCCGGTCGACCCGCAACACCTGATGCTGTTCATCTGGTCGGCCACCCGCACCTACACCAATTTCGGCTGGCGCATGGCCCAGCTCACGGGCGTGCATGCGCCCCAGGGCGACGACTACGCGCTGGCGGCCGCCACCATCACCCGCCTGGTGCTGCAGGGCGCCACGCCTGGCATGCCGGCGCCGCGCCCCATGCGGCCGACCAACTAGAAACAATCCTGCTTTTTTTTGTACACGAAACTGTATTAAAGATTTTCACCTCCCCAGCCGAAACAGCGGTGATAGCAAATTGCCAGAACTCACGCTGCACGGGTGACTGGCGCCTCATGCCCGGGGAGGGCGAAGCGCGCGATGAATATAAAAAACAAGCTGGTCCTTGCGTTTGTACTGGTGGCTTTCATCCCGGTGACGGTGGTCGCGGTGGTCAGCGTGATGAATATCCGCACCCAGGCGGTTGAGCAGTTCATCGATGGCAGCACCCGGGAAATACGCCAGATCGACGGCAACATGCGCCAGTTCTTCGACGGGATGCAGCAGAACGTCGATCAGATGTCGGCCGATCCTGTATACAGCGCTGTGCAGACGCTCAAGGACTACCGCGCTGCCGACGCCGCCAGCCAGCCCCTGCCAGCGCCGGCCCAGGGGGTGATCGATGCCTTTGCACGCTTTGGCGCCACCCACCCGGCGGCGGCCATCCTGTCCATCGGCCTGGAAGACGGCACCTACGCCAAGTGGCCGGATGACCCGCAACTGGCCAACTACGACCCGCGCCAGCGCCCCTGGTACAAGGCCGCGATGGCCAGCCCCGGCAAGACCGTGCGCACCCCCGCCTACTACTACGACAAGGACGACGTGGCCCTGGTGGGCACCGCCCGGGCCATGCTCGACGGCGCCGGCAAGCCCCGCGGCGTGTTCGTGGTCAGCGTCTCGCTGAAGAACCTCACCGAACTGGTCAAGAGCATCAAGCTGGGTCAAAGCGGCTACGTGATGCTGATCGAGGACGGTGTGGTGCTGGTCGACCCGCACGACGACGGGCACAGCTTCAAGCCGCTCAAGGACCTGGGCGAGCCCTACGCCAGGCTCGCGGCCACCGAACAGGGGGCTGCCGACGTCGAGATCGACGGGGTTCGCTACATGGCCAACGTATGGACCTCCCCAGGCCTGGGCTGGCGCTTCGTGGGCCTGATCGAGCAGCGCGAAGTGATGGGCGCCGCCACGCGCATGACCTACCTGGCCGGGATCATCGTGGTGGTGCTGGCGATCTTCTTCGCGCTGATCGGCGCCGCGTTCGCCCGGGTGATCGTCAAGCCCATCGGCCAGGTCAGCACGGGCCTGCAGTCGATCGCCGAGGGCGAGGGCGACCTGCGCCGCGACCTGGTTGTGCAGGGCAGGGACGAAACCGCCGAGCTGGCCGGCTGGTTCAACCGGTTTCTGGCGGCCATCCGCCAGTTGATCCAGCGCATCGGCGCAGCCTCCACCAACCTGCACGACGCCTCGCAGGTCAACAGCGAGGTGGCCACCAACATGAACCAGGCGGCCGGGCGCCAGCGTGAAGCGGTGGAGCTGGTTTCCACCGCATTCAACGAAATGGTCGCCACCGCCAACGAGGTGGCCCGCTCGTGCAGCAACGCCGCCGATTCCGCCGAAAGCGGGCATCGCCGGGTGGCCGAAGGCAAGCAGCAGATCGAGCTGACCACCGAGAACGTCAACCGCCTGGGCAACCGCCTGAGCGAGTCGTCCCAGGCCATGGTCGAGCTGGAGGAGGGCAGCCGCAGCATCAACCAGATCCTGGGCACCATTCGCGCCATCGCCGAGCAGACCAACCTGCTGGCGCTCAATGCCGCCATCGAGGCCGCCCGCGCCGGCGACCAGGGCCGCGGCTTTGCCGTGGTGGCGGACGAGGTGCGCGCGCTGGCCAAGCGCACCGCCGACTCCACCGGCGAAATCGACCAGTTGCTCGGTACCCTCGCCAGCAAGACCCAGGAGGTATCGCAGAAGATGCAAAGCTGCCAGGACCTGTCCCGGGCCAGTGTCACCTCCATCGAAAGCGCGCGCGACAGCTTCGAGGGCATCCAGCTGTCGGTCAACGAGATCCGCGACCAGAACCTGCAGATCTCGGCCGCCGCCGAGGAGCAGCACAGCGTGGCCGAGGAGATCAACCGGCATATCCAGCAGATCTACGACGAAGCGCGCCTGGTCGAAAGCCTGGCCAGCTCGGCGCAGGAGGACTCCGGACGGCTGTCCACGCTGTCGGCCGAATTGAACGCACTGGTGGGCCGCTTCAAGTCCTGACCACCGACAACGTTACAATTAATGTCAATGTGATATCATGGCTTCACTGCCGCCGAGTGATCCCGCCGGCAGTGGAGCAAGCACTCATAAAGAACACTGCCCTCCCGCTTCACCGCCTTGCCTGCAGAACCTGACCGCGCCGCCTGTCCCGGCGCGGGTTGTACTTTTGCAGCCACAAGGAACACCCCCATGCTTCTGCGCTCCCTCAACATTTCCCTGCGCGCCGGCCTCAGCTTCGCGCTGATTGCCCTGCTGGCGATGGCCCTTGGCGGCCTGTCGCTGCTGGAAATGCGTCGAATGAACGAACAGTCCAACCAGGTCGACCAGAACTGGCTGCCCTCGATTGTCGCGGCCAATGGCGTAGCGCTGACCAGCACCCAGATCCGCACCCTGACCCTGCGCCTGCTGGTACTGCGCGACGGCGACGACCTGCAGGACCTGATCACGCGTCTGCACCAGCTCGAAGCGCAGCTGGACACCCAGGAGGCGACCTATGCCGGGCTGATCACCCTGGCGCAGGAACAGGCCGCGTTCGCCCGCTACCAGCAGGCCAAGACGCGCTACCTTGCCGATCAGCACAAGGTCGTCCAATTACTGCAGCAGGGGCGCAAGGACGACGCCATCGCGCTGGTGGACGCCGGCCCGTACCTGACCAATGCCGACGGCATGCTCACCGACCTGCTCGAAATCATTGCGCTCAACGACAAGGGCGGGGAGCAGGCGGCCCGACGCAGCACCGAGGTATTCCATGGCGCCATCAGCCTGGTGCTGGCGATTCTGGCCGTGGTGCTGGCTTTGACCGTGGCGCTGGCAGTGCTGCTCACGCGCAGCATCGTGCGCCCGCTGGGCGAAGCCGTGGGCATTGCCCAGACCATCGCCGGTGGCGACCTGTGCGACGAGATCAGCATCAGCGGCAAGGATGAGCCGGCGCGTCTGCTGCTGGCGCTGCGCGACATGCAGGGCAGCCTGCGCGGCACGCTGCAGAAAATCGCCAGTTCCTCCAGCCAGCTGGCCTCGGCCGCCGAAGAGCTGCAGGCTGCCACCGACGACTCCAATCGCGCGCTGCAGCAGCAGAACGACGAAGTGGAGCAGGCGGCCACGGCGGTGAACGAGATGACGGCGGCCGTGGAGGAGGTGGCCCGCAACGCCGTGAGCACCTCCGAGGCTTCGCGCCAGACCGACGAGACCGCCCACCACGGCCGCGAGCAGGTGCAGCGCACCGTCGACTCCATCGGCCAGCTTACCGACGACGTGACCCACACCTGCGAGCAGGTCGAGCACCTGGCGGGCGATGTACGCAACATCGGCCAGGTGCTGGAAGTGATCCGCGCGATTGCCGAACAGACCAACCTGCTGGCCCTCAACGCCGCCATCGAGGCGGCCCGGGCCGGGGATGCCGGGCGGGGCTTCGCCGTGGTGGCCGACGAGGTTCGGGCGCTGGCGCACCGCACCCAGCAGTCCACCCAGGAGATCGAGACCATGATCGGGACCATCGAGCAGGGCACCGGCACGGCGGTCACGGCAATGCGCAACAGCAACCAGCGCGCCCACGCCACCCTGGAAGTGGCGCAGCTGTGCGGTCACGCCCTGGACGAGATCACCCAGGCCATCACCGGCATCAACGAGCGCAACCTGGTGATCGCCAGCGCCAGTGAGGAGCAGGCCCAGGTGGCCCGCGAGGTGGACCGCAACCTGGTCAACATCCGTGACCTGTCGATCCAGACCGCGGCCGGTGCACGCCAGAGCAATGCCGCCAGCCAGGCGCTGGCAGGCCTTGCGGTCGACCTCAACCTGCTGGTGACCCAGTTCAAGGTCTAGAAGTAGCCACCATCACGTAGCGCCCCCGGGTCCCCTGCCTTAGACTCAGGGGCTTGAACCCGGGGGACAACCGATGAACGAACCAGTACGCCTTACCCAGTACAGCCACGGCGCCGGCTGTGGCTGCAAGATTTCACCCAAGGTGCTCGAGGTGATCCTCGCCGGCAGCGGCGCGCAGAACCTCGACCCGCGCCTGTGGGTGGGCAACGCCTCGCGCGACGACGCGGCGGTGTATGCCATCGATGACGAGCGCGGCGTGGTCTCGACCACCGACTTCTTCATGCCCATCGTCGACGACCCCTTCGATTTCGGCCGCATTGCGGCCACCAACGCCATCAGCGACATCTACGCCATGGGCGGCGACCCGCTGATGGCCATCGCCATCCTGGGCTGGCCAGTCAACGTGCTGGCCCCGGAGATCGCCCGCGAGGTGATCCGCGGCGGGCGCGCGGTGTGCGATGCGGCCGGCATTCCCCTGGCCGGCGGGCATTCCATCGACGCCCCCGAGCCGATCTTCGGCCTGGCGGTCACCGGCATCGTCGACAAGCGCCACATCAAGCGCAACGACACCGCCACCGTCGGCTGCCAGCTGTACCTGACCAAGCCGCTGGGCATCGGCGTGCTCACCACGGCGGAGAAGAAGGGCCTGCTGCGCGCCGAAGACGTGGGCCTGGCGCGTGACCAGATGTGCACCCTCAACCGTATCGGCAGCCAGATCGCGCGCCTGGAGGGGGTCAAGGCCATGACCGACGTCACCGGCTTCGGCCTGCTCGGGCACCTGGTGGAAATGGCCGATGGCAGCGGCGTGACCGCGCGCCTGGAAGCGGCGCAGGTACCGCGCCTGGCCAGTGTCGAGCACTACATCGAGCAGGGTTGCGTACCCGGTGGCACGCTGCGCAACTTCGACAGCTATGGCGAGCGCATCGGCCCGTTGAGCGAGGCGCACAAGCTGCTGTTGTGCGACCCGCAGACCAGTGGCGGGCTGCTGGTGGCGGTGGCGCCCGAAGGGCAGGCGGCGTTTCTCGAGCTGACGCAGGCACAGGGCCTGGCGCTGACGCCGATCGGCACGCTGGTGGCGCGCGGCACCCATGCGGTCGAGGTGTGTTGATGCACGACGACTGCACCGACTACCGTTCGATCTTTCTCGACGATGTGCCCCTGATGGATGTGCGCGCACCGGTCGAGTTCGACAAGGGCGCGTTCACCCACGCCAGCAATCTGCCGTTGATGAACGACGACGAGCGCCAGCAGGTGGGCACCTGCTACAAGCAGCATGGCCAGCAGGCGGCAATGGTGCTCGGGCACCAGCTGGTGTCCGGGGCGCTGCGCCAGGCCCGTATCCAGGCCTGGGCGCAGTTCGCCCGGGCCAACCCCGATGGCCTGCTGTACTGCTTTCGCGGTGGCCTGCGTTCGCAGATCACCCAGCAGTGGCTGCGCGATGAGGCCGGTATCCGCTACCGGCGCGTAGGCGGGGGCTACAAGGCCTTGCGCACGTTTCTGCTGGAGGTTGGCGACCAGGCCGTGGCGCAGTGCGATTTCGTGCTGCTGGGCGGCATGACCGGCACCGGCAAGACCGAGGCGCTGGCGCAGCTGGACAATGCGCTGGACCTGGAGCGGCACGCCAACCACCGTGGCTCCAGCTTCGGCCGGCATGCCACTGCGCAGCCGGCGCAGATCGGTTTTGAAAACACCCTGGCGGTGGACCTGCTGAAAAAGCGCAACGCCGGCATCGAGCAGTTCGTGCTCGAGGACGAGGGGCGCATGATCGGCAGCCGCGCGGTGCCGCTGGGCCTGTACCGGCGCATGCAGCAGGCGCCGCTGGTGTGGCTCGAAGACAGCCTGGAATGCCGCGTGCAACGAATCCTGCAGGACTATGTGATCGACCTGTGCGCCGAGTTCGTGCTGGCCCACGGGCCGGAGCAGGGCTTCGAGCACTTTGCCGGGCGGCTGCGCGAGAGCCTGTCGGGCATTGTCCGGCGCCTGGGTGGCGAGCGTTACCAGCGCCTGGCGGCGGCGATGGACGCGGCGTTGCAGGTGCAGCGTGCGAGCGGCGCGGTGGAGCTGCACCGTGCGTGGATCGAGGGCCTGCTGAGCGAGTACTACGACCCGATGTACGCCTACCAGCGCGATGCCAAGGCGGCTCGCATCGAGTTCGCCGGCGATCGGGCCGCGGTGCTGGCCTACCTGCGCGAAAGGCGGCTGTAGGCACCTGTGCCGGTGCTGTGGGGGCGGTACACGCCGGCCCTAGAGCACCAGCAGCGCAACCAGCCCGCTGAGCACCCCCACCAGCATCGTCAGCAGCGCAACCCACACCAGTACCCGCGTATCGAAGGAGGTGCGCAGCATCAGCAGTGACGGCAGGCTCACGCTGGGCAAGGTCATCAGCAATGCCACCGCCGGCGCGGTGCCCAGCCCCAGGGCCATCAGCGTCTGCACGATCGGGATTTCCGCCGCCGTCGGGATCACGAACAGCGTGCCGACCACCGCCAGCGGTACCAGCCACACCAGCCCTGAACCCATGCCGCCCTCGACATGCGGAAACAGCCACACCCGCGCCGCGCCCAGTACCAGCACGGCCAGCACATAGATCGGGATGGTGGTCCAGAACAGCTGCCACAGGGTTTTCATCCAGCGTGCCAGCAGGCTGCCGGGCACCGGGGTACTGGCCACATTGGCCGCGTCCACCGCGGGTTCGGGCAGTACGTCCGGGCGCGAGATGCGCTGGGCGAACAGCGACACCCCCACCACCAGCACCACACCCGCCACCAGGCGCAGGGCACTGAACTCCCAGCCCAGCACGAAGCCCATGAACACCAGCGTGGCCGGGTTGAGCACCGGGTTGGCGATCCAGAACGCCAGCGCCGCGCCTACCGACACATTCTGCCGACGCAGCCCGGCAGCCACCGGTGCCGCGCAGCAACTGCACATCATGCCCGGCAGGGCGAACAGGCCGCCACGCAGGGTCGAGCCCAGCCCGGCCTTGCCGAACAGGCGCAGCAGCCAGTCCCGCGGTATCAGCACCTGAACCAGCGAGCCGAGGATCACCGCCAGCAGCGCCGCCTTCCAGATGGCCAGGAAGTACACCTGGGCATACGCCAGCGCTGCCGTCAGCGGTGCGTACTGGTGATCGTCCAGGATCGAGGCGCCGATGCTGTGGCTGTCGGCGGCAACAAACGACTTGGCGTAGTAGGGCGACCATTTCACGTAGTACAGGCCGATGGCGGCCACCAGCAGGAACGCCAGCGGTTTGCACCACTGCGTCCAGCCACGGGGGGCGGAAGTAGACAGGCCAGGCATGGTGCAACTCCAGGCAAGGGGGCGTTCAGGCAAGAATAGCCGCTGCGTCGGTGGCGCTCAGCGCGAATAGCCGGTCATTTCCAGGTAGCCACGCCCGGCCGTGCTGCCCTGTACCTTCACCGGGCCTTCCCAGTAGGGAAAGCGGGTGCCCATCCAGGCCTGCGGCACCAGGGCGTCGACCTCGATGTCCAGCTGCCGGTCGGGCACCTGCACCCGCCAGCGCGTGGGCACCTGCGGGCCGTCGACCAGTTGGGTGCGGGCCAGCGGCTCAAGCACGATCTGCGCACCGTTGAGCGCGGTGCTGCTGCCGTCGGCGGCAATCCAGGTGCCTGCCCGGTACGGTTGTGCATCGGCCTGACGGACCTGGAACAGCATCAGCCGCGTGCCGTTGTCCAGGTGCAGCGAAAACCAGTCCCAACCGTGCTGGTCGGGGGCCAGCGGCTGGCTGCTCCATTCGCGGTCGAGCCAGGCGTTGCCGGTCACCTCGACGCGCCGGCCCTCGTGCTGTACTTCACCGCGCACGGCATAGAACGGCTGGCTGTAGTAATACGACGCCTGGCCCTGGCCGGACTTCTCGCTGTAGCCCTGATCGCCCTGCAGCACCAGGGGCTGCTGGCTGCTCAGTTGCAGGTCGTAGCTGAAGCCGTTGCCGCCTGCGCGCATCTGCAACTGCTCGATGCCTTGGCCGCCCACCGCCTGCAGCGACCAGTCGTCGATCCAGGCCTTGAACGGTTGCGCCTGCACGTCCGCCTGGCCGACACCGCCACGCGCCAGCGTTTCACTGAACTGATGGCCAAACGGCCCGCTCAACGCCGCGTGCCCCAGCCATACGGCGGGGCTGGCCCAGCCCGGCTGTTCGGCGCCGGGGCGCAGCGCCGAACGGAACAGCGTCCATTGCGCACCCCAGTCGCGGCCCTGTGCATCGCGCAGGTTGGCGGTCACGTACCACCATTCGATGCGATACCCCGCATGGGCGCCGTGGTCACGCGGGAACTGCAACGGTTGGCCGCGCACCACCGGGGCAAAGGCTGCAGCGTCCTGGCCCAGGCCGGCAAAACCGGCGGGTGGCGGTGGCGAGGGGTCGCAGGCGCCCAGCAGCAGGCACAGCAGCAGGACGCCCCACTGTCTAGGTTCCATCGGCATAGTGCCTCAGCAGTTCGGCGGGCTGGCGGCGGGCCAGTTGCCACAGGGGGCCGGCGGCGGCGAGCAGGGCGGTGAACAGGCCCAGCAGCGCCAGTTGCAGCAGCTGGCCAGGGAACACCTGCAACGGCAGGCGCCAGCCGAACGCCTGCACGTTGACCACCGCCACCAGGCACCAGGCCAGCAGCAGGCCCAGGGGAATTGCCAGCAGCACGGTCAGGCTGGCCAGCAGCAGCGTCTGCCCCAGCGACAGCCAGGCCAGGTGCTGGCGCCTGACGCCCAGTGCCCATAGCGGCGCCAACTGGCCGAGCCGGCTCTGGCCCAGGGTCAAAAGGCTGATCAACAGGGCCACGCCGGCCACGCCCAGGGTCAGGCTGTTGAGTGCGGCGGTGGCGGCGAAGGTGCGCTCGAACACCTCCACCGACCAGCGCCTGAGGGTGCGCTGGTCCACGAGCCGGGTGCCGTCCAGCGCATAGCGTTGCTGCAGCGCGGCCTTGAGCGTCGCCACCTGCTCGCCCGCCACGCGCAGGTTGAGGGTGTTGAGCGTGGCCTCGGGCCAGGTGCGCCGCAGCCAGTCGGCGTTCACCAGCACCTGCCCGCGCGGGTTGCCGTAGTCGGCGTATACGGCCACCACGTCAAGGGGCGCAGCGCCGGGCAAGCTCAGGCGATCGCCCAGGTCCAGCGCCAGGCGCCGTGCCAACTGTTCGCTGAGCATCGCCCCGGCGCCGCTGGCCAACTGGCGCCACGCCTCGCTGCGCTGTTCGAGCAGCGGCCAGTGCTGCGCGTAGGCCGGGTGGTCGATCACCCCCTGCACCTGCACCGGGGCGCCGCCTACGCGCACTTCGGTGCGCCACTGCGCGAGCACGGCGCGCACCCCTGGCTGGGTGGGTAGCCAGGCCGCGATGGCCAGGCCCTGGGCGGTGTCATGCGGGGTCACGTACAGCTCGGCCGACAGCCGTTGATCGAGCCAGCCCAGAAAGGTCTGGCGGAACCCGGACGTCATGCTGCCCACCCCGACGCTGGCGGCCAGCGCCAGCAGCAACGCCATCAGCGCCAGTGCCAGGGCCGGCAGTTGCTGGCGGCTGTCGGCCACGAACCACTGCGCCAGCGGCCGGTGGCACAGCCGCTGCAACAGCGCCAGGGCGCCATCGAGCAGCAGCGGCAGCATCAGCGCGGCGCCCAGCAGCAAGGCGGCCAGCAGGGTGAAGGCCGCCGGCAGGCTCGCGCCCCAGCGCCAGCACCCCAGGGCCACGGCCAGCAGCAGTAGCGCCAGCAGTGCCTGGCGTCGCAGCCAGCGCACCTG